>URIK01000080.1 GCA_900547855.1 uncultured Collinsella sp. | reverse complement strand
TCTACACTCGACTAGTCGTCGGCAGCGTCAGATGTGTATAAGAGACAGGACTCGTTGTGGTCGGTGAGGACGACGAGCTGACCGGCCTCGACGGACTCGATCACGCGGGGCTCGGCGATGCCGGCGTCGGCGAGCAGCTTGGCAGACTCTGCCGGAAGCTGACCGAGGGCGCAGGCCTCATAGGTGTTACCGGCATACTCAACCTGGTTGAGCAGCTGGGACAGGACGACGGCGCTCATGATGGCGTCGTTATCGGGGTTCTGGTGACCAAAGACAAGAACGTTTGCCATGGGTTTCCTCCATATGCGTGTGTGTACTCATACGTCTCTATGGTAGCACGCCGATGCCGAGCCTTCGCAGACGGAAGGGCCACGGCATATTTTGGGGCGCAGGCACGGGGGCCAAGGCTGTCCCTTTTGCACCATGTTGGTGCAATGTAACCTGTCCCCCTTGCACCGGCTATTTACCGGCGGCGCGCAGGGCTACGTAGGCGGCACCGATGATGCCGGCGTCGTTGCCGAGCGAAGCGACCTTAATGGGCGTCTCGCGCGAGGCGGAAAGCGCGTAGCGCTGGAAGTGCTCACGAACGGCGTCGAGGTAGACATCGGCCGAGGCGGAGGCGCCGCCGCCGATGAGGAACATCTCGGGATCGACCACGTTGGCAATAAGCGCCAGTGCGCGACCGAGATAGTCGGCCATGGTATCGGCCGCGGCCAGCGCGAGCTTGTCGCCCTCGCGGCAAGCCTGGAACACGTCCTTGGAATCGGAGGGACCGGTGAGCTCGATGGGCTCGACGCCCGCCTTCTTGCACTCAGCAAGGTAGTTGCTCACCACGCCAGTGGCGCTGGAATACTGCTCCAGATGGCCATGGCCGCCACAGCCGCAGGTGCGCTCCTCAGCCGGGTTCAGGCACATGTGGCCAATCTCACCGCCAGCACCCACAACGCCCGATACCACGTCGCCGTTGACGATTACGCCGCCGCCCACGCCGGTACCGATGGTGACCATCACGACGTTCTGCACGCCCTTGGCAGAACCGAGCCAGGCCTCGCCCATGGCAGCGGCGTTGGCATCGTTCTCGTACTTAACGACCGCGTCGGGGCAGTGCTTTTGAATGGCGATCCTCAACTCGGGCAGGTTAATGGCAATGTTGGCCTTGACCTTGGCATCGCCCGACGCCGGGATGGGACACGGAACGGCCAGGCCAATGCCCGCCACAAAGGCACGCGGAATCTGGGCTTTGGCGACCACCTGGTCGATAGCCTCGGTCACCGCGGCAAAGCCCGCAGCGTCAACGATGGGAGGCGTAGGCACGCTGGCCTTGGCTAGCAGGTTGCCGTCCTCGTCGAACAGACCCTCCTTAACCGAAGTGCCGCCGACGTCAATGCCGATGTAGTACTGCTTAGGTTCCATGGGAGCCCACCTTTCTCGTTTAAACATTGCCTGTATGGTACCGCTCCCAAGGCAAAAACCTACCAAAAAGGGACAGGTTTGTTTTGGCAGGTTTTATCTGGGGAAACGCAAATGGCCGCTCAACAGGCCGCACAAGACCATCCCCAAAAATAGAGGCGCCGGGAGGCGGAGACTCCCGGCGCCCGTCAAAGGGACTATGTTGTCTGTTGGACCGCACGGTCCTTCGCGGCGATAACGCCGACTAGGCCTTAAGTGCCTGCAGCTGCTTGTGGATCTCGATGAGCTCCGTCGCCATGACGCGCATGGTCTCGGTACCGGCCATCTGGTCCTCGGCATGCAGCAGAATCAACGGGGCCTCGCCGTTACGCTCGCCGTTGGCCTCTTTCTTCAGAAGCCCCATGTGAACATCGTGGCCACCGTTATAGGCCTCGTCGCCCTGCTTGATAAGCTCCTCGGCGGCGTCAAAATCGCCCTCCTTGGCCTTTTGCACGGCATTGATGTACATGCTCTTGGCGGTACCGACGTAGCTGATGATCTCGAAGCAGGTCATCTGCAGTTCGTTCATATCCTCCATACAGAGCACCTAGCCCATCACGCTGACGCAGTGGTCGATGATGCCGGCAGCGTTCATGCGGCCGTAGTCGACCATGTTGATGACCTCGACCGGAAAACGACCGGCGGCCTCCTTCTCAAAGTCGCCCTTGGTGTAGCCGATCTGCGGGCCAAGCAGCAACATGTCGCACTCGTCCAGGTGATCGTGGGCCTCATTCATGGGACGAGCCTCGACCTCGATATCCAGACCACGGTTTGCAACCTCGGCCTGCATCTTCTGGACCAGCAGGCTCGTGGACATACCGGCATTGCAGCAGAGCATGATCTTCTTCATGGTTTCCTCCTTATAACTGCGCGGCGCGCAGACGACAACTGGTTTTATTCCTTGCGGCTATTGTGCCCACCCCCCTGCATCTTTACACAAGGGAGAGAGTCGCGGGCACCGGCACCGCGTACCGGCGCCTGCAAAGGTGAAAGGGACGAACGTTAGGCGTTCTACTCGGCGAGAGCCTCCTGCTTGGCGATTGCCTTCTCGGAAATCTTCATAAAGGGCAGGTAGACGGCCATGCCAATGACAATCTCGAGAGCCTGCCACACGCCGGCGCGCCAATCAAAGCCCGTAGCGAGCAGGGCATTGATGACGGGAGGCATGGTCCAGGGCACCTGGGCGATGCAGGGGCTGATGATGCCTGCGCAGGTAAGGCCATAGGTGATGCCGATGAACAGATCGGGGAGGAGGACAAACGGAATCATGAGCGGCAGGTTGTACACGATGGGGTAACCGTAGATAACCGGCTCGTTGATGTTGAACAGACCAGGCAGGATAGCCATCTTGGAAACGGTCTCGGAAGCCTTGTTCTTGGAGAACAGGAGCGTGTCGAGCAGAAGCATGAGGGTGCAGCCCGAGCCGCCGATGAGGGCAAAGCTGTTAACGATCTGCATGTTCATGTAGTGATCGGGCTGGATGGTGCCACCGGCGGCAAAGGTAGCCATGTTGTCGACGATGAGCATGGTCAGGATCGGCTCGACGGTAGCGCCAGAGATGGTGGACTGGTGAATACCGACGCAGAACAGCAGGTTGGCAAGGGTGTAGATGAGGATAACAGCCCACGGACCGGCGTTCATGATGCTCTTGAGCGGGTTGGAGATGCACGTGGAGATGATGGTGCACAGATCGGTGCCGGCGCACACGGCGAGCAGGGCCGCGGCAAGAGCGAAGATCGCGAGGTTGAGCAGCATCGGGATCATGACGTTGAAGGAGTTGGAGACCGCGGGGGGCACGCCCTCGCCCAGCTTAACCTTGAGCTTCTCGACGCCAGAAATCTTGATGAAGAGCGAGACGGAGAGCAGAGCGATGATAATGGCCGAGAACAGACCGTTAGTGCCGGTGTTGGCAGTCGAAAGGGCGCCCGTGACCTCGGCGGAGGTGATCTTGTCGGTGAGCAGCGGGCTCGTGGCGGCAAGCGAGGCGGTGATCTGCTGCGGCATCATGATGACGAAGGCAGAGATGGCGACGACCACGCAAGCGAGCGGGTTATCGAAACGCTTGTTCTTGGCGAGGCTGTAGCCAATCAATCCGGCCAAGATAATGGCAGAGACGTTGAGGGTGCCCAGCGTAATTGCCGAACCCCACGTCTGAAGGTTGGCAAGGCCCGCCGCATCGAGCGGGAACAGAGGGAACACGACGTTATTAATAAGAACCGCGATACCCGCAAGGATATAGAGCGGCGTGATGGTCGCGAAGGCGTCACGCAGGGAACGCAGGTGAACCTGGTTTCCCACCTTCGCAGAGACCTCGGCAAACTTGTCGAGGAAGCTCTTTCCGTTGTCACTGGCCATGATTGCTCCTAACTTTCAAATCCGGCCTTTTCCTATGCGCACGGTGGTCTGTCGCCCTCTGCCACCAGATGTGCCATGTGTTGCGCGCGGCGGCGCGCGGTCTGGGCGTTCGCCCGGTCGCTAATCAACCACGTGGGTCGTGGCGACCTGTTTGAGCCAGGCTGCCGACTTCTTAAGGCGGCGCTTGTAGCCGTCCATGAGATCGACCTCGACAAAGCCATAGCGATTCTTAAAGGCATTGGCCCAAGACCAGTTATCGATGACGGCCCAATAGTGATAGCCCCGGCATTTGGCGCCCTCGGAGATTGCCTTGGCAACCCACTCCAGGTGTTGGCGCACAAAGTCGACTCGGTAGTCATCCTGGATGGTTCCTTCGGCGTCACGGTTCTTGTATTCGTCCATGATGCCGATGCCGTTCTCGGAAACGAACCACTCAAGATCGGGGTAGTTCTTAGCGCAGTCCATGCCAAAGTCGTAGAGGCCTTGCGGGTAGATCTCCCAGCCGCGGCTCTCGTTCATAACGGCGTCGGGCCATACGTACTCGTCGGCAAAGTGCGGCAGACCGTACTGGTCGATCTTGCTCGCCGGCGCCTGAACGCGCGTGGGGTGGTAGTAGTTGCAGCCGAGCCAGTCGACAACACCCTGCTTGAGAATCTCTTGGTCGCCGGCACGGAACGGGAGCTTAACGCCGCCCTCGGCCAGGCTATCGAGCACGTCGGCAGGAAGCTCGCCCTTGGTAATAAGGTCGAGCCACCAGCGATTGTTGATGCCGCTGGTCATACGCACGGCCTCGAGGTCTGCCTCGCTGGGGTTCTCCTTGGTGTAGACCGGAGTAAAGCAGTTGATCATGCCGATCTTGGCATCGGCGCGAATAGCGCCCTCGTCATAGGCGCGACGGTAGTTGGCCACGGCCAGCGCATGTGCCAGCGAGATGTGATACTGCACGGTGCGGGCGCGGTTGAAGTCGTGGAGCTGCGGGAACCACACGCCCTCCTGATAGCGCTGCTCGGGCTCGACGATGGGCTCGTTAAAGGTGAACCAGTACTTAATCTCCTGGCCAAACTCGCGGAAGGCGACGTCGGCGTAATGCGCGTAAGCCTCGACGACCTCACGGCTCTCCCAGCCGCCACGGTTAAAAAGGTAGGTGGGCATATCAAAGTGGTACAAGTTGACAAACGGCTCCAGGCCGGCTTCGCGAGAGGCGCGGAACAACTCGTGATACCACGCGGCACCTTCCTCGTTGAGGTTGCCGTCGGCATCGAGCAGACGGCTCCACTGGATGGAAGTGCGATAGGTATCCAGGCCCAAGTCCTTCAAAATGCGAAAGTCTTCCTGGTACTTGGCCATAAAGTCATTGCCGGCGTAAGAGCCAACGCGGTTGTAGAACGAACCCAGATCCTGGATGGACCAGGTGTCCCACAGGTTCTCGAGCTTGCCGCCCTGGTTCCACTGACCCTCAGTCTGCGGGCCGGACATAGCAGCGCCAAAGAAGAAGTCGTTGGGCAGCTGATACTGTGCCATCAAAGTCCTCGCTTTCGTGTTCTAGAGCTTCCGGTTGGAGACGGGTTTGCTTTGGCAGGTTATCCGGCGCGGGCGCGCACCGGTCATACCGATATCCAACCTGCCAAAACAAAACCGTCCCCAAACGGTCGATCCTGTTGTGCGGAAGGATTCCGTTCGTTGCTTAAACTATAGCGCTCTAATTTTAAAAGTAAAGCGTCTTTTTCTTTTTTCTTTCTCGAACTTCTTAGATAAAAGTAATATGGGTGCCCTGTTGAGGGTTATACTTACTTTTGTATTCATATATGTCGGAAAGGAGGTTCCATGATTCCCAAATACGAGGCGATAGCTGCAGATATTCGTCGGAGTATTGAGGATGGCGCTCTTAAACCGGGCGACAAGCTTCCCACCGTCGTTGAGTTCTGCGAGCTCTATAGCGTTTCCAAAATCACCGTCAAACGAGCTATTGAACAAATCACCAAGGAAGGTCTTATTACCAGCCGACGCGGATCGGGTACCTACGTTAAGGACACGGCGGGGCTTCCCGGCCAGGCGTTTTTCCAGGGCAAAAACGACCGTGCCCAGGGCTTTTCGTATGAGCACCGCGGGGAGAAGGTGACCTCGGTGGTCTACGATTTCTCGATTGTTAATCCACCAGCGGACATCGCAGCCCAGCTGGGAATTGCCGAGGATGACTTTGCCTATCACGTCGTGCGCGTGCGTCAGGCCGATGAAAAGCCCATCGTTATCGAGTACACCTACATGCCCCTCGAGCTGATTCCGGGGCTGAAAAAGAAGGACCTGTACGGATCGGTCTACGGCTTCATCCGCGAGCAATGTGGGCTGAAGATTTCGAGCTTTCACCGTACCATTCGCGCCGTGGCAGCAACCGAGGAAGAAGCCGAGCGTCTGGACACCAAACCTGGCTCTCCCCTGCTCGAGCTCACCCAGATTGGCTTCTTGGATAGCAGTGCCGCCTTTGAGTATTCGGTCTCGCGCAACGTCGGCGACCGCTTTGAGCTGCACAACGTAACGTTGGCATAGGTTTTTGTAGTCATGCGGGCGCTCGTTTTGAGCAGTTTTACGCGGCGCCCACGCAGCACAATGGGAGTATGAACATGTCCGATTTGATTAAACTGACGCCGATCTTCCACGAGAAGATCTGGGGCGGCCGTCAACTCGAAACCGTATTTGGTTACGACATTCCCGATGGTCCCATCGGTGAGTGTTGGGCCATCTCGGCCCACCCCAACGGTGACTGCCAGATTGCGGAGGGCCCGTATGCAGGCCACACGCTTTCGTGGCTGTGGGCCGAGCACCGCGAGCTCTTTGGCAACTGCGAGGGCAAGGAGTTCCCGCTGCTCATTAAGATTCTGGACGCCAAGGACGACCTTTCGATCCAGATTCATCCCAACGACGAGTACGCCGCCAAGCACGAGAACGGCAGCCTGGGCAAAACCGAGTGCTGGTATGTGCTGGACTGCGAGCCCGGCGCCACAATCATCGTCGGCCAGCGTGCGCATGACCGCGCCGAGGCCGCGCAGATGATCGAGGACGGCCGCTGGGACGACATGCTCAACGTACTGCCGATCCACAAGGGCGACTTTTTCCAGATTGATTCCGGTACCGTGCACGCCATCAAGACCGGCACGCTCATTTTGGAGACGCAGCAGTCGAGCGACGTGACATATCGCCTGTACGACTACGACCGTCCCGGCACCGACGGCAAGCTGCGTCCGCTGCACATTGAGCAGAGTCTCGACTGCATCGATTTTGATGCCCAGGCTCCGACCGACGGCACGATAACCGCACCCGAGGTGGACGGCGTGACCGAGCTCGAGTCCAACCCCTGCTACACCGTCGATCGCGTGCGCGTCGACGGCAGCAAGACCCTCGACCAGCGCTGGCCCTTCATGTGCCTGTCGGTCATCGACGGCGAAGGCACCATCTGCGGCGACCCCGTCCACAAGGGAAGCCACCTGCTGGCCCCGAGCACCGTCAGCTCCATCGACCTCGAAGGCAAGATGGAACTGATCATCAGCCACCTGTAGGTCGCACCAACAACCCAAACGCAACAAGGGGCTCTCCCGTCCATGTGCGGGAGAGCCCCTTGCCATATCTATTTATCAGCCCACCCGGCTCTCCAGATCAAAAAGCGAACGAGCAGAGCGACGTTCGCAAGCACCGTTACCCAAGGACCTGGGCGGGCGTATAGGGCAACATCGATCGCGAGTTCCGCACGCAAAGGAGAGCACTTAATGTGCTCTCCGTCTTGCGCAGGACTGCCCGAGCAGGCGATGTTGCCCCATACGCCCGCCCAGGTCCACCGGGATCACGACAGCTTGACGATCGGAGCAAAGCCCTTCATAAGCTTTTTGGTCTGGCCGGTCTTTTCGAATTGAACCTCGATCATGTCTCCGGCGACCGAGATCACGGTACCCGTGCCAAAAGTCTTGTGGCTCACGGTATCGCCCGCGGCAAAGTCCTGCGATGCGCTGGCACGATCGACCTTGCGCTCCACCGTCGGAGACACCTTGGAAGACGGCTTTTTGGCTCGCGACGCGCCCGAACCAAAAGTCGAGGCAACACGGCCGGCGTCAGGCGAAACCCCACGATGGCGCTCGGTCCCGTAACTGCTGCCGCCAAAGAAATCGTCAAAGCTCGATCCGCCGCGCGAACCGGAACCGCCGGTCGAGCGCGTATGCGAGCCAAACACCTTGCCGCCGTACATATCCGAGCCCATGCCCGAGCCAAAGGTGCCGTGACGGTCGCCGCGCTTCTCCCAGCCCGTGCCCTCAAAACCGGCAGAACCGATGCCGCTAAACTCGATATCCTCAAACGGAATCTCGTTGAGGAAGCGCGAGCGCGGGTTGGCAGAGGTCGAGCCGTAGGTGCGACGCGTGGCCGCATAGGTCAGGAACAGGCGCTTGCGAGCACGCGTGATGGCGACGTAGGCCAAGCGACGCTCCTCCTCGAGCTTGCCCGGATCGTCACTACCGCCAAAGTCGTGCACGTGCGGGAAGATGCCCTCCTCCATGCCGGCCACGAACACCGCCGGGAACTCCAGGCCCTTGGCGGAGTGGATGGTCATCATGGTAATGGCATGCGTCTCGCCGGCCAGGGAATCCAAGTCGGAACGCAGGGCCAGCCACTCCATGAGCGCCGGCAGCGCCTTACAGGTGAGCGGACCGTAGGTGCGCTCGATCTCGTCGGCATGCACGGCACCCGCCGGCATCTCCGTCGGCGCGGCATACGCGTTGCCCGCGATGGCGGCGGCCAGGGCATCCTGCGGAGACAGCGCCGGAGCGGCCAAGCTATCGAGCGGATTGGAGCCCGCGGCGTCACGCGCGCCAACGAGCGCCTCAAACGAGGATACCGGGGCAGATGGCCCCGGTTCGGGAGCAGGCGCGCCTGTCTCTTATACACATCTGACGCTGCCGACGACTAGTCG
>URIK01000079.1 GCA_900547855.1 uncultured Collinsella sp. | reverse complement strand
GCTTACCACATGAAAACGCAGACGCTGAGCATTGGCGCCGCAGGGAGCCAGGTGCGCCAGTTCCGCCAGCTCGAGCAAAAACTCGCGCGGCACGCGCATGGACTCGTCAAAGCGACGGCACGTACGGGCGCGGCGGACCAGCGCGTCAAACGTGTCCAGGCCGAGCTTTTCGCAACCTTGCTTTGCCATCGACTCCGCGCTAGACGGCGCCGCGGGAACTGTTTCGTTCATAGGGACCCCCAATTTCGGGCAATTGTTCTTAGGAAAATCTAACCTAAAACGTAGGCAATAACGAACAGGGCCGCAATGTTCTACACCTGTTGAATAGAAAATCGCGACGTGGGGAACAACGGAAACAATTCGGGGCCTTTGGGTTACGTTTCGCCCTCCCCGACCCATACGTCAGCGCCTTTAGGCGATACTGGTCGTAACGATCAAGGCTTACGCCGCACGGAAAGGAGACATTATGGGCATCTTTAAGAATGATGACCAAAAATCGAGCCAGTTTGGATTTGACGAGAAAAGCATGGCAGGCAAGGCCGTCAAGGCCGTGCGCTGGATTTACGCCATCACGGGCGTCTTGGCGCTCGTCGCCGGCATCGCACTGCTGTTTGCGCCCGCCAAGTCCCTCGTCTTCTTAACGACCGTCTTGGGCTTCTACTTTGTGATCACGGCCGCGATCAGGCTGTTTACCGCTGTTTTCGAGCCACTGCTGCCCACCGGCTGGCGCGTGACGAGCATCATCTCCAACCTACTCATTATCTTGGGCGGCGTCATAATCCTGCGCAACCAGGCCTTCTCGACCGCGACGCTCACCACGATGGTGGTTATCGTGGCCGGCTTTGGCTGGATCGTCGAAGGTGTCATGTCCATTCTGGAGTCCGAGCTTTCGTCCAACCGTGCCCTCGCCATCCTGAGCGGCGCGCTCTCCATCATCGCCGGCATGTTCGTGTTTATCTATCCGCTGTGGTCGGCCAAGATGCTCGTCATCTTTAGCGGCGCCGCACTGCTGGTGTTTGGCGTAACGCTGATTGTTCGCGCTATTCAATTTGGCAAACTGGTGCACTAGATGCCGCGAACGCTCTTTATTGATGCAGACGCCTGCCCGGTCACGCGCGAGTCGATTGACTGCGCGCGGCGGGCGGGCGTCGCCGTCGTTATCGCCGGCAACAGCACACAGAACCTGGAACGCCACATTCGCCGCGACGATCCGCGCGACGTCGAGCATGCGCGACGCGGATTTTGGGTCACGACGCTCGATGTGAGCGTGGGCGCCGACAGCGCCGACTTTGCCATTGTCGAACGCCTGCAGGCGGGCGACGTAGTCGTGACGCAGGACATTGGCTTGGCGAGCATGGTGCTCGGGCGCGATGCCGCCGCCATCGGCGTGCGCGGGCGCGTCTACGATAAGGCGACCATCGACATGCAACTGTTTATTCGCCACGAGGAAAAGAAGGTGCGCCGCGCCGGCGGTCGCACTCGCGGTCCGGCGGCATTTACCAGCGAAGACCGGGCCCGCTTTAAGCGCAACCTCACCGAGCTGCTGCGCTAACCAAGGTAGATTTTCGGGACATGCCCGGAAATCTACCTTTTTGTTTTGAGCGGTGTGAGCGCTCGGAATCCATGGCTCAACAAAAAACGGGCTTCAAAATACCATGCGTCGCCGCATTGCGCAGGCGCCGAGCATGGCTATTTGAAGCCCATTTTTTAGGCCTACTTAGAGGCCGAAGGCGGATAGGATAAGGCCCCAGCCGGCGCCGATGACGTACATCATGACCAGGAACACGGCGTTTTCACGAGCGCTGCGATTGGTGCGGAACAGGACAAGATAGCCCACGCCGGCGGAAATGAGCGTGCCGGCGAGCATCGGCGCCAGCTGTAGCGCGCCCTCCAGGTACAGCTGCGTAATGACCACGCTGGCCGAGCAGTTGGGGATCAGGCCGACGAGTGCCGAGCCCAAGACGGCGAGCGTCTCGTTGCCACGCAGGAACTGCTCGATCGCGGACTCTCCGAAGGTCTCGAGCACGGCAACTAGAATCAGCGTCACCAGGAAAATAAAAACCGAAACCTGCACGGTGTGCGAGATCGCGCTGCGGATAATCGACAGGACGGGCGCACCTTCGTGGGAGTGACCGTGGTCGTGGTGGCGCTCGTGCTCGTCCGCATGACCATGATCGTGGCTGTGGTCGTGCCCGTGCTCGTCCTCATCCTCGTCACAGCCGCAATGATCGCGTTCGCACAGCTCGTGGATGTGATCAGCACTTACGCCCGCCTCGGCCACTTCATCAATGATGTCGCCCCCGGTATGGTCGTCGTGCGCGCAGTTCACATGGGCAGGATTGGCCGCGGTTCCCAGCACGGTGCGGCGAATCGCCGCATGCGCGCGAGCGTTACGACGCAGGCCGCGAATGGCGGCGTCCACGATAAAACCCGTGACCAGCGCGATCAGTGCCTTCGAAGCCAAAAGCATCGCCATAGTCTGCACGGGAACCTGCTCGGCAAGTAGCAGCGGCAGCATCTCGTCAGAGGTCGAGAGAAACACCGCCACCAGGGTACCCAGCGTCACAACGCGACCGGCGTACAGCGTGGCCGCCATGGCCGAAAAGCCGCACTGCGGCACCATGCCCAGCAACGATCCAACCACGGGGCCCGCGGCACCGGCACGCTTGATGGCGCCGTTAACGCGGTCGCCTGCAACGTGCTCAAGGGTCTCAAGAGCCAAATACGTCACCAACAAAAACGGCACCAGCGAGAGCGTGTCCTTGCCGGCGTCGAGCAGAATATCAATCAGCAAATCCATGACGGATGGAACCTTTCGTGTCTTTCGGCAGCATTGTAAAAGTCCTAGCGGTCAACTAGGGTATTGTAGTTGTCCTAGGCGCGATGCCAATAGTTGCCCATGGTAAACTATCATCTCGCCACATCTCAATGAACCCGAGCCGCGCGGTGTGGCCCGTCCAAGGAGCAGTTATATGAACGTTTCACAAGCACTCGAATACGAGCGTCAGCCGTTTATCCCCATGTTTATCTATGGCGATCACGGCGCCATGGAATCCGAGCGCCAGAAGGGCGAGGAGGCCCTTAAGGTGCTCGAAACCGAGTACTTTACCGCCGAGGGCGACCCCAGCTTCGACTTTGCCACCGTGCGCGACCTGGCCGACCGCAACCGCGACCTGTGCGACCAGATTGGCGAGGCGCGTCTGCGCAACGTGACGCCCGCGACGCTCTCGCGCGGCCTGTCCGATGCCGACACCTGCGCCGCCATCGGCAAGATGCAAAAGCGCACCGCCGCGTCCGTTATGCGCGAAATCCGCGGCGACCGCGACGCGCTCGGCGTGGCCTACGCCCGCAAGCCCATCCAGGGCACCGTGCTCGGTATCGACATCGAGACCACCGGCCGTGCACCCGAGCGCGGCTATATCATCAACGTGGGTTGGGAGATCATGGACCTCACGAGCGACGCCGTCCCGCACGACGCCGAGGCACACTACTGCGGTCTGCCCGACATCTACCGCGGCGAGGATGTGCCGTTGTCGAATATCCACCACATCACCTGGGACGACATCGACGGCAAAACGCCCTTCCGCGAGAACAAGGAGCTGCAAAAGCAGCTGCTCAAGCTTATGAAGAAGTACCCGTACATGGCGCATAACGCCGCGTTCGAAGACAGTTGGTTCAAGATCCACCTGGACGGTTACGCCGAGGCACGCCGCGCCGGCAAGATCATCGTCATCGATTCACGCCAGATCTGCCGCAGCCTGGACGCCGACGTGCGCTCGCTCCCCCGCGAGTCCGCCCCCGCCGCGCTCGAGAACTGGGCGCGCCGCCGTGGCACCCTCGCCGCCGACGCCAGCGAGCAGCATCTGGGCCTGGACGACACCGACCTCATGCTTCGCACCGTCCAAGCCGAGTTCAACCTCAAGAACCTGTTTGCCAAGTAGAAACGTCTACGCCAAACTCCGGCGTAGATCACGAGCGGTCTCGCAGCGGGAAACCCCGCAGCGGGGCCGCCCTACGTTCCACAGATAGATCTGCCATCACAAATTCTGAACCCTCATTTTGAACGATTTCGACCAATTCCCGACACGCAATTCGTTGTCGGATGGTGATACATCGATATCAAATGTGCAGCAATTGAGTATTTATATGCTATAGCTAAGCTGCGATAACTTTTATTTAGGGCATGCCAACCCATAATTGCGTCAAGCTTTTGGACAGCATTTGGCTAGACCTCTAAAACGACTTTTCCACTCAGCGCCATCAACACGGCATTAGCTGACACGATATATAGCATGAGTATCGTATTGTCACATACCACTGCAAAAGCGGTCTACCAGGCCGCGCATTCGGTGTCTGCGAAAGGCATCGAGTCCTGTAACCCTGCCGCGATTTACGGATCATGTCCCACCGGAACGCTCCTTGACGCAGCCGCAGAATGGCTCACCAAACATGATGTTTCCCTCGACGCAAATGATTCCCTCGAGGTGATGGTGTTTGATCGCAGGAATGCGCGCTATGCAATGAACTGTCAATGCCACGTTTCTTCAAAACGATTCTCGAACTCACGCTTTATAGAGCTCAAAGATGGCATCTTCGTTGTTGGCGTTGAGCTTTGCGCACTTCAGGCCGCCACCTATCTTTCTTTTCGCGAACTAGTGGAGTACTACTTTGAACTGTGCGGCGCTTATTCCCTTGGAACCGACTCTTCCACCTCCTATACCGAGCGTTTCGCGCTCACTTCGACCGAGAGGTTAAAGCAGTTCTTTAATTCCATTACCAGATGCGACGGTTTGGCCCTTGCCCGAAAGGCGATCCAATGTGTACGCGACGGATGCCGGTCTCCCATGGAAACGGCATTTGTCATGATGCTAACGCTGCCCAAAAGCGAAGGAGGGCTTGGTATTAAGGGAATTGAGACCGATTACGAGGTGCAGGTCACCGCTGCCGCGAAGAATCTCACGAGACGCAAAAAGTTCTTTATGGATGCGTATCTAAAGAAATCTCGCACAGACATTGAATACAACGGTTTTTATCATGACGCGGAAGAAGACCGCGCCATCGATGAGGAACGCAAGAATGCGCTTGCGTCCATGGGATACGGAATCATCACCGTCAGTCGTTATTCCTTTATGCATGCCAGCTCTTTTGTTAGGGTCATGGAAGCAATCCAGCGGAAAGAGGGCGTACGCCCCTCGCGTCTGCCAAAAGACTTTCATATCATGCAAGAGGACCTGAGACAGTTTGTGCTCAGGAGGTTTATAGAAGAGAAAAAGCGAATTCAGAAGCAGCTTCGCCAGGATTCCGAAGAGTGTCAACGAATCGACCTCGAAAAAGCAATGCTCGAAGGCATCACATTGGACGATCCGACGATTAACGAGGCTCCGGCAATCGATGACATGCAGACTGTCGAACCCGACAGCCCATCACTCAACCAAACAAGCAGCCTCGCGCCCGAGGGCAGGATCTTCGGGGCCGGAAGCTAGACCGGCTAACAAGGTGGGCACCTTAGCGACGTGCAAAATTGCGAGTATTCAGCAGAGCCGGGTGTCTATCACCCTCGAGTGGATCCAAATGTGAAGCGAAATCACTCTTGCGTGAGAGCGTTAGGCAACATTAGAGGAAGAACTCATCGGATTAACACCCTAAGATAACTCTTGAACTGCATTATATGGCCTGCAATAAATTAACGGACCCCCTATCGTTGCAGAATACTCCAATTTTTGCACGGCTCAGGGGCACCCACCCCGGCATCGGCTATCAAAACCGCTCACTCCGGGATCTCGTCCACTATTCCCCATCATTTTGTGCAACGAATTACCTGAACGTCATTGACATATGAACATACACTCATATAATCGGAAGCAAGTTATATGAGCGCATGTTCATATGAAAGGATATTGCAATGAGCATCCGCGTTGATGAAACGAAACCCGACATCGAGGCCACCGAACCCGCGATCCCCACCACCTGCTCGCCCGAGGACCTTCCCGACGAGGAGCTTCTCTACGACCTCGCCGACCTGTTCAAGGTCTTCAGCGACACCACGCGCATCAAGATCCTCTATGCCCTCATGGGCCGCGAGCTCTGCGTGGCGGACATCGCCGAGGCGACCGCAACCTCGCAGTCGGCAGTATCGCACCAGCTGCGCACGCTTAAGCAGTCACACCTGGTTAAATTCCGGCGCGACGGGCGCAATATCCTATACTCGCTCGCCGACGACCACGTCTACACCATGCTCAACCAGGGCATGAGCCACATCTGCGAATAGCGACCAACCACGGTACCAGCGCGGCCTGCACCCAAGCCGCAAATACGGGGAAAGGAATCCACCATGAAAAAGCAGTTTAAACTCGACGAGATCGACTGCGCCAACTGCGCGCGTGAGCTTCAGGACGAGCTGGCCAAGCTCGATGGCGTCAAGTCCGTTTCGGTCAACTTTATGACCCAGAAGTTGACGCTCGAGGCCGATGACGCCGAGTTCGACGAGGTCCTCGACCGCGTTGTGGAGTTCACCGCCGACGCCGAGCCGGACTGCGAGATCATTCTCTAGCCCAGGTTTACGCCAACCCGCAAGGCCGCGCTTGCCGCGGCCTTTGCTCGCGAAATTATATGAGCGAGTGTTCATACATTCAAATGGGAGGATACGAGTCATGGCCACCGCCGACCCCAAGAAGAAAAAGAAGAAGCGCAAGAAAAAAGAGTCACTCGAGCATAAGCGCAACCGCATCCTGGTAGCGCTGGGCATTTTTGCGGTGGTGTACGCCCTCGAGGAGCTCGGCACCCTCGCCGCCACATTCGGCACCCCGGGCGACATCTACGCCAGCTTTGCGCTGTTCCTCGTGCCGTTTTTGATTGCCGGATACGACGTACTACAAAAGGCATTCAATAACATCCGCCGCGGCAAGGCGTTCGACGAGAGTTTCCTTATGGCAGTCGCAACCATCGGCGCGTTTGCCATGGTGTTCTTCCCCGATACCGACCCGCACATGGCCGAAGGCGCCGCCGTCATGCTGTTCTACCAGGTCGGCGAGCTGTTCCAGGCATACGCCGTGGGCAAGAGCCGCAAGTCGATCAGCGCCATGATGGACATCGCGCCCGACTACGCTAACGTCGAGCAGCCCGACGGCACGCTCGAACAGGTCTTTCCCGATGACATCGCCGTGGGCACCGTGATCGTGGTCAAGCCCGGCGAGCGCGTGCCTATCGACGGCGTCATCGTCGAGGGCGAAACCCAGCTCGACACCGCCGCGCTCACGGGCGAGTCAGTCCCCCGCCCCGCCAAGTCCGGCGACGATATCATCAGCGGCTGCATCAACATGACGGGGCTCATCCACGTGCGCACCACCAAGCCCTTTGGCGAGTCCACCGTCGCGCGCGTCCTGGAGCTCGTAGAAAACGCCAGCGAAAAGAAGGCGCGCACCGAGAACTTCATCACGCGCTTCGCCCGCGTCTACACGCCCGCCGTCACCGGCGCGGCCGCGGTACTCGCGCTCGGCGGCGGCTTGATCACCGGCGCCTGGTCCGACTGGATCCTGCGCGGCCTGACCTTCTTGGTCGTCAGCTGCCCGTGCGCGCTCGTGATTAGCGTCCCGCTGAGCTTCTTTGGCGGCATCGGCGGCGCCTCCAAGCCGGGCGTTCTCATCAAGGGCTCCAACTACCTCGAGACGCTCGCCGATGTGGACACCGTCGTCTTTGACAAGACGGGCACCCTCACCAACGGCACGTTCTCGGTGGTCGCGGTGCACCCCGAGGCTGGCTATACCGAGCAGTCGTTGCTCGAGGTCGCAGCCCTTGCGGAGTCGTTCTCCGATCACCCCATCGCGCAGTCCGTGCGTGTCGCCTACCAGGGCGAGGTCGACCCCAAGCGCGTAAGCGACTCCACCAACGACGCGGGCCATGGCGTGACGGCGAACATCGACGGCAGGCACGTCGTCGTTGGCAACGCAAAGATGCTCGCCGCGGCCGGAGTCGAAGCGCCCGATTGCGAGGTCGTCGGAACGATTCTGCATGTGCTCGTTGACGGCGTGTACGCCGGCCACATCGTGATTGCAGACACCGTTAAGGCCGATGCCGAGCAAACGATTCGCGACCTGCACGCCGCCGGCGTCAAGCGCACCGTCATGCTCACGGGCGACCGCGAGGAAGTGGCTGCTGCGGTGGCCAAGCAGCTCGGACTCGACGAGTTCCACGCGCAGCTCCTGCCGGGCGATAAGGTCGAGCGTGTCGAGGCGTTGCTCGCAGCCGAAAGCGGCAAGGGCAAGCTCGCCTTTGTCGGCGACGGCATCAACGATGCGCCCGTGCTCACCCGTGCCGACGTTGGCATTGCCATGGGCGCCATGGGGTCCGACGCCGCGATTGAGGCCGCCGACGTGGTGCTCATGGATGACAAGCCGTCCAACATCTCCCGCGCGATCCGCGTGGCGCGCAAGACCATGACGATTGTTTGGCAGAACATCATCTTTGCGCTGGGCATTAAGTTGCTGATTCTGGTGCTTGCGGCACTGGGCATCGCCAACATGTGGCTTGCCGTGTTCGGCGACGTAGGTGTGGCGATCATCGCCATCCTGAACGCCATGCGCGCGATGGGTGTCAAGAACCTGTAGCGTTCGTGGGCTGTCCGGCCGGGACCGGGCTTGGTTTTGAAAACGTCCTCGCGCATGAGGCCCGTCTTTCCTGCTCCTGCGGAGCAACGGAAAGGCGGGCCTCGCGCTGACGCTCCTATTTGGCAAGGTGTTTTTTAGAATCCATTTTGCGCTCGGCCTCG
>URIK01000078.1 GCA_900547855.1 uncultured Collinsella sp. | reverse complement strand
ACGAGATTCATGAGCGTCTCGTGGGCTCGGAGATGTGTATAAGAGACAGCCGAGACCGCGAGCACTACCGGCTGTAGGCGCAGGCGCTTCTTGAGAATACGCTTCATGAGCTGGCGGTAGTCCTCTTCCTCTTCGACGCCCTCGCCGTCCGGATCGATGTCGGCGTTGCGGGTGACGCGGATCAGCGCACGATCCAGCGGCTTATAGGAGCCAAAGCAGCTGTCCAGGCAGGCGAGGATGACGTCCTCGAGCAAGATGTAGGAGTAGGTGCCGGTGGGCGAGGGGATCTCGACCACGCGGTTCATCGAGGCGGGAATCTCGATAAGGCCCAGCAAGCTCTCCTCGTCGGTGGCGCCGTCCAGACCACAGGCCAGATAGAGCGCGCCATTGCGCAGGTTGGGGAAGGGGTGGCGAGGATCGATGACCAGCGGCGAGATGACCGGCGACACGTAGGCCTGGAAGTAGCGGGTTACAAAGGTGCGCTCCTCGGGCGTAAGCGAATCGATGCGGGCGCGGTGAACGCCCAAGGTGTCGAGCTTGCCCTCGATGCTCTTAAAGATGGACTCCCAACGGGTAAGGAGCCCGGGCATTTCGGCCATGACAGCATCGACCTGTTCGGAGGCGGTCATATTGCTCTTGTTGTCGACAGGTTGTTTTTTGAGCTCTGCCAGATCGGACAGGCCGCCCACGCGCACCATGAGAAACTCGTCGAGGTTAGACTCGAAAATCGACACGAACTTTAGACGCTCGAACAGCGGAACGGTCTCATCGAAGGCTTCGTCAAGCACGCGGTTGTCAAAGCGCAGCCAGCTAAGCTCTCGGTTTTGCGTGTACGAGAAGTCGCGCGGCGGCTTGCGCAGCTTTGCGGCGGCTTGCTTCTTTTCGATTTTGCTCGGCATATGCATCTGTCCGTTCAGTCCCCGTAGAGGACGGTAGCCTAACACTTTTCACTATTGTCTCAATTTAGTCGACCGCTGGCACGAACGTATCGCGTGAACGGTATCTTTACCTACTTCTTACGCTGACAAGTCATAGGACTGACGCCCTGCTCGTCTGCAAGTGGTCTATATCCACATTCAACTGGTACGTAAGTGTGAATAAGAATGATAGATAGCTGAATATCATTGAATGCAGGCGGAAACGTAAACAAACATCATTAATATACATAAAACCGATTTAGCTATGCAATTCTGAATCAAAAGTTTAGAGATGCAATTGCAAATGGTTTTTAGGAAAAAAGAGCGTTTACCTTAGAAAAGTTACTTTAGAACGCCGAAGTACATCATGGGGGAATCACATGCGATATACCGTTCATCGCACTTTGTTGACCGTTCGGGGGCGAGGTGGAATTGCGGGTGAAATTTGGATATAACTAGAGCTGTCAGCAAGCAGCGTCCGCTATGGAAGGGCGCTGAGAGATTCGGCCGAAAGGCCCGAAAGAAAGGTAGGAGGCCATGACGAAAGGTCTGCACGTGCCTTCCGAGATCGGCAAGCTCAGGAAGGTCTGCCTGCACCGTCCCGGCGACGAGCTCCTCAACCTGCCGCCCGACGAGCTCGAGCGACTCCTGTTCGACGACGTCCCGTTCCTGGAGGTCGCGCAGCAGGAGCATGACACCTTCGCCCAGATCCTGAGGGACCAGGGCGTGGAGGTCCTCTATCTCGAGAACCTCGTCGCCGAGGTGTTCGACCAGGTCCCCGGCGCCCGCGCCGAGTTCACCGACCAGTACATCGCCGAGGCCGGCATCCGCGGCCAGCACATGCCGCAGATCGTCCGCGAGAAGCTGGACTCCATCGAGGACAACCTCGAGTTCGTCAAGAAGACCATGGCCGGCATGACCAAGTCCGAGATCGACATGCCCCTCACGGCGTCCACGACCCTCGACTCCCTGGTCAACTCCGAGTCCGAGTCCGACCTGATCATCGACCCGATGCCCAACCTCTACTTCACCCGCGACCCGTTCGCGGTCGTCGGCGAGGGCGTCAACCTCAACCGCATGTACTCGGTCACCCGCAACCGCGAGACCCTGTACGGCAAGTACATCTTCAAGTACCACCCCGACTACAAGGACGTCTCGCTGTACTTCCGCCGCGACTGCCAGTTCCACACCGAGGGCGGCGACGTGCTGAACATCAACGAGAAGACCCTCGCCGTCGGCATCTCCCAGCGCACCCAGGCCGCCGCGATCGACGTCATGGCCCAGAACATCTTCTGGAACTCCGACTCCAAGGTCGAGCGCATCCTGGCCTTCGACATCCCGGTCTCGCGCGCCTTCATGCACCTCGACACGGTCTTCACCCAGATCGACGTCGATAAGTTCACGATCCACCCTGCCATCATGGGCACCCTGCGCGTCTACGAGCTGACCGCCGGCAAGAACCCGGGCGACGTGAACATCCGCCTGATCGAGGACACCCTCGAGCATGTCCTGGAGGACGCCACCGGCGTCGACCAGGTCAAGCTGATCCCCTGCGGCGGCGGCGACCCGATCGCGGCCTCCCGCGAGCAGTGGAACGACGGCTCCAACACCCTGTGCGTCGAGCCCGGCAAGATCTGCGTCTACGCCCGCAACACCGTCACCAACGACGTGCTGTACAAGGAGGGCCTGGACCTTCTCGTCGTGCCCTCCGCCGAGCTCTCCCGCGGCCGCGGCGGCCCGCGCTGCATGAGCATGCCCTTCTGGCGCGAGGACCTCTAGGGTCTTCAAGGACCCGTACAGGTCATAATACATACATCTAGCTGCCATTAGATGTCTCCCATTGGGGCGGTGCGGGTTTTCGCACCGCCCCAATCTTGTATGAGGAACGTCAACACGATTGGATGACTGCTTTTGTAAGGAGCTTGGCCATGGACATCAAGACGATTGGCGTTGAGGAATGGCTCAACGTTTGGGAGAAGAACGCCACGTGGGACATCGCCCAGTCGACGATCTCGTCGCTCACCATGGGCGAGCTGCGCGCGCTCGATGAACAGGACGACGCCACGTTCTACGAGCGCCTGGACCGCGAGAAGATGAACTACGGCTGGATCGAGGGCTCGCCGGAGTTTAAGGCCGAGGTTGCCAAGCTGTATCGTCGGGAGGTCAATCCCGATCACATTCTGCAGACCAATGGCTGCACGGGCGCTAACCTCAACGCCATCATGGCTGTGGTCGAGCCCGGCGACCATGTTATCGCCGAGTGGCCCACCTACGCGCCGCTCTACGAGATTCCGCGCACGCTGGGCGCCGAGGTCGAGTATTGGGAGCTTCGCGAGGAGCTCGGCTGGAAGCCCGATATCGAGGAACTCAAGCGCTTGGTGCGCCCCAACACCAAGCTCATCTGCATCAACAACGCATCGAACCCCATCGGTACGGTGCTCGATGCCGATATGCTCGGCCAGATTGCCGAGATCGCTCGTTCGGTGGGCGCCTACGTGCTGTGCGACGAGGTGTATCTGCCGCTCGAAAACACTGAGTCCTTTATGTCGATGGTCGACGTGTACGAGAAAGCCATCGTCACCAACTCGTTGTCGAAGACCTATTCGACGCCTGCGGCCCGCGTGGGCTGGGTCGTGGCAGACGAAGAGATATCCAGCCGCATCCGCACCTATCGCGATTACACCATGATCTGCGGCGGTGTGTTCAACGACGCCCTGGCGACCTATGTGCTTGAGCACAAGGATAAGATTCTCGAGCGCAATCGCAAGATCGTGTTTGGCAACCGCGATATCGCGCAGGCTTGGATCGATACGCAGCATCGCGTTTCCTGGACGGCCCCGCAGGGCGTGTCCACCTCGTTTATCCAGCTGGATATTCCCGAGGACGACGAGGGGTTCTGCAAGCGCCTGCTATCCGAGAGGGGAGTGCTGCTGGTACCCGGCAGCCGCTTTGAGCTTCCCTGTGGCGCACGCCTGGGCTACTGCACGAGCGAGGACGTTCTACGCGAGGGCCTGAGGCTTTTGGGCGAGGCACTGGCGGAGTTCGATCGCTAGGATTCCGATGGTCTTCGGGGGTCTTATCCAAATTAGCCGATAATCGAAAACGGACCCGTTTCATAGGGGAAGCGGGTCCGTTTTTCTATACCGAGAAGTCAAGTTGTTACAAATGGGGCCGTAAAGCGAGCCGGTATCCGCTGGGCCTTATACTGAGTTTCCGGTGAACGGTATCAAGCGTCTGGTAAACGGTAATTTATTTACCAGAAATGAATAGGACAAACTTTTTTCTGAATAAAAATGAAAATGGTTGAGACGCGGTATGAACCGCTAATTCTATTCATAGCTTTAGTGGAAATATGCAATTTGAGGATGGTTTAACAAAGTTAAGTTCCATTTGATTTTAGGATTGAAAACGCGTTTAAGCACGTAAATACGCTTTATTAAGATGAAGTGTGCCATGCGTGAAGTATATGTGTATGCCGTTCACCCCCTATAAAAAACCGTTCGGGGGCAAGGTGGAAGTATGGGCTGATTTTGGATATAAATATGTCGTCAGCAATAACGCCTCACACGGAGGGGCGCTAACGAATCGGCCCTGACAAGGGCCCGAAAGAAAGGTAGGAGGCCATGACGAAAGGTCTGCACGTGCCTTCCGAGATCGGCAAGCTCAGGAAGGTCTGCCTGCACCGTCCCGGCGACGAGCTCCTCAA
This sequence comes from uncultured Collinsella sp., assembly GCA_900547855.1. Taxonomy (GTDB): domain Bacteria; phylum Actinomycetota; class Coriobacteriia; order Coriobacteriales; family Coriobacteriaceae; genus Collinsella. The sequence continues at coordinate 4,171 of URIK01000078.1, read as the reverse complement.
CCTGCCGCCCGACGAGCTCGAGCGACTCCTGTTCGACGACGTCCCGTTCCTGGAGGTCGCGCAGCAGGAGCATGACACCTTCGCCCAGATCCTGAGGGACCAGGGCGTGGAGGTCCTCTATCTCGAGAACCTCGTCGCCGAGGTGTTCGACCAGGTCCCCGGCGCCCGCGCCGAGTTCACCGACCAGTACATCGCCGAGGCCGGCATCCGCGGCCAGCACATGCCGCAGATCGTCCGCGAGAAGCTGGACTCCATCGAGGACAACCTCGAGTTCGTCAAGAAGACCATGGCCGGCATGACCAAGTCCGAGATCGACATGCCCCTCACGGCGTCCACGACCCTCGACTCCCTGGTCAACTCCGAGTCCGAGTCCGACCTGATCATCGACCCGATGCCCAACCTCTACTTCACCCGCGACCCGTTCGCGGTCGTCGGCGAGGGCGTCAACCTCAACCGCATGTACTCGGTCACCCGCAACCGCGAGACCCTGTACGGCAAGTACATCTTCAAGTACCACCCCGACTACAAGGACGTCTCGCTGTACTTCCGCCGCGACTGCCAGTTCCACACCGAGGGCGGCGACGTGCTGAACATCAACGAGAAGACCCTCGCCGTCGGCATCTCCCAGCGCACCCAGGCCGCCGCGATCGACGTCATGGCCCAGAACATCTTCTGGAACTCCGACTCCAAGGTCGAGCGCATCCTGGCCTTCGACATCCCGGTCTCGCGCGCCTTCATGCACCTCGACACGGTCTTCACCCAGATCGACGTCGATAAGTTCACGATCCACCCTGCCATCATGGGCACCCTGCGCGTCTACGAGCTGACCGCCGGCAAGAACCCGGGCGACGTGAACATCCGCCTGATCGAGGACACCCTCGAGCATGTCCTGGAGGACGCCACCGGCGTCGACCAGGTCAAGCTGATCCCCTGCGGCGGCGGCGACCCGATCGCGGCCTCCCGCGAGCAGTGGAACGACGGCTCCAACACCCTGTGCGTCGAGCCCGGCAAGATCTGCGTCTACGCCCGCAACACCGTCACCAACGACGTGCTGTACAAGGAGGGCCTGGACCTTCTCGTCGTGCCCTCCGCCGAGCTCTCCCGCGGCCGCGGCGGCCCGCGCTGCATGAGCATGCCCTTCTGGCGCGAGGACCTCTAAGTTTTTCCGTTTCCGGTGCGGTCCCCCTACAACCGCACCGGCTTCGCCCGTTAAACGGGCAACACTAATACTTACGTAATTCATTTCTTCGAAAGGAATCAAACCATGGGTGTCAACCTCTCCGGCCGTAGCTTCCTCAAGCTTCTCGACCTCACTACCGAGGAGATCGAGTACCTGCTCAAGCTCTCCAAGAACTTCAAGGATATGAAGCGCGCTGGCGTTCCGCACCGCTATCTCGAGGGCAAGAATATCGTTCTGCTCTTCCAGAAGACCTCCACTCGTACCCGCTGCGCCTTCGAGGTCGGCGGCATGGATCTGGGCATGGGCGTCACCTACCTCGATCCGGGTTCGTCGCAGATGGGCAAGAAGGAGTCCATCGAGGACACCGCCCGTGTTCTCGGCCGCATGTATGACGGCATCGAGTTCCGTGGCTTTGCCCAGGACGACGTCGAGGAGCTCGCTGCTAAGTCCGGCGTGCCCGTGTGGAACGGCCTGACCACCGAGTGGCATCCCACCCAGATGCTCGCCGACATCCTGACCGTCCAGGAGAACTTCAACTACGACATCAAGGGCAAGACCCTCGTCTTCATGGGCGACTGCAAGAACAACGTCGCTCGCTCCCTCATGGTTGTCTGCTCCAAGCTCGGCATGAACTTCGTGGCCTGCGGCCCCGAGGAGTGCATGCCCGCCGACGACGTCATCGAGGCCTGCAAGCCCATCGCCGAGGCCAACGGCTGCACCATCAAGCTGACCACCGACGTCAAGGACGGCGTCACCGGTGCCGACGTTATCTACACCGACGTGTGGGTCTCCATGGGCGAGCCCGATGAGGTCTGGGCCGAGCGCATCGCTCAGCTCACCCCGTATCGTGTTACCTCCGAGGTCATGGCTATGGCCAACCCGGGCGCCATCTTCCTGCACTGCCTGCCCAGCTTCCACGACACCAACACCACCATTGGCGCCGAGAAGTGCGAGCAGTTCGGCATCACCGAGCAGGAGGTCACCGACGAGGTCTTCGAGAGCCCCGCTTCCAAGGTCTTCGACGAGGCCGAGAACCGCATGCACACCATCAAGGCTGTCATGTACGCCACGCTCAAGTAAGAGCATCTAGCATCTCGCTCGGGGTGTATTGCTGCACACCCCGAGCAGTTTTATCTGGTAATAATCTCGCATCAAGCGGCAGGCACGGCACGGAAGAGCCGCTTCTGGCGAGATCAGTAAATGATTTATGAAGGGGGGATGAGAACTATGACTGAGACCGCTAAGAAAAAGCACGGTATGCCTTCATCGTTCACCATTCTTCTTGCTCTGCTGGCAATTGTCGCAGTGATTACCGTTATCGTCTCCGGCACGTCCGGCGGCGCGGTTACTGCCGCCCGTCTGAGCGATTTCTGCACCGCCCCGATTAAGGGCTTCGCTGACGCTCTGCCCGTCTGCCTCTTCGTTATGATCCTGGGCGGCTTCCTCGGTATGATGACCGAGACCGGCGCCCTGGACAACGGCATCGCCGTTCTGGTGCAGAAGCTTAAGGGCAACGAGATTATGCTCATTCCCGTGCTGATGCTCATCTTCTCCCTCGGTGGTACTACCTATGGTATGTGCGAGGAGACCGTTCCCTTCTACGCCCTGCTCGCCGCTACCATGATGGCCGCTGGCTTCGACCCCATGGTCGGTGCCGCTACCGTCCTGCTCGGCGCTGGCTGCGGCTGCCTGGGCTCCACGGTTAACCCGTTCGCCGTCGGCGCTGCCGTCGACGCTCTGACCGGCGTTGGCATTGAGGTCAACCAGTCCATCATCATCGGCCTCGGTGCCGTCCTGTGGATTGTCACTACCGCTATGTCCATCTTCTTCGTGATGAGCTACGCCAAGAAGGTCAAGGCTGACAAGGGTTCCACCATCCTGTCGATGCAGGAGCTCAAGGACGCCGAAGAGGCTCACGGCAAGGCTGCTTCCGAGGTCCACAAGGAGGTCAAGCTCACCGGTCGTCAGAAGGGTGTTCTGATTGCCTTCGCCTTCACCTTCGTCGTCATGATCGTCGGCTTCATTCCGCTGGCCGACCTCAACGAGGGCGTCGCTAACTTCTTCGACGCTGGCGCTGTCTACGACGCCGACGGTAACGCCGTCGTCCAGGGCTGGTCTGCCCTGATCACCGGCCTGCCCATTGGCCAGTGGTACTTCGACGAGGCTTCCACCTGGTTCTTCCTCATGGCCGTCCTGATCGGTATCATCGGTGGCCTGTCCGAGAAGCAGATCGTTAACACCTTTATCACCGGCGCTGCCGACATGATGTCCGTTGTTCTCGTCATCGCCCTCGCCCGTGGTATCTCCGTCCTCATGGCTAACACCGGCCTCGACGTCTTCGTCCTCGACGCTGCCGCCAATGCTCTGGCTGGCCTGTCCGGCGTGATCTTCGCTCCCATGAGCTTCCTGGTCTACTTCGGCCTGTCCTTCCTGATCCCCTCGACCTCTGGTATGGCTACCGTCTCCATGCCCATCATGGGACCGCTGGCTGTTAAGCTCGGCTTCTCGCCCGAGGTCATGGTCATGATCTTCTCCGCCGCCATCGGTGTCGTGAACCTGTTCACCCCGACCTCCGGCGCCATCATGGGCGGTCTCGCCCTGGCCAAGATCGAGTGGACGACCTGGCTCAAGTTTGCCCTTAAGCTCATCGTCGCGCTCTCCGTCGTCTGCGCCGTCATCCTGACCGTCGCCTGCGTGCTGATCTAAGTGCCCAACGGGTACCCCACGGAAACCTTGACGATCCTGTAAAGGATCACCTGGTCATCGTCTGTCCGGTGGGGTCAACCCACCGGTAGACTCCTACCTTTAGCCCCCTCCTGTTCCGTGCGCGGGAGGGGGCGCTCTTGTGTTCCGGCGTTTTACCAAACGCCGGAACCACTCGACGCTGCAAGCCCGCCAGAGCGGCAATCTGACGTTCAATCGTCGGGCATGGCCAAAAGGCCTATGCCCTCCTCTTTCACGTCACTTTGCTCGATCTGGCGGGTTTTCGCT
>URIK01000077.1 GCA_900547855.1 uncultured Collinsella sp. | reverse complement strand
TCTACACTCGACTAGTCGTCGGCAGCGTCAGATGTGTATAAGAGACAGTCCTGCAACAGCGCAAGCGTGAGCGTACCAACGCCCGGACCAACCTCGAGCACGCGCTCATCGCCTGCAAGCTCGGCAAGCTCGCAAATGCGCTCAATTACATGGTTGTCGATCAGGAAGTTCTGGCCCAGGCGATGCTTGGTCGCAAGGCCAAACTCCTCCAGCAGCTCCCTGGTGGCCGTGGGGTTTGCCAAAGGCGAAGTTGTCATGGTTGCCTCCTCAGCATGATGGCGGCGTCTTGAAACAAAAGGGCATGGACCGTGGCGGCCATGCCCTTACAGCTAAACAGCAAATTGCCGATATGGCGCGCTGCGTCTTAGCCCAGACGCGGGAACAGCGGCTCGCCCTTCTCGACAGGCTGACCGCCGGCAAGCAGGCCCCAAGCGCAAATGCCCTTGAGGTCGTCGGTCGCGGCCTCGTCCTCGCAGGACAGGCGGCGCAGGGCCTCGGCAGAGGTCTGAGGCATGAGCGGCATCAGCAGGTGGGCGGCAATGCGGATGGCCTCGAGCAGGTTGTAGATCACAAACGCCAGCTCGTCAGCCTTGGCCTCGTCCTTGGCAAGTGCCCAAGGCTCGGAGTCCTCGATGTAGTGGTTGGCGGCATGGATGAGCTCCATGACCTCGTCCTTGGCTCCGCCGTAATCGAGCACGTCCATCTTGGCCATGTAGCGCTCGACCAGACCATCGGCGATCTTTGCCAGCGGGTTGTCGAACGCATCGAACGATGCGGGCTTGGCGGGCGCGCAACCATCAAAGTACTTGCCGCTCATGTTGAGCGAACGCGAGATAAGGTTGCCCCAGCTGTTGGCCAGGTCGGCGTTGTAGACCTGCTCCATGCGATCGAAGCTGATGGCACCGTCGGTACCAGGGACGACGTCGGTCATGAAGTAGTAGCGATAGCCCTCGACGCCCAACATGTCGATAACGTCCTGCGGAGCGATGGCGTTGCCGCGGCTCTTGGACATCTTCTCGGCCTTGCCGGTCTCGGCATTGCGCACGGTCAGGAAGCCGTGGGCAAAGACGTGCTCGGGCAGGGCCTCGCCGATGGCCATGAGCATGGCGGGCCAAATGACGCAGTGGAAGCGGATGATGTCCTTGCCCACGATGTGGAACTGCGCGGGCCAGCGATAGGCCAGCTCGGCACGCGCCTCGTCGGTGTCGACACCGTAGCCGACGGCCGTCATATAGTTGAGCAGCGCATCGAACCACACGTAGGTCACGTGACCCTCGTCAAACGGGACCTGAATGCCCCAGTCAAAGCTCGTGCGGCTCACGGAAAGGTCGTTGAGGCCGCCCTCGACAAAGCTACGCACCTCGTTCATGCGGAACGCAGGCTCGACAAAGTCGGGGTGCTCGTCGTAAAGCTTGAGCAGCTTGTCCTGGAAAGCGGAAAGCTTAAAGAAGTAGGACTCCTCCTGCACGCGCTCAAGCGGACGGTGGCAGTCGGGGCACAGGTGCTGGCCGACGCTGCCGTACTCCTCGTCGCCCTTCTGGACCTGCGTATCGGTGAAGTAGGTCTCGTCAGGCACGCAATACCAACCGTCGTAGCTGCCCTTATACAGGTAGCCGGACTCCTTCATGCGCTCCCACAGGTACTGCACGGCATGATGCTGGCGCGGCTCGGTGGTGCGGATGAAGTCGTCGTTGGAGATCTCGAGCTTGCTCCAAAGCTCCTTGAAGTGCGGAGCCTGGCTGTCGGTCCACTCCTGCGGCGTCATGTTGTGCTTGGCTGCGGCCTCGGCGACCTTCTCGCCGTGCTCGTCCATGCCGGTCAGGAACTTGACGTTATAGCCGGCGGAGCGACGATAACGGGCCTGAACGTCGGCGATGATGGTGGAATAAGCCGTGCCCAGGTGCGGATCGGCGTTGACGTAGTAGATGGGCGTCGTGATAAAGAACGAAGGCTTGCTTTGATCCATGGGGTTTGTCCTCCAGAAAAACGTTGCATACAGGGGATGATTCTAGCGCAAGGGCTGGATATCCTCCATCTATTGCATATCGAGCACCATGGCATAGACATCGCGCTTGCGGCGCGAATACTTCTGAGACAGGCGCTTGGCCACCGCAGACGCGGGCTCTCCCTCCTCGAGCGCGGCGCGGATATCCTCGCGCAGAGCCTCGTCGGGATCCGCTGCCGCGGCGCCAACCGGCACGATACCGGCCTCCTCATCCTCGCTCGGCGGCGCGATGACCAGTGCAATCTCGCCCTTTACCTCGCCACGAGCACGCAGCTCCTCGGCGAGCTGGACAGCTGGCCCGCGCAAGACCTCCTCGTGCAGCTTGGTGAGTTCGCGGCAGACGGCAACCTCACGTTGGGGAAAGACCTCCGCCACGGCCTCGAGCGTCGCCACGATGCGATGTGGAGACTCGTAGAAGATGAGTGCGCCGGGCACCACGGCAAGGCGCTGCAAACGGCGCACACGGTCACCGTGCTTTCGGCCCAAAAAGCCCTCGAAGAAAAAATGCTCGCAGGGAATGCCGGACGAAACGAGCGCCGTGACACAAGCAGAGGGCCCGGGAATAACTTCTACGGGCACATCGGCCTCACGTGCCGCCTCGACCAGCGTCTGGCCGGGATCGGACACGCTCGGCATGCCGGCGTCCGAGGCAAAGGCGAGGGTCTCCCCCGCCAGCAGACGGTCGACCAGGCCGGCGGCGCGGCTGGCGATCACATTCTCGTCGCAACGGACAAGCGGCTTGGAAATGCCCAGGTGCATCAGCAGCTTTGACGTCACACGCGTGTCTTCGCAGCAGATGGCATCGGCGGCGGCAAACGCCTCGCCAACGCGCGGGGACAGGTCGCCCAGGTTGCCGATGGGCGTGCCGATCACATAGAGTTTGCCCGTATGGGCGCTGTTTTGCGTCATATCAACCTATTCAATCATGCCGCGCTCGAGCGTACCGAGCGCCGCGCGGGCGTCCCATGCTGCAATGCGCTTCTCGGTCTTCCACGTTTGGAAGAACCAACCGGCAGCCGGCGCAAACGAAGCCAGCTGATTGGCGATAAACACGCGCTCGTAGGCATTGCGGCCCTCGGGCGTAACCGACGAGTTGGCAAAGATCGCCGCGCCCGACCATTCGCCCACCAGCACGGGGAACCCAGTCGAAATCGCTTCTTTGAGCTCGCGCTTGTTGCGCGAAATCGCCGTCGTCAGCCCGCGGGGGCTCGTGATGTCGAGTGCATACTCGTCGCGGTAATGGTACAGGTGAAGGTCCATGTAAACGTTCTTGTACTTGGCGCCGCGCATAAAATGCTTCCACTCGCTGGGATACCCCGAAGACGAGAAGACGACGATCTTATCCTCGGGCATATACGAACGGACGAGCTCGTAGGCATCACGATAGAAATTGCGCAGGTAGTGGGCCGGAATGCCATCCGTCATGCTAAAGAGGCTCTTGCGGACGCTCATCTGTGGCGTATCCAACAGCTCAATGCCCAGCAGGCTCTCGGCCTCGCCGTAGCGATCGGCCAAGCGCTCGAGCACGTCGAGTGCGACATGACGACCGTTGGTGGACGAATGCCACTCGGCAACAGCCTCCGGCGTAGTGGGCGAGTCATTGGAATCGCCCTGGCCACTGGGCACCGTCGCCAGATCGAGCAGCACGCGGATATCGTACTTGGCAGCCCACTCAATCGCACGGTCAATGTAGTCGACAACCGAGATGTAGGACGCATCGGACTCCTGCGAACCAAAGGCATACCAGGGCACCGGCAAACGCACGGCATTGAGGCCAATCTGCGCCATGCGGCGAAAATCATCCTCACTCACAAACGTCTCGTAATGACGGCGCATGCGCTCGTTATAGGCGGCGGTGCCCATGGCCTCCTGCAGCTCGGCCGCGTTGGATGCACCGGTCGCCGCGTATAGCGACGGGGTCACCCAAGGCTCGGGAATAAACCAGCCAGAGAGATTAACGCCGAGTATCCTCTCCATCACTGCCCCCTTCGGATCGTGCAGGCCGAGCCTGCATCGTATTGCATAGGAAAAGTATCGTTTTGAGTATACCCGCGCGTGCGGACAGACGACCGAACGGTCTGTAAAGTGGCGCAAAAGCGGGAGGAATGTCTGGGGCGGGCCCGAGCTAGTGCGCCGAGATGTGCACGCACGTCGGAAGCAAGCGCCGGAAAGCGCATCCCGCCCTCTCGTTCAATAACGGGATGCATTTTCCGCGGGTCCAGATAAAAGAAAAGGACCCCTTTGCAGAGGTCCTAGTCAATTCAAGGTGGCGGGGAAGGGAATCGCGTCCGCGCGCTGCGCGGACGGACCGCTGCGGCGCTCGCGCGCCTTGCGAGCTACGCTGGCAAACGCTTGCGCGTTTCCTCAGCTCCGCGCCCTCACGGGGTTCGATTCCGTGCATGGGCTACATAAAAGAAAAGGACCCCTTTGCAGGGGTCCTCGTCAATTCAAGGTGGCGGGGAAGGGAATCGAACCCCTGACACGAGGATTTTCAGTCCTCTGCTCTACCAACTGAGCTACCCAGCCATTTGAGGTGTGCCTTGTTTCAAGGCTTGATTAGTATAACCAAGGACACGCTCCGGTCAACCGAGAATTTGAAAAAAGTTTTTGAGCACGGCGTCAGCCACAAGTCCGACCCTATAGAACAGCACGTTGGAGACATCAACCCGCCGCAAGAAGTTTTTCGCTCAGGGCTGCACGGGCAAACTCACTTGGCGTCATTCCTTCAGCCGCCGCCCGTCGACGAATCGCCTCCTTCATCCCTAGGGGAATCTTGACCGATAGCGTTGCCGTCCCTTCGCTTGAGAGTGGAGGCCGCCCGTGCACGATCCCCCCAACGGTATGCTCGCCGTCCGGAAACTCGCCATGCTCGTACGACTCACACCACGTGTCAATCATTTCATCCGTTATAACCTGACCATTGGCAGCCGTATACGCCTTGCTCATCATCGACCCCTCTGCCGAGCTCGCTCGATCTCTTGCCAGAATTTCTTCTGAACCGGAGACAGGGCATGAATAATGAGCCATCCACGAATTAGTTCGACCGCAACAAGTTCCACACTTCGACCATCTGGGAGCCATCCAATGGCAAGCCATCTCGGCGGCTCGTCCTCCGACTCGCGGCGAATGCACACAGTAACCGCGAACCAGGCATCAAGCACCTGCTTTTCCGTCAGGTGTTTTTTGGCGTTGGGATGAATCTCAACATCCATGCATCTTGTCCCCCATCTTACCCAATTTCGTATGACGAAAGTCCGCTGTCGTCAATTCTTACGCCGGCACTTGCTGGAGGGCGGGAGGTGTAGCGAGGATTGAAGGGCGTTCCAGTACCGCCCAGGCACCGGGACAGGAACACATGCGCCAAGAACGGACGTTTTCGTAGCACGCGAGGATGCTGCCGTTTCGATCGATAAAGGCAATGTCGATGGGATAGGCCATAAAGCAGGTGTGGACCGAAGAGCAGCGCGGAAACGCCATGACGAGCGGCAACCCGTTGGCGGCAATCGTCGACCGCCCCAGCATGCCACGCAGGCGCACGGCAAACGACTCCGCCACCACAAACTCCGCAGGCGTCCAACCCAGCCTGCTGAGCGCCCGCGCGTAGGCAATATAGGATGAGACCGCGTTCACGTGACCACCCCCGGACGCCACGGGTCGACTGTCACTGCGCGCTCGTGCGACAACTGTGCCGGTGCCCCCAGCGAAACGCCGGCGATGCTGAGCGAGCTCGGCCACGGCTCGTAGCGCATGGTGCAGGTATAGGTCCTAAACGTGCCGGAAAGCGAAAGCAGACCGCCATCCGATGTCGTCGCACCCTGTTTGCTTGAGACCTCGATCTGCAAGTCATAGCCTTCCATGGCATGTTGGATCTGAGCCTGAACGGTCGCGGAGGAATCGATGGAGCTGCCATCGCCCTCCCCGCTCGGCGCCACGGCATGCGCTAGCACGATATCGGGCACCACGCGGTCGAAGCGTGCGACCGCACCGGCAAAGATCATGACGTTGTACACGATGAGTGCCAGAACCAGCAGGACGGGCGTGACCACGGCCATCTCGACCGTCGCCTGGGCGCGCTCCTCGCGCAGGCGCTTGCGGATGCCCATTACGACCCACCGCCCAGGGCACCCGCCAGCGTGGCAACATCGACGGTAAGTGGGATGGAACCGCCGCCGGGCAGCGGAATCTCCGCTAGCGTGAACACCGCACCGCTGATAGTGCGCTCGACTTGATATTCCAGCGCCTCGCAAAGCGCCTTGGGGTCGGTCACGCCCAGCGGAATACTTCGTAGCTTGTCCTGCACTTTAGAAAGACCTGTGATGTCAGACCCCGGGCTCTTGATGACATTGGCGGTGTCGGTCAGCACCGGCTTTCGTAGGCGCAAGTCGCACGGCTCCAAGCCCAGCGCCGCCACGGACGCCGAAACGGTATCGCCGAGCCACGACGCAATGGAGCCCAGCGCGCCACTGTTCCCTCCCAGGTCATCGATCATCTCATCCATAAGCTCGTCGGCCGAGCCCTGGATGTCTCCGTATCCCACAAGAAGCCGTCCCCAAACATCCATGACGCCATCGAGTACACCGGCAACGCCACCCGAACGCTCCTCCAGCGTCGAGAAAAACCGCGAGAGAACGTTGTTCTGCGCCGTCGCGTCATCGGGCGCCAGCACCGCAGCAGAGATCGCGCCGCGATCGCCAAGCCTGACTGTCGTGTTAAACGAAGAGTTGAGCTCATCGGGGCTCGAGACGGCACCCGAAACCGCAAAGGCAACCACGCCGTTGCGACCGGGCGGAGCGATACGCGGGCGCTCGCCCGAAAGCGCTTTAATGGCCTCGTCAAACGCATTGCCCGCACGGTCAGCCTCGTCCTCGGTCTGGCGCATGAGCTCGAGCTCTTTGTTGCGGCATTCGACGTATTTCTCCAGGGCGTCTTTGAATCGATCAAAGTGGTACTCGAAGCCGTTTTCGATAGAAGTCGAAGGAGCCGCAACGGCGCCGAGCGACGAAACGCCAAAATGGCATCTGTTGCATCTGTCCTGCCCGTCATAAGCAGCGACCGAGGCTAGACCGCCTGGCGTCCCTTTCTTATAGTTGGGGCAACTCGTTCCATAATGCAGATACGTTTTGCCATCGTTGGTACTGGTTGGCCACGCCGCGTCGGTATAGAGTTCCGTCGCTCGCACCTCGTCAGTGTTGCGCGGCAACAGCGGGATATAGGAAGCGACTTCATCTCCGCCCTCGGTTACATATGCACGATTGACCTCTGTACTCGCATAGGTGTAAAACGCCTTGCGCGCCGCCGACTCCGCCTTCGTCTCGACGCTTGAACCCTGTGGTTTTTCGTCTGCCAGACGCTGGTGATAGTAGGCCTTCGCGCGATCGAGCGCCACCTGTGGCTCCCACGTAACGCTCGAGGCATAATGCGGGTTCTGCTCACCTGAGAGCTTTGCCAAGCTCCCCGCGCGTTCCCACATACATGAACAGCTGCCAATCGCGTTCTCGTCCGATCCACCGCAGTCGGCAAGCCAGGCGCGTTCCTTGGCCTTTGACGTTTTCTCAGACGCTTTCTGCAGTTCCTTGGCAGCATAGTCAAGGTCTTTTGAGGCGCTCTCGACGACATCGGTCGAGATCTCGGACCCCTCGAGCGCAGCAAAATCCGACTCGGACGTCCTGGGCACGGCAAGCGCCGTACCGGTATAGGTCACGCCCTCGGTATCCTGCGCCGACACGGCCTGCGTAGCTCGCGCGGCAACCAGATACGGTAGAGCCGTCTCGATTTTCTGCAGGCCCTCAGATGCACTCTTGGCAAACTTATTGCGCGTTTTAATGATCTCAATCCCGGTGTCGACCATATTGCCGGCAACTGGCTCAGCACCCGGGATGAGGATGGCGACCAGGCCCGTCCCGATCGTGGCAAACCCCGCCAGCCCCAGACTCAAAATGCTCGCATCAACCACCGTGGCAGCCGTGTGATAGGACGACACCACATTGGCGCCTGCCTGCGCGCCGCTATCGGCAGCCACCTGGGTATCCCCCGCGCGCGACATGCTCCATATCGCCGCCGTCGACGAAAACAGTAGCGTGAGCACCACCAAGATGACCACCGCAGAGGAGAGTGTGGTATAGGCACCGTCTTCGATAAACAGGTCGATCCCGGCTCGACCCATAAAGCCGCCTCGCTTGCAGCGAGCACGCGGTCGGCAACGGCCCGCAAGCCCCCTCGTCGCCCTCAACAGGCAGCGCTTAATCCCATGCAGCAATCCATGAATCATAGTCTCCCTCCAGCCACTCGGGACGTGATCGATACGAGACGTCGACCCTAAGCTCGACATAGCCGTTTTGGCCTGCACTACCCATAGCCTGCGCAAACACACCGATCACGGGCAGCGGTTTAACCTCACCGGTAACGGAAACGGACGAGACGCCGCCCGTGCCAGCCCGACCAAGCTCGATATCCCACGACAGGGGCCCGCCGGCATGAAAAATCGAAACGTCGGGAACCGCGGCAAGACGGCGGCGGGCGAACTCCTTAATATCCTCGTCATCCCCCACCGTCGTCGTGGTCATGAGCCGCGCGGTCTCGGCGGCGGCAGACTCCATGACCGCGCGTGTGTAGAGCAGGCACACCGGCTGCAGCGCCAACAGGACGAGCGTCAGAAACGTCGGCAGCAGGAATGCCGCCTCGACCGTAGACTGTGCCCGGTCCTCGCGCGCGACATCAATACAGCACGATGTCCTTAGAACCCGCAGCAGCGTCGACAACCGATGTCGAAGTGACGCCGTGAGACGCCGCCCGCTCGACCAGCGCCGCCAAGCGCCCATCGGCACCGGCACGCCAAAGCCCCGCGATCGCCAGCACGATGGAAAGCAGCGCCACCGTGACGATGGCGTATTCGACCGTTGCCTGGGCAGATTCCTCGCGCAGGACATCATGCATTTCACGACCCCTCCTTTGAGTTCGTTGTCTGCGGGGTCAGGCGGACCACGCGCAGGCGACACGAAGTATCACCAGCATCCGCGGCAACCGTCACCATATCGACCCAGCCGCGTCCGTCACGCACGATGGCGCCCCACACGTTGCCCTTGATGTCGAGATAGCCGCTCAGAGCAAGTTGCGCCGTGGGCACCTCGCGATA
>URIK01000076.1 GCA_900547855.1 uncultured Collinsella sp. | reverse complement strand
AGATGTGTATAAGAGACAGGAAACGGACTACTCCTGCGGAGCGTCACCGGAATCGGCGGGAGCGGATTCGGCCGGCTCAGTGGCCGGAGTGGCGTCGGCTGGAGTCTCGCCATCAGTGGCGGCACCGTCTTCGGCGGGCTTATCGGCGGCGAGGCCAAGCTTGTCGAAGCCACCGGCCGCAACGATTTGAGCGCAAGCCTGATGGGCCCCGTTCAGACCGATGCCGTGGCCCGCGCGATGGCCGTGCTCGAACGCTCCGCCACCATGGGCGTGATCGTCGCCGCCCCCACGGCAGGCTCAGCGGGTGTTGTGCCCGGCTGCGTGCTTGCACTCGCCGATCGCCTGCAGCTCGACGAAGAGCAGGTCATGGACGCGCTCTACTGCGCAGCCGCCATCGGCCTCAACCTCACCACGAGCGCCTGCGTCGCCGGCGCCGAGGGCGGATGCCAGGCCGAGGTGGGAAGCGCCGCCGCCATGGCAGCCGCCGCGCTGGTGCAGATGCTCGGCGGCACGCCCGAGCAGGCACTCGACGCCAGTTCCATCGCGCTGAGTAACCTGCTGGGCCTCGTTTGTGACCCCGTCGGTGGCCTCGTGGAGGTGCCCTGCCAAAACCGCAACGCCATCGGCGTAGCAGCGGCCTTTAGCTCGGCACAACTCGCCCTCGCAGGCATTAAGAGCTTGGTGCCGTTTGACCAGATGGCACATGTAATGCTCTCGGTGGGCCACGCGTTGCCAGCCACGCTGCGCGAGACGGCAAAGGGCGGCATCGCGCAGGCTCCGGCCGCACTTTCGGCCTGTGCAAAATGCGGTGTGTGCGGATAGCGACTAAGAACGACTCAAAGGTGGGACATTTGTCCCAGCTCTTTCGAATGCCACCGTTTCCGTACCACAAACAGCAGGGCAATCGCTATAATGCAAGCCCAGTAAAAACACGATGAACCGCAAGGCGAAAATCGAAGGATATGCATACGATGTCGCAAAACGATCGAACTCAACTGATTCCCGATCCGCAGCAGCCGAGCAGGCACACCGGCGGCGTTCAGTCACCGCGTCCTATCGCGCCGAGCCACGGTCAGCAGCGTGGTGCGGCAAACGCGCCCCAACGCCCGAACCAACAGCGACAGCAGCGTCAACAACGTCAGCAGCGCCAGGCAAACGGCAATGCGCCCAAGCAGCCCCCCACGCACGCCCGAGGCGATCGCGGCCCCGCGCGCAAGTCCGCCGGCAACAATAAGTCGGGCAAAAAGACGACGCTCTTTGTCGTCTTGGGTCTTATCGTCATTGTCTATATCGTAGGAATCGTAGCGTTTTCGCAGCTAGCCTACCCCAACACCACCATTGCCGGCGTCGACGTCTCGTTCTCCAACGCTTCGTCTGCCGCTACCAAGGTCAATTCGGCATGGAAGCACTATAAGCTCACCGTGACAGGCGATGACTTTAGCTGGACCTATCAGCCCGAGTCCGATGAGCCCATCGTCGATGGCGAAGCTGCCGCAAAAGAGATTATCAGCCACAACGAAGCCTTTGTATGGCCGGTCCGCCTTGTGGAATCCTTAAGCGGCAAGGCCAAAACAACCGCTACCTCCAACGAAGTCGATCTTGATCAAGACGTCGACCTGTCCATGCTCTCCGATACCTTTGACCAAAAGAAGTTTGAGAAGGATCTGGGCGCCGCCATCGACGAGTTTAACGAGGGGCGTTCGGGCACGTTCGAGGCCAATAGCTCCCATGACGAGCAGGCCGGCAAGTTTACCGTCGAGAAGGCGCGCTCCAACGAAAAACTCAACCGCGAGCATGTCATTAAGTATGCCGAGCTCGAGCTTGCCTCGCTGGCCGAGTCCGTAGATCTTTCCAAGCTCGGCAACGATGCCTATGAGCCGCTCAATGGAACGCTGACCGACGATCAGATTCAGGCCGCATGCGATGCCGCCAACAACTTCCTGGGCGTCAACGTGACCCTCAAGCTCAACGGCGAGGATGCCGGCAAGGTTGATGGCAGCTCCGTGTTGCAGTGGATCAGCTTTGCCGATCCGGCCAATCCCACGCTCGATACGTCGCAGATCAGCAGCTGGGCAGCCGAGCTCGCCAACGGCTTTAATACCGTGGGCTCCACTCGCTGGTGGACGCGCGCCGATGGCAAGCAGTGCGCCGTCGAAGGCGGCGACTTTGGTTGGTCCATCGACAGCAGCTCGCTCGCCAAGCAGGTCGAGGACGCCATTAACAACAAGCAGACCGGCGAAATCGAGATCAAGTACTCCCAGAAGGCCGACACCTTTACCGCAAAGGGAGAGCCCGACTGGAAGGCGTATATCGACGTCGACCTGTCCGAGCAGCACGCGCGCTACTATGACGAGAACGGTAATATCGTTTGGGAGGCCAACTTTATATCCGGCAAACCGGGCGAAGACGCCACCCCCGAGGGCGTGTGGCAGATCAACAGCAACGACGGCGGCAGCACCCTGATCGGAGCCAAGGACCCCGAGACCGGTAAGCCCAAATACGAAAGCCCGGTGAGCTACTGGATGCCGTTCGAGGGCAATATGATCGGCTTCCACGATGCCACCTGGCAAAACGACAAGAGCTTCGATAACGCCGAGTCGTACAAATGGTGCGGCAGCCACGGCTGCATCAACCTGCGTCTGGCAGACGCCAAGGCACTTCACGACTGCATCAAAGTCGGCCTGTGCGTGGTTGTCCACTCGTAGTGCAACGCGCGCATTCCTACAACGTGGAACCGCAGCGACCAATCTAACAGTTCCGAAAGAAACCGTCCTATGCGCCCGCCCCAACCGGTGGGCGCATATACTTATCGAGGTACTTTCTATAAAGGAGACGCTATGCCGAATGTCCCCACGACCACCCCGGGCCCGGATGATACCGAGCACACGCTCGAAGATGTCACCGAAACGATTCCTCTGATTACAAACGTACATGCCGATAAGCAGAGCGGACGCGCGAACGATGCGACCGAGATTTCCGATGAAGAGGCATATGCCAAGCTCAAGGCAAAACGTGCCGAACGTCGACGCAAAAAGCTCATCCGACGCGGCATTGCGGCCGGCGTCGTGGCCGCCATTGTGCTCATCGCCGTTGTCGTGACCTTAGCCATCAACGCACGGCCCGCAGGCAACAACGGGCCGGTGACCGACATGGTGACCGAGGGCACGTTTACCACAACGGTCGAGGCGAAAGGCCAGCTCAAACCCATTTCGTCCTCAGTGGTCTCCCCTTCTGTCGACGGTACGGTCGATTCGATCAACGTGCAGGCGGGCCAATCCGTCAACGAGGGCGACGTGCTTATGACCATTAAAAATGACGAGCTCGATCGCAACGTTGCCGAGGCGCAGCGTGCAGTTGCTGCCGCTCAAGAAGACCTCGCTAATGCGAAGAAAGCCGCAGCTGCCGCTCAGGCCACCCCAACGACGGACGTCGATGGAGCTTCCGCAGCGGATGGCGTCTCCGCCGCATCGGCGGACACGAACGCCGTATCGGCCGCGCAGCGCAGCCTCGCATCGGCCCAGGCAAACCTCGATCAGGCGAACGCCAAGGCGGCCAGTCGTACGGTCACGGCCCCGAGCTCGGGCAGTATCGTGGAGCTCAACGCCAAGGTGGGCGCCACGGTAACAGGCGGCATGATCATGGGCGAAAGCGATACGAGCGGCGGCAAGCAGTGCATGCAGATCGCCGACCTATCTAAGATGAAGGTGACCGTGCAGGTGGGCGAAAAGGACATCGCCAAGATCGCCGTTGGGCAGAGTGCCAACGTCACGTATCCCGCGTTTCCCGATATCGTAAGCCAGGGAACGGTCACGGCCATCGCCTCGGTGGCAAACTCCGACGCCGCCAACGGTGGCGGCGGCAGCGTAACCTTTAACGTCGACATTCTCATAGAGGCGCCCGACGCGCGCCTGAAGCCGGGCATGACGGCCGAGGTATCGGTGGTGACCGAGCAGCTCGACGACGTGGTGATGGTGCCGACGATGGCGCTCATGACCGAAGACGGCGAACACTATTACGTCAACGTGGCAACCGATGACGAGGGCAAGCATACCCGTCGCGTGAAGGTGACCGACGTGACGCAAAACGACAACGAAGCCGTAGTCGGCAAGACACAGGTAAAGCGCGACGACCAGGGCAACGAGATCAACCCCAACGTGCCGGTTACCAAGCTGCGCGATGGCGACACCCTCGTCATGGACACCGGAGCGGACGCAACGGCTGACGGCGGCTACAGCACGGATTCGGGCAGCATGTCTGACGACGAGGGCATGTAATGCGTCCCGTTATCGACATCCGCAACGTGCACCGCATTTTTGAGAGCGAGGCGGGTTGCGCCCACATCCTGCACAACGTGAGCCTGGCGGTAGAACCCGGCGAGTTCGTCGCCATTACCGGCCCTTCGGGCTCGGGCAAGTCAACGCTCATGAACATCCTGGGCTGCCTGGACAAACCGACGGCGGGCGACTATTACCTGCAAGGGCTCAACGTGGCCGAGCTCGATGATGACGAGCTCACCGAAGTCCGCGCCCTGAGCATTGGCTTTGTCTTTCAGAGCTTCAACCTGCTGCCGCGCCTGTCGGTTATCGAAAACGTCATGCTGCCGCTGGCCTACACCAATGTGCCCCGTAGCCAGCGCGAAATGCGCGCCGTTCACGCGCTGCAGGCTGTCACGCTGCCCGTCGACCACTGGGACCACCGCATATCCGAGCTCTCGGGCGGCCAGATGCAGCGCGTCGCAATCGCGCGCGCCCTCGTCAATGACCCGCCCATCATCCTGGCCGATGAGCCGACGGGAAACCTGGACTCCGCTACCGGAGCGCTTGTGATGGAGACCTTCCATAAGCTCCAGAAGCGCGGCAAAACCATCGTGCTTATCACACACGACCCCGGCATCGCCGCCGAGGCCGACCGTGCCGTGACCATCCGCGACGGTCGCATTCACGATGGCGCGTATATTCCACATGCACCGCGGACCCTGCGCAGCGCCGTGGATAGCCTGCCCATGATTTCCGCCTCCGCCAACCCGCCGAAAGGAGAGATGGCATGAGCGCCCGCGATCTCATCCAGGAAGCCCTTCACTCGCTCGAGGCCAACAAGGGGCGCAGCCTGCTCACCATCCTGGGCATTGTCATCGGCATCGCCTCGGTTATCGCCATGACTTCGCTCATCGGCGGCATCCAAAACAGCCTGGTCAACAGCCTGGGCCTCAATGCGGCACGCATGGTGCAAATCTATTCGTCGCAAGAACTCACAGAGTCGGACATCGAGAAGCTTCAAAAACTGGTGCCGCAGATAGAGCAGATCGGCATTGTCGACAGCGCGTATACCGAGTACAAGACCGGCGATAAAAGCTATACCGTCATGGCACAGGGTGTCGATAGCGACATGCTCGACGCCGTGGGGGCCGGAAAGCTCGTTGCGGGGCGTACCTATTCCCAGGCCGAGTCTCAATCAGGCTCGCGCGTGGCGCTCATCAGCCGCGGCGGCGCCGATCAGCTTTACGGCAACGAACAGGATGCGCTGGGGAAAACCATCAAGGTGTCCAACGGCGAGGTGCAGATTGTCGGCGTGATTGACGGCGGCAGCGACTCCATGGGCTCGCTCACGCTGTATATGCCACGCGAAACCATCTCCGGCCTGTTTGGCGACGAGAATCCTTCATTCCCCAGCGTGACGGCGCTCGCCGCCGAGGGCACGGACATGGATGAGCTCTGCAAGACCATCGAGTCCAAGGTGCGCGCGATGAAGGGCATCGAGGAGGAGGATGAGTACAACAGTGTATCGGCGACCTCCATGAAAAGCGCCATCGATGCACTCAACTCCTTTATGGGCGCGTTTTCGCTCATCATGGGTGCTGTCGCCAGCATCTCGCTGCTTGTCGGCGGTATCGGCATTATGAATATGATGCTTACCAACGTAACGGAGCGCATCCGCGAGATCGGCATCCGCCGCGCTCTGGGCGCAAGTCGTCGCGATATCACTGCGCAGTTTTTGGCCGAATCCTCGGCGCTGTGCGTCACCGGCGGACTGCTAGGTGTCCTGATTGGCTATCTGCTGGCCTGGGGCCTCGCGATGTTTGCCTCCGGATCCGGGATTCTTGGCGAGCTCGGAGCCAGCGGGCAAATCATACCGAGCTTTTCAATCGCCACGGTGCTGCTGGCCTTCGCCGTCTCCGTCGGCATCGGCGTAATCTTTGGCTTCTACCCCGCTCGCCGCGCAGCAAAGCTCGACCCCGTCGAGTGTCTACGCTACCAGTAAGCCACCACCAATAAGTTGCGGTGAATTAGGGACTGAATATGCTATCTAACAGCAAAAACAGACACTATTTCACCGCAACTGATTGAAGGGCCCTAGGCGCGGCGAGCGCCTATCGCGCGAACTCCCGTAAGAGCGCGTCTTCCACTTCCCGAAGCGAAAGGGCCCCGTCTCCCTCGGCGGGACGGGTGACCACGATGCAGCGCGCTCCCACGTCGCGCGCGGCGGCAAGCTTCTCGGCCGTGCCGCCTACGGTTCCCGAGTCCTTGGTCACAAGCCACTGGGCTCCCACCTGCCGAAGCATCGCCTCGTTGAGCTCGCGGGTGAAGGGCCCCTGCATGCCGATGACGTGCGACGGCGAAAACCCCGCGTCGATGCACTTCGTTATAGCACCGGGCAGCGGGAGCACACGCACGAAGAAGCGCTCCGAGAAATCGGCGACGCGCGTATAGGGAGCAAGCTCCTTGCTCCCCGTCGTGAGAAGCGCGCGACCCGGGTTCTCGGAGAGAAAGCGCGCCGCGCAGGCGATCGACGCGACCGACACGACGCCTTTGGGCAGCTCCTCGGCCGCGCGCGCAAGGCGCAGGCATCGTACACCCACGGCGAGCGAAGCGGCTCGGATGTTGCCGCTTGCGAGCGTAGCGAAGGGGTGCGTGGCGTCGACGACGATGCGCGCGCCGGAAAGCTCGCGCTCCATGTCGGCCTCGTCGAGCCTGCTCGCATGCACCTCGATGCCCGGAAGCTCGCCCAAAAGCTCGCCTCCGTACTCGGTTGCCGCGTAGGCACGGGCGGGGATGCCCGCCCCGCTCGCCCATTCGCACAGAAGGCGGCCCTCGGTGGTGCCGGCGAAGATGCGCAGCGCCGGCGCGGATGCGGGCGCCGTCACTTCGGGCCGCCTGGGCGCGTGATCTGGTAGAGCAGCGCGTTCATAATGGCGGCCGCCACGGTCGAGCCGCCCTTGCGACCCCTCGCGACGATGGCCGGCACGCGTCGCGCGAGTAGCTCCTCTTTCGCCTCGACCACGTTCACAAACCCGACCGGCACCCCAACGACGAGCGCGGGCGCGATCTTCCCCGCGTCCATGAGCTCGGCGAGGCGCAGAAGTGCCGTGGGGGCGTTACCGACGGCCACGATGAGCGGACCCTCGATGCCGCAAGCTTTGTCCATGCTCGCAACGGCGCGAGTCGTGCCCGCGGCGCGCGCAGCCGCGGCGACATTAGGGTCGGCCATGTAGCACACGGCCTTGCAGCCGAGCTTTGCGAGCGCTGGCTTGCTTATGCCTGCGAGCGCCATGTTCGTGTCGGTGAGCACCGTGGCCCCTGCGCGCAGTGCGTCGAGAGCACAGTGCGCGGCGTCATGGGTGAATACGAGGGAATCAGCGTACGAGAAGTCGGCAGTGGTGTGGATGACGCGCTTCACGACGGGCTCTTCAAGCGGCGGGAACGTGCGGCCGCCGAGCTCTTCGGTGATGATCTCGAAGCTGCGCCGCTCGATGTCGCCGGGCGCCATCTCCTTGGAATCCATCTAGTACTCCACTCCTTCCCTTGCACCTATCCCCTGAGCGTAGGGGTGTTTCTCACACCGCATCTCGGTTATGTAGTCGGCCTTCTCCACGATCTTGCGGGAAGGCGCGCGCCCGGTGAGCGCTACTTCGACGCCGCGCGCGGACATATCGAGCGCGCGGTCCACGAGCGCCTCGTCGACAAGCCCCTTCGAAAGCGAGTCGAGCGCCTCGTCGAGCACGAGCAGCCCCTCCTGCGCGCCCTCGAGCTCGGCGAGCGCGGAAGCGAGGTTCCCATCGTGCAGCTCGCGCGTCGCGGCAAGTTCTTCCGACGTCATGGACCAGGTAAACTTGTCCGACGCCTTCCCCGCGAACACGGGCACGCCGAAATGCTCGGCGAGCAGGCGCACCTCCCCGCTTTCGCCGTCTTTCAGGAACTGCACGACGACGACGCGGCGGCCTGCGGCGAGCATGCGAAGGGCGAGGCCCATCGCCGCCGTGGTCTTGCCTTTGCCGTCGCCATGATACACGTGGATCATACGCCCTCCTCGATAATGCGGTAGACATACTCCATGTCGAGCGCCCCGCGCACGGAGTCGGCCAGGCGGTCGAACTCGCGCGCACGGTGATCGGCCGCGGACGCCGCGCCCGCAGCACCCACGACGCTCTCGGGCAGGCCACGCATGCGCGCGAGCGAGCGCGCGAGGGCGAGCGCCACCCCCGGTTCGTCGAACAGGCCGTGGAGATAGGTTCCAAACACGTTTCCGCAGGCCGCGCCTTCTGGTTTGCCGCCAATCGTGCCCGCAGGGGCGCAGGAGACGATCGTTTCGCCGTCGTGGATCTCGTACCCGCGAGCCGTCATGCCGTTCCACACCGAGAACGCGCCTTGGGCGCCTGTGATGCGCAGCTCCGACTGGGCGAGGCGCTTTTCCTCCCTGAACACCGTACTTGCAGGGATGAGCCCGAGCCCGCGCGCGGTGCCAGCGCCTTCCCTGCCGTGCGGGTCGGAAAGCTCGTCTCCCAAAAGCTGGTAGCCTCCGCATATGCCGAGCACCGGCGTGCCCGCACCCGAAAGCGCGCGTACACAGGCTCCGATGCCGCTAGCCGCAAGCCAGCGCGCGTCGTCGAGCGTGGTCTTCGAGCCGGGGAGCACCACCAGGTCGGGTCGGCCCAGATCGGTCGTCGAGGAAACGTAGCGCACGCCCACGCCGGGCACGCGAGAAAGCGGGTCGAAGTCGGTGAAGTTCGACAGATGTGGAAGGCGCACGACGGCGACGTCGATGACGCCGCGCGCCTCGCGGGCAGATAGGCGCGGCGCGAGCGAGTCCTCATCGTCCAGGTCGAGCGTAAGATACCTGTCTCTTATACACATCTCCGAGCCCACGAGACGCTCATGAATCT
>URIK01000075.1 GCA_900547855.1 uncultured Collinsella sp. | reverse complement strand
CTACACTCGACTAGTCGTCGGCAGCGTCAGATGTGTATAAGAGACAGGCCGCAGCTTTGGTCGTCTGGATCGCAACAACGCTCGTATCGGTCGACGATTCAGTGAACTTTGGCATCATTTATTGCATGGCGGCGTGTACCGCTGTGGCAGCCGTAGCACGACCGATGCTTAAGAAAGTGCCCAGCACGTGGGGCATCGCGATATGCCTCGCTCTCTTCGTGGCGACATGGGGCATCCCGAAATCGACCTATTCATTCTCCTATTTGGCGTGGCTAGGATTTCCCGGCCCCCGGTTTGTTTCAGGCGACTATTATCCAATCATCCCGTTCATATTCATGTACCTCACAGGATACTTTGCTGCGCGTACCGCTCAAAGATGTGAACATCCCGCACCAAGCTGGGTCTACGCCAATCCCATCCCGGCGTTCACCAGCCTTGGACGTCATGCACTCCCCTTTTATCTGCTGCATCAGCCCATCATACTGGGCATTTTGGAGCTCGCCTACTCGGTGCGATAACGCTCAAGCCGAGGTGCAATACGAGCCGGCAGTTTCGCCACAATACGAACGCCATCCTCAAGATATTCCTCGTGCAAAAGGGTCCCCTGCTCATGCACGAGCGTGATGAGCGCACCTTCACGATATGGAATGTCAGCTGAAAGCAGTACATCGGTGGCAGCTGCCTCGCGAGCAATGCGATCGACGAGATCGTCGAGTCCCTCGCCCGTTTGGGCCGAGAACAGCACAGCCTCGGAATAGCGACGACGGAAACTTAATCGTTCAACGCTATCGAGAAGATCGATTTTATTGAATACGGTCAGCGTTAGGCGCTCTCCGGCGCCGATCTCATCAAGCACGCGGTCGACAGCCTCAAGCTGTCGCTCATAGTCCTCATCAGACGCATCCACGACTTTGAGAATTAAATCGGCATCCAACATCTCGGACAACGTCGATTTAAAGGCATCGACCAGACCATGCGGCAGCTTTTGAATAAAGCCGACGGTATCGGTAATCGTCATGCCGCGACCGCCAGGCAGGCGATATGAACGCGTCGTCGGGTCGAGCGTAGCAAACAGCTTGTCCTGCGAAAGTACCGTAGAACCGGTCAGACGATTGAGCAACGTCGATTTACCGGCATTGGTATAACCGGCTAACGCGACGCGAAACGCCGGTGACTCAATGCGGCTCTTGGATTGAACATCACGACGCTGTTCAACCTGCTTGATCTCACGTCGAAGCGCAGCGATCTTATTACGGATGAGGCGACGGTCGACCTCGAGCTGACTTTCGCCCTGACCAAAGCGTGAGCCGATGCCGCCGCGCGTCTGTTCCTTGGCGAGATGGCTCCACATGCCGCGCAGACGAGGCAACAGATATTGAAGCTGCGCCAGCTGTACCTGTAGGCGTCCCTCACGCGTCTGAGCATGCAGGCCAAAGATATCCAAGATCAGTGCCGTACGATCGATAATCTTTACCGGCTCGCCCACGGCTTTCTCCAAATAGGATTGCTGCGAGGGCGTCAGGTCGTCGTCAAAAATAACGACATCGGCATCCATGCGATGTACCAGACCGCACAGCTCCTCTACCTTACCGGAACCGATAAATGATTTGGGATACGGCTTTACCAAACGCTGAGACAAGCGAGCCACGCACTGGGCACCAGCCGTGTGGGCAAGACGCTCCAGCTCATCGAGCGATCGATCGAGTGGCCATGCATTGTCGCGCCACTCAACACCAACCAAAATGGCACGCTCGGGCTCGGGTGCCGTGGGAACAAGGGGGAAACGAGCCATTAGGCAGCCTCAATACGATGCAGAATATCAGCAACGACCTCATCGATCGTACATTCATCCATATCAAACCACACGATACGGTCATCGCGCTTAAACCACGAAAGCTGACGCTTGGCATAACGACGCGAACGCATCTTGATGAGTTCGCGAGCCTCATCCATGCTCATCACACCATTGAAAGCATCGATGATCTCTTTATAGCCAATTGCCTGCATCGAAGTCAGGGCATCTCCCAGCCCCTGGTCCATAAGACCACGAACCTCATCAACAAGACCCTGTTCAAACATCAGATCGACACGCAGGTTAATGCGCTCGTAGAGCACCTCGCGATTACGCGTCAGACCAAACCATAGGGCGTGATAATGCTCGCGCGGAACACTAAACTGACTTTTTTGCTTTGCATAGGAGATACCATCATCATGCATCTCGAGCGCACGAATCACACGGCGCACGTTATGGGGATGAATAACAGCAGCCGATTCTGGATCGCGCTCGGCAAGCAGAGCATGCAGCTCTTCCTCGCCAATACGCTCGGCAAGCTCCTGATAGCCCGCACGGCGATCGTCCTCAAGTTCTCCCGAGGGAAAGTCCATCTCATCGAGGGCGGCCTTGAGATACAGGCCTGTACCCCCGCAAAACACCGGAAGACGTCCTGACCCGAGCAGACGATCAACATGCGCGCGAGCGTCAGCCTGATAAAGCGCAGCAGAATATGCCACACCCGGCTCTACAATGTCGACGAGACGCAGCGGCGCCGTACACTCATCGGGCGTCATCTTTGCGGTACCGATGTCCATGCCGCGATAGATTTGCATCGCATCGCACGACAGCACTTCGGACGAAAGACGAGCGGCCAAACGGTCGGCAACATCACTCTTACCAACCGCCGTCGGACCGACGATCGCAACGGCGGAAAGACCTGCCCCGGAAGAAACCATTAGCGCGGCTCGCCCACAACGGAGCCGGACAAATACCAGGTCTTGGCAACGTCAACGTCAACATCAACGATCTTGCCAACAAGCTGATCGATGCTGTAACCCTCGGGGATAGGCGCATGCACGGTCTGATTCTTGGGACTCTTGCCCAGCAGGACCGCGTCGTTCTTTTTACTCGTTCCCTCAATGAGCGCCGGAACCACAGTATGAAGTTCACCCTGGTTATACTCATGTGCCGTGGTCTCGATAACCTTAACCAGGCGGTTGAAACGCCCGAGAATAACCTCATGCGGCGTAGGATCGTCAATCTCTGCGGCCGGGGTACCGGCGCGCTTGGAATAGATGAAGGTATAGGCCTGGGCATAGCGGACCGTCTCGGCAAGTGAAAGCGTCTGCTCAAAGTCTTCTTCAGTCTCGCCCGGGAAGCCAACGATAATGTCGGTCGAGAGCGCGATATCGGGCATGCGGTTGCGAATGCGATCGACCAGGCCCAGATAGTCCTCGCGTGTATAACGGCGATTCATCTCTTTGAGGATCCGCGTCGAACCTGACTGGACGGCCAGATGCAGCTGCGGCATAACAGCAGGCGTCTCGGCCATGGCGTCGATGGTCTCGGGCAGCAGATCCTTGGGATGCGAAGACGTAAAGAAGATGCGCTCCACACCCGTATCGCCCACGGCACGCAGCAAATCGGCAAAACGCGGCTTGCCAAACAGATCGCGACCATATGAGTTAACGTTTTGGCCCAGCAGCGTAATCTCACGCACGCCCTGGCGCACCAAACCGGTCACCTCGTCGACAATCTCCTCGAAGGAGCGGCTCTTTTCGCGACCGCGCACGTACGGAACGATGCAATAGGTACAGAAATTATTGCAGCCCGTCATGATGGGCACCCAAGCGTGATACTGGGTCTCGCGATGCCACGGCATGCTCATGGCATCCGTATCCTCATGCTCATTGGTGCGGATATGACGCTTGCCATCAAGGAACGCCTCGGCAATGAGCTCTGCCACATGTGCGATGGAATGCGTACCAAAGATGACATTGACGTTATCGACGTTGGTGAGCAGGCCCTCGCCATCGCGCTGCGCGATGCAACCACCAACGGCAACCACACGCTTGCCCGAAGGCGAAGGCGGCAGGCTTTTACAGGAATTGCACTGGCCGTACAGGCGAGTATCGGCGGCCTCGCGCACGCAGCATGTCATGAAGACAACAATATCGGCATGCTCGGGATCGAGCGCCATGAGGCAACCATACGAATCGAGCAGACCGCTCACGCGCTCGGAGTCGTGCTGATTCATCTGGCAGCCAAAGGTGCGGATAAAGTAGGTTTTACCGGCAAGAATATCGCGTACGGAACGCTGGTCCATGTGCATAAGTCCTAACGATGGAGAGGGGGGGCGAATCGAGGCAAGCAGAAGCTATGCCACAGGCTTAACATCATCCATGACGACGTTATCCATAGCAGCTCGATTGATCTGGTGAACGTAAATAGAAAGACGGATGGCCGTGCGCGACTCCCCGTTAATGAGGATGTCGGAGAACACGGGCGCGCAGGAAATATCAAACCCGGTTGGAATCAAAAAACCGCGCGCAATAGCCACGGCCTTTATGGCCTGGTTGACCGCACCGGCGCCGACACACTGAATGTTGACGGGCACACCATCCTTGACCATGCCGGCGATGGCGCCGGCAACGGACGCGGGCGATGATTTGCTTGATACCTTCAGGCAATCCATGAAGAAACTCCTGCGTTTAAAAGTACGTTTTAACTGCAATAACTGTATCGTACCGAGTGGACTCGGTAAAGGTACTATTCCTCTTTGGCAAGATCGAAGGTCACAGTGATTCGATCACGCGAAACGCGAATCTTTGGGTCACCGCAAAGGTTGAGATAGTACCGGGCGGCAAGGTCATTAAAGTCACGCTCCACAGCACGCGAAAACTGTGCCATGTCATCCTTGGCAATACGTAGCCCGCGACGATCCTTTGCAAGATCGACAGGAGCCGGCGCATGCGAGGACGAATCACGCTCGCGCAGCAGACGCGCGGTCACACCGCGAACGGGTTTAATCTGCCCTGCCAAAATGCGATGGGCCGTGCGCTCGGACATCTCAAGACCCAAACCAGAACAGATACGGATAAAGTCCTCGGCATCAGAGGCAAGGCCTAAACGATCGACAACCGGAAGCTCGCTCTCGTCATCAATGAACAGGAGACGCGACGTATCGAGCCGACTTGACGCCTGAGCATAAAGGGTCGCGGCAATCTCAGACGGAGAACCAAGATAGACATCGCAACCACGCAACTCCTCGAGCGCAAACTCACAAGCAGCGCGAATAATATTATGCGGACCGCGAGCACAGACATAACGTCCATCCTCATCCTTGACGGCCTGGGGCCAGCTGGACTGATCGGCACGCTCGCTGAGGCGGTCGGCCGCAACGCTCACCTTAAAGGCCGAGCCAAGATCGACACCGGACGTGACCACACGGGCCTCGTCGGTGTTCTGCTTGATCGAAAACAATGCCATGCCACGACCGTGAACGCCCCAACGGTCCATCTTCATGCTCTCGAGCTTGGAGGTAACGCGGGCATCGAAGATTCGCTCTTGCATATCCTGCGGAACGCCCGAACCGTTATCCAGAAAGACAAGCGTGCGGACGCCATCTTCCTTGGTCGTAGCGAGATAGACTTTGTCGGCGCCAGCATCGCGAGCATTACGGAGCATTTCGATGACGATATCCTCGACATGCTGAATGTCGTGTTTTGCCTGGCGCCGCTCGGCCTCCGAAACGCGGAGGCGGACATACCCCTCGCCAAGGTTCTCCTCGACGCGAAGGTTGCCCTCCCCCGACATCGACGCGATAAATGAGATGAGCTCGTTCGCGTCGCTCATGTTATTTAGCGATATCGACAGCGCGGCTCTCGCGAATCACGACGACGCGCACCTGACCGGGATACTCCATCTCTTCCTCGATCTGATGGGCGATATCGTGAGCCAGGACCGTGGACTGGGCATCGGAGATCTTGTCCGGCTGAACCATGACGTGGACCTCGCGACCAGCCTGCATGGCATAGGTACGCTCGACGCCATCATGGGAGTTGGCGATCTCCTCGAGCTTCTCAAGACGCTTGATGTAGTTCTCGGCAGACTCGCGACGGGCACCGGGGCGAGAGGCAGAGACAGCATCGGCGGCCTGTACCAGGACATCGAGCACCGTGTTGGGGTCGACGTCGGCATGGTGAGCCTCGATAGCGTGGACGATAACGGGCTTCTCGCCATAACGGCGGGCAAGCTCGGCGCCGATGACGGCATGCGGGCCCTCGACGTCATGGTCGATTGCCTTGCCCAGGTCGTGCAGCAGGCCGGCGCGCTTGGCGGTCACAACGTCCAGGCCAAGCTCGGAAGCCATCACGCCGCACAGGTCAGAGACTTCGAGGGAGTGCTGAAGCACGTTCTGACCAAACGAGGTACGGTAGCGCAGGGCACCAAGGGTCTTGACGATCTCGGGATGCAGGTCGTGGATGCCGGTATCGAAGGCAGCCTGCTCGCCAGCCTCGCGCACGCGCTGCTGAACCAGGTCGGCAGCCTTGTGATACATCTCCTCGATGCGGGCGGGGTGAATGCGGCCGTCGGCGATGAGGTTCTCGAGGGCAACACGGGCGGTCTCACGACGGACCGGGTCGAAGCTCGAAAGAACGACAGTCTCGGGCGTGTCGTCGATCACGAGGTTGACGCCGGAAACCTGCTCGAAGGTCCGGATGTTGCGACCCTCGCGACCGATGATACGGCCCTTGAGGTCATCAGAGGGAATGTGCACGGAGGTAACGGTGACCTCGGCTGTGTGGTCGGCAGCGCAGCGCTGAATCGCCAGGGACAGAATCTCCTGGGCGGTCTTGTGGCACTC
Organism: uncultured Collinsella sp.; assembly: GCA_900547855.1. Classification (GTDB taxonomy): domain Bacteria; phylum Actinomycetota; class Coriobacteriia; order Coriobacteriales; family Coriobacteriaceae; genus Collinsella. The sequence continues at coordinate 2,548 of URIK01000075.1, read as the reverse complement.
GTCGCGAACCTGCTGCTCGGACTCGCGAATGATCGTGGCAGCCTCGTGGGTGACCTCGCCGCGAACTTTATCGAGGAGCTCCTTGTGGGCGTCCTCGCGGGTCAGGTCGGCGATACGCTCGAGCTCGGAGGTCTGCTTGGCGCAGAGCTCCTCGAGCTCGCGGGAGCGCTTCTCGACCTGACCGGCCTGGCTGGACAGCTGGTGCTCACGCTTGTCGAGAGCGTCGTTTCGGCGATCAAGGGACTCCTCGCGCTGCATCACACGGTTCTCGAGCGTACGAATCTCGCTCTTACGCTGCTTATCCTCGGCCTCGGCGGCCTGCTTGTTCTTGATGATCTCCTCTTTAGCCTCGAGCAGAGCCTCTTTTTTGAGGGTCTCGGCCTGACGCTTAGCATCACCGATCAGGGACTCAGCCTGTGCGTGTGCCGACTGGATCTTTTCGTCGGCCTCGTGAAGACTACCCTGCTTGGCGGTGCGCATGTAGGCAATGGCGGCGATGGCACCCAAAACGATGCCAACGAGCGCTGCGATGATAGGCATGCTCACTCCTTTTTATGGATTCGTTACACAACAAAGCGAACCGTCCTTACGAACGGCTCGCGACATTTGAGTAATATGGGCGCAGCTTATGCGGGTCGGATACAGATAAACATATAAACAAACTCATCACAGATGAGCACATATCACAAAGCAAATGACAGTGTTTATCGTACGTTGAACCACAACAACTGTCAAATAAATGGCCCCGGCACGGCGGCTAAAACGCGGTGAACGGCAGGGTCACAAAACGCATACGCCTAAACCGCACATTCCTCGCGTTCGGCATCGAGACGTGCCTTAACGGCATCGGCGGCGATGTGATACGAGAAGCCCTTGCCCATCAAAAACCGAACCAGTTTTTCGAATCCGCGCGTCTCTGGAACACGCCGCTTGGCGAGCAGGGCTGACGCACGCGCCAAATCGTCTTCGACGGCAAAATAATCCTCGGGATAACCGGGAATGTCATCGAGCACGACATGACGGCGCTTGAGCTCGGTCTCGATTTTGCGCTGTCCCCAACCGCGCCGCTTGCGCTCCTCGATAAAGTACGAGCAAAAGCGGTTGTCGTCTAAAAAGTGATACTCGGTGGCGCGCTCGACGGCGAAATCGATCGCGGGCTGGTGAAAGCCGTAGCGAGCCAGCTTGTCACGGACCTCACCCGTCGCATGGTCGCGGCGCGATAGCATCTCGGTCACCATGGTAAGTGCACATTTACGCTCGATGAGCTGCACCGCCTCACGAAAGTTGTCCCAATCACAGGGAAGATCGGGGCGGTTTTTGACATACAGCCGCGCGACCCGCACGGGAATCCAAATGGACCGCTCAAAACCGCCCTCAAGCTCACAATCGATATGTGCGCAAGGCTTTTTGGACGCATACCCGCTCGAGAACGAGGAGGCCGCCTTCTTATCGGGAAAGACGACCGTGGCCTCGGTCACCGTATACGACATGAGCGTAACCGCTACTCGTCGTCATCATCGAGCATGGCGGAACCATCGATGGCGTAAAGCTCGTCAAACTCCTCAGGCGCAGGCTGATCGGTCAGCTCGACCTCGGACGGAGCATCGTCATCAAACTCAAGTCCACAGGCAAGGCGGACCTTATGCTCAATCTCGTCGGCACAATCGGGGTGTTCGCGCAGGAACGCCTTGGCGGCCTCGCGACCGTTGCCGAGCTTGTCCTCGCCATAGGCAAACCAGGAGCCCATCTTCTTGCAGATACCGCACTCGACGGCCATGTCCAGAATCGAGCCCTCCTTAGAGATGCCCGTACCGTACATGATGTCGAACTCAGCAGATCGGAACGGAGCTGCCACCTTGTTCTTAACGACCTTGGCGCGCACGCGGTTACCGATAACCTCGTCCTTAAGCTTAATGCTGTCGATGCGGCGAATATCGATACGTACCGAAGAGAAGAACTTAAGGGCGCGGCCGCCCGTCGTGGTCTCGGGGTTGCCGAACATGACACCGATCTTCTCACGCAGCTGGTTAATGAAGATGCACGTCGTGTTGGACTTGGACAGCGAGCCGGCGAGCTTGCGGAGCGCCTGGCTCATCAGGCGAGCCTGAAGACCAACCGTAGTGTCGCCGATTTCTCCCTCGATCTCGGCACGCGGGGTCAGCGCGGCGACGGAGTCGACGACGATGGCATCGATGGCGCCGGAACGCACGAGCATGTCAACAATCTCGAGCGCCTGCTCGCCCGTATCGGGCTGGGAAATGAGCACCTCGTCGATGTCGACACCAAGGCGGGCAGCATACACAGGGTCGAGCGCATGCTCGGCGTCGATGAAGGCGACCACACCGCCCATCGCTTGGGCTTCGGCGAGAATCTGGAGGGCAAGGGTGGTCTTTCTCGATGATTCAGGGCCGTAAATCTCGATGATGCGGCCACGAGGCACGCCTCCGATTCCGAGGGCTGCGTCGAGCGGCAGTGCCCCGGTGGGAATGACGCCGATGTTGAGGTGCTCGCCCCCCTCGCCAAGCTTCATGATCGATCCCCGACCGAA
>URIK01000074.1 GCA_900547855.1 uncultured Collinsella sp. | reverse complement strand
TACACTCGACTAGTCGTCGGCAGCGTCAGATGTGTATAAGAGACAGCAGCAGGGGCATGTAGTGCGTCAGGCGGCAGTCGCCGATATACTTGCCAGTCACCACGGCGACGTCGTGCGGGTCGTACTTACCGCTCTCGAGTGCCGCGAGCGCCTCGCCGATCACGATTTGCGCGGGGAAGCAGATGTCGTTGTGCACATAGCGTTTGCCCAGGCGGATGGCATCCTCGCGCCCGATATCAAGGGCCTCGGCGCGCACGCCCTGATTGCGCATCGCCGCGGTCATGAGCCTGCAGAACGCATGGGAGGTGTTGGGGACCAGCGCGATCTTGTCGTGCCGGTCGCGCTTGGTGTACTTGACCTTATACGGGTCGTCGAGCGGATGGACCGCGTGCACCCGGGCGCCCTCGGCACGCTCCTCCGCGCGACGACGGTTGACCGACTCGATAAACGAACGCACGCGAATGCCCATGGGACCGGCGACGTCGCTCTCATCGAGCTTGATCATCATCGGAACCTTGGAGCCCATCTCGCCCATCATGCGCGCGATCTCGTCGGTGAGATACGCATCGTGGCCGCAGCCGAAGCTGCCCATCTGCACGAGCTCGAGCTCGGGCGTCGATGCGACGATGACCGCGCACGACAGCATGCGCGCATGGTAGTTGTTCACGATGTCGATGCGGCTGTTGGAAAGATCGACGTTGCAGACCCCCGGCACCGCATCGGGCGTCAGCACGGGGATGCCGCGCTCAGAGAAGAGCTTGGGCAGCCCGTGGTTGACCAGCGGGTCGTTGTGGTACGGGCGCGAAGCGATCACCACCGCGTAGCCGCCGTCCTCGTGCACGTTCTCGAGCACCTGCCTGCCGCGCAGCTGCAGCTGGTTCTCAAACGTCTCCTGCGCGCGGTCCGCCTGCTCGGTCGCCTTGGCAACCAGGTCGGCATCGATATCGAAGGTCTCCTTGCACCACGCCTTGAGCTGGCGGTTTCGGTCGCCCTCGTCGTACCAGTGGAACAGCGGCGTATCGAACGGAACGCCGAAACGCTCCTCCGGGTTATCGGAATTGCGCATCACGTAGGGGTATCCCTTTACGACGGCGCACATCCACTCGCTGGTAGAGGCGGTGTTTTCGGTGGGCACCGTCGTGATGATGGGCATGAAGATGCGGTCGACGCCGGCGTCGACGAGATTGCGGATGTGCCCGTGGACGAGCTTGGCCGGGAAGCACACGGTGTCGGATGTGACGTGCGCCAGACCGCGCTCGTACATCGCCTTGGTGCTGCGTCCCGAGACGCGCACCTTAAAGCCGAGCGTGCTGAAGAACGTCGACCAGAACGGCATGGTGTCCCAGAACTCGAGCACACGGGGAATGCCGATCGTGACATCGCGCCCCCCGCTGACGGGAACCGTGGGGTACGACTCGAACAGCAGCTTCTCGCGGTCGACAAAGAGATTGGGGGCAGCCGCGGTCCGGTCGCGCCCCGTGCCGGGTGCCTGTGCCTCGCAAGCACCCTGCGGACGCAGCTCCTCCGCCGCGGGAACCTCGCGCACGAGCTCATCCCATGAGATGGCGCCGCCGCGCGGGCAGCGATTGCCCGTGACGTAAAGCGAGCCGTCGCCAAATGCCACGACCGCGCGCTGGCAGCGGTTGTTGCACCGACGGCAGGTAACGCCGCCGAACTCGCGATGCTCGAAGCGCTCCACGGCATCGAGCCCGATAAACGACGTGCCGGCGTCGCCCTTGCGGCATTCCTCGCGCGCGAGCAGGGCGATACCGATAGCGCCCATCAGCCCCGGGTGGGGCGCACGCGTGACGGGTTTGCCCAGATACTGCTCGAATGCGCGCAGCACCGCGTCGTTTCGGAACGTGCCGCCCTGGACGACGACTTTGTCGCCCAGACGGTTGAGATTTGAAACGCGAATGACCTTGGTGAACACGTTCTCGATAATCGAACGGCAGAGACCGGCCATGATGTCGCCCGGACCCTTACCGCGCCGCTGCTCGGAAACGACGCTGCTGTTCATGAACACCGTGCAGCGGCTGCCGAGAACGGCGGGGGCTTTGGACGAAAATGCCTCGGTCGCGATATCCTCAACGGCTATTCCGAGGTTTTTGGCAAAACCCTCGAGGAACGAGCCGCAGCCCGCAGAGCACGCCTCGTTGACGACGATATCGGTCAGCACGCCGTGGTTGAGCCAGATGGCCTTCATATCCTGTCCGCCGATGTCGAGCACGAAGGTCGCATCGGGAACGCATGCGCACGCGGCGCGGGCGTGCGCGACCGTCTCGACCGTATGGTAGTCGGCGTGGAACGCGCGCGCGAAAAGCTCCTCGCCGTATCCCGTGGTGCCCACGGCATCGATCGCAAGCGTGACTCCCGCTGTCTCCCAGCGGTTCTTCAAGCTGACAAGACCCTGTTGGGCGACGTCGAGCGGTCTGCCGTTATTAGACGCGTAGAACGAATCGACAAGCTCACCCGCCTCATCGACCAGGGCGAACTTGGTCGTCGTGCTCCCCGAATCGATACCGAGCGCCACACGCACCGTCTCTCCGGGCGCATACGCATCCGGACCCTTTGCCGGCGTCTCTTTGCCATGGCGTGCCGTAAAATCCGCCTGCTCGGCAGGTGTGGCAAAAAAGGGCTGGGCAAGACGTCCCTCCCCGCTTGCGGGCGCGACCGTCTCGAGCTTATCCAGCCGGACAAAAGCGTCGGGAAGGTCGATCGGTTGGGACGATGCGAACATGTCGGTCAGCGACAGGGCGGCACCGCGCGCGACCATGATCTGCGGATCGCGCGGGACGATAACCTGATCGTCCGATAGATTCAGTTGCTCCCGGAACACGCGGACCAGTGTGGGGTTGTAGGCGAGCGTACCGCCCTCGAAGATTACCGGCGGCTCGATGTCGATACCCTGGGCCAGACCGCCGATCGTTTGGCGGGCGACCGCGTGAAGCGCCGAAAGCGCCAGGTCGGTGGTAGGAATGCCCTCGTTGAGCAGCGGCTGGATATCGGTCTTTGCGTACACGCCGCAGCGGCCCGAGACCTCGTGGACGGTCGTTCCCCGGCTTGCGAGCTGCTCGAACTCGCCCGATTCGGTGCCGACCCCCATGAGCTTTGCCATCTCGTCGATAAATGCACCGGTACCGCCTGCGCACGAGCCGTTCATGCGCATGTCGGCAACCTCGATGTCTCCCTTATCGTTGGTGCGGAAGAAGATCATCTTGGCGTCTTGGCCGCCCAGCTCGATGGCGCAGCGCGTCTGCGGATAGAACCTGCTGATCGCGAGCGCGTTGGCGACCACCTCCTGAACGTACGAGGCGCCCAGCGCGGTCGCGATATCGCGCGCACCCGAGCCGGTCACCGCAACGCGCAGTGACTCATGGGGAAAGCGCTCGGCGAGCTCGCCGAGCATGGCGCGCACGCTCGCTGTCTGACACGCCCCGTGGCGGCGATATCCCCACCACGCCTCGGTCATATCCTCGTGCATCGCGTAAACTTTGGTCGTCGTCGACCCTACGTCCAGTCCTACTAGCAACGCCATAATGCTCCGTCTCTCGCATTTTTCCCGCTAGAGATATACCACTCTACGTAATACAACAGACTGTTGTATTTAAACTCCGTATAAAAAGCGGCTGCCGAAACGCTTCAGCAGCCGCCGAATGCACCAACAGATTGTTCTGCGCGCTAGCACGTCGGGCAACGGAGCAGCACGGGCCCTCCGGTCATGCGCACCGCTCACGCCCGCGATGTCGCCGAGAGAGCTATCCACGCTTAGGGCTCCAACCAAGCAAGTCGCCCGCGCTCAGCAGATCCCTAAGCGAGCTACTCGCACTCAGGAGCCATAGCCTGCTCCAAGAGTTCGGCATGCTCCTCCTCGAAAACCGTCCCCACAGGGAAGGCGCGACGGAAGACGAAGCGGGAAATCGGACCGGCTACCAAAAGGTTCCACGGCAGCGCCATCACAAAATTATGCGGGATGTTGATCATCCAGATCGCGGGCACGGAATACAGGTTCGCAAGGATGCCGCCGGGCATGTGCGTCAGACCCTCACAGGCACCGTACAGCGACATGATGATGACCATGGGAACGACCATGCAGGAGCTGACGGCGAGCGTCATGGCAAGTGGCGAGCTCTTGCCCGGCGTGACCAAGTACTTAAAGGCGAAACCCTTGGCGAGCGGGCTGGCGACGAACCAGTCGCAGCACATGGCAAAAATGTAGGCAACGGGGAAGCCGAGCCACGCAGTGGCAACGACCTCGCCGTTGATGGCCCCGTGCTGCAGGGCAACGTTGTAGATGCTCATCCAGAGCACCATGCAAAAGCACATGATAAAGGTGAACAGCAGGCTCTCTCGTTTGTTGATAGGCATAAAGGGCAGATTCCTCTCTGTGTTGTACCGCGGCGCCACGCAACAAAACGGGCGGGCAAGATGGAGCTGTTGGAACTTCATCTCGCCCGCCCGTGGTACGCGCGTCTGCGACTACTTATGTGGTGGAACCAGCCTAGCACGAAACGCATGCGCTTCGTAAGCGTTGAGTTTATGAAGATGCAGGGCACCGATAATCCCCCGACCCCATAAGTTGCGGTGGAATACGGACTGTTTTGACCCTTTAAGCAGCAATTCAGTCCCTATTTCACCGCAACTCATTTGGTGCAAAGTAACCTGTCCCCCTTGTATCAATTAGCTGGTGTGGCGCCAGCGAGGGTCGGTGAGCGTACGCGCCACACCCAGTCCAACGGGCAGAAACGCTACGATGAGCACTGCGCGCACAAACCAGCCGAGCATATTGACCGTGTCGAAGGTGCACATGTAATACATCGAGCGATACAGATACAAGCCCGGCACCATAATGACAATCGAAGGCACCGTGAGGGCGATGCGCGGGTAGGTGAGCTTGACTTCGGCCAAGCTTGCCAGCAGACCCGATACGAGCGCGCCGATAAACGCTGCCGCCTCGGGAGGCATTCCCGTGCTGAGGCCCAGGAAGGGAATCATCGTCGGCGCATCGACAAGGGTCAGACGCAGAGTATTGGACACGGCGCCGATCAACCCAGCTGCCGCGGCCATCTTTACCGGGCTGTTGAACATCACCGAGAAGCCGAATACGCCAACGAAGCTCATCACCACGCGCAGGAGCGTAAGAGCAAGCGGCGAAAGGCCGAGCGGCGCAAAGTCGTCCGGCGCCAGGCCAACACACTCGGCAACCATCCAACCTACGAGGGTCGCCATCACAATAATCGATACGGCATATGAAAGGCGCTCGATGCCGCTTCGCATGTCGAGCTTAGCGATGTCAAGGCCTGCCGTAATGAGCGGAAAGCCGGGAATCACAAAGAGCATGGCGCCGATATAGCCTTCTTGGTGCGACATTGCCCCCGGTATGACCTGGCCAAGGCCGAGCAATGCCAGCAGATACGAAACGCAAGCGAGCGCAACACCGGTCGTCAGCGCGCTGAACTGACCAAGGCCTTGCCTGAGAATATGGGAGCGGGCAAAGTTGCCGACACCCGCGCCCACGAACGCGCATGCCATCTCGATAGGGCCGCCGCCGAGCAAAAAGACGAAGGCGCCACAGGCGCAGGCCGCCGCAAGGCCCTGTTGCCAAGGCGCGTAATCAGGTTTTGAACTCTCAACGGTCTTGAGCATCTCGTGATACTCGTGCACCGTGAAGCGACGACCATAGGTCTCGATTTCCTTGAGGAAACTCTCCATCATCCAAATGCGATGAGTATTGACGCCGGTTGTCGGCAGGCTGACGACCTCGTTAAAGCAGTGACCATCTTCGATGCAGGTACACTCAAACGATAGAAGACTCAAGTCGACGTGGATGGTGACACCGAGTACGGCGGCGACTCGATTCATGGTATCGCGTACACGCCAGGCACCCGTTCCGCTCGCGAGCATAAGCATACCGACGCGGCAGATGATGGACGACTTATCGGTGAGCGGCGCATCGACGGCAAGTTCATCGCCTGCCGTCACGATCTGGTGCCAGTCAGTTTTCATATGGAGCGCGCCGGCACGAACACCGTGGTGCATGGGGGCTCTCGAAAGCAGCGAGTTAAGGCGCGAAGACTGTGGGGGCTCCGTTGATTCGTCCTCAACCTCATCAGCCTCTTCATCGACCAGATCAAAGGAATCAAGCGGCGCTGGCTCGCGACGGTCGATCAGCTCCTCGTCCTCATCATCAAAGTAATTGAACTGATCGAGCATGTCCTCTTCGATTGCGCGCTCGCTCGCATCGTCCATCCCGGTGCTCCCTTCCTATCGACTAACCCCCATCCTAGACAGCGACGGCTAAAGGAAACATAAAAGAGACAACTGTCATGCGAGCCATGTGCGCAATAGCCATTGAGTAGTCATTAGGGACGTTCTTGAATGACTAGTCGTTTAAGAACGTCCCCAATGACTACTCCGACAACGTCGATGTATTGGCAACGCCAGCGAGCGGGTCGCATTTGTGACAAGGTGACGCGAAACGAAAGGGCACTGACCTTTTGGTCGCGCCCTTGAAGTTGAACGTCAGATTGTCCAAATGCGGCCCGCGCAGCGTCGAGCCGTTACGCGGTTCGTAGAACCGCGTAACTAACAAATGAGCATGGCGTCGCCAAAGCTGAAGAAGCGGTAGCGCTCCTCGATGGCGGCGGCGTAGGCATCCATGATCTGGTCGCGGGTGGCAAGCGCGCTCACGAGCATCATGAGCGTGGAGCGCGGCACGTGGAAGTTCGTGATCAGCGCGTCGACCACGTGATAGGTCGAGCCGGGCATGAGGTAGAGCTGCGTTGTCGCGTTCTCGCGCACCACGATGTCGCCGCGGCCGAGCGTGTCGGCCCCGTCCTCGCGGCCCTCAAAATAGCGCGCCGTCACAGCCGGATCGGACACCGGCGCGTCCGCGTCAAACGCGCTCTCGAGCGAGCGCACCGCGGTGGTGCCGACGGCGATCACACGATGACCCTCGGCCTTGGCCTTGTGCACGGCGTCGACAACTTCCTGCGACACGTGGTAGCGCTCGGTGTGCATGACGTGCTGCGTGGGGTCGTCCTCCTCCACCAAGCGGAAGGTATCGATGCCCACCTCGAGCTCGACGGCGGCAAACTTCGCACCCTTGGCCTCGATAGCGGCCATGAGCTCGGGAGTAAAGTGCAGACCCGCCGTGGGAGCTGCAGCCGAGTGCTCCTCCTTCATGGCGTAGACGGTCTGGTACTTCTCGGGATCGCCCTCGTAATCGGTAATGTAGGGCGGCAGCGGCACGTGGCCGGCAGCATGGATGGCCTCGTCGAGCGTGCGCGGCTCGCCGGCGGCATTGCAACCGGCCGGCTCAAAACGCACCAGGCGGCCGCCGCGGCTATCGGTGACAAAGTCGATGACCTCGGCCGTCAGCACCACGGGAGCCCCCTCGGGCGCATGGGCGCCACCGGCGCGATACTCAATCTGAGCACCGGGCTTCAGGCGCTTACCCGGCTTGACCAGGCACTCCCAAACGTGGCCCAGCGGGTCAACATCTTCGCGGCGCTTGAGCAGCAGCGTCTCGACCACGCCGCCCGAGCCCTCCTTGCGACCGATCAGGCGGGCCGGCATCACGCGCGTCTTGTTGATGACGAGCACATCGCCAGGCTCGATATAGTCGATGATGTCGCGGAAGATGCGGTGCTCAACGGTACCGCCGTGCTCCAGCGGCGTTCCCGCCTGGGAGCCCTTGCGATCCACCACCAGCAGGCGGCAGGAGTCGCGCGGCTCGGCAGGAGCCTGGGCAATCAGTTCCTCAGGAAGGTTGTAGTCAAAATCATCGGTACGCATAGACACGTCGGATACTCCTTATATAGCCAAAGTCCGTTCTACATCCTAGCAGGCTGCCAGCTCAAAAGAACTACTTTTTGGACGCTTTGCGCTCGTCGCGGATGCGAGCGCGGTCCATGGCCGCCTCGACGGCCGAGAATCGGCAGCCGCAGTAATTCTGCCGATACATACCCAGCTCGCGCGAGCGACGCGTCGCCTCGGGGTAATACGGGCGAAAATCGCGAATCACCGGGGTGAGCCCATGTGCCGCCGCCGAGCGCTCGAGCACGTCATTGCAGGTGTCGAACAGCTGATACGGCGAGACGGCGAGCGTCGTGCCCACAAACTCAAACCCGCGCTCCTGGGCCACACGGCACGCCTCGGCCAGACGCAGGGCATAGCATGCGCGACAGCGACGGGCTCGATCGGCGCCCAGCGGGGCCACGCCGGCCTCCCAGCGCTCCCGGTCCTCCCCCGCTTCGATAAGCTCGATGTCGCCATCGGCACACCACCGGCGCAGCTCGTCCAAACGCCGCTGCCATTCATCGTGCGGCTGAATATTGGGGTTTGTCCAGCAGATTGTGGGCTCAAACCCTTCCTCGCGCAGCAGGCGGACCGGCTCAAGCGAGCACGGCGCACAGCAGGCGTGCAACAACAACGGCTTCATCGACATCTCCTCACCCGAAAAAGCGCACGCCGAAGGACGTGTCCTCGCAGGCGACAATGCGGCGGTCGCGCAAAATGGTCCGCACGTAATACCAGTCGCCCACACAGCCCGACAAATGCAAGCCGGTCGCCAGGTAGCACAGCAGCGGATAGCCCGAGAACGCAAACCCCAGGGCAAACGCTGTCGTCACAACAACCGTCGGTGCCAGGCAAACTGCCACGTACCGCCGGCGCGAATACACCACGCCCTCGGCGCAGGCATAGATCATCGCCGTCTCGCGATTCGCCCCAAAGGTCACCTTCGCGCCCACAGGCGCCAGCAGCTTAAAAAACACACCGTGCACCAGCTCGTGCACGGCGAACGACGCCATTGAGATCGCAGCCAAGCCGACTATCCAGCCCACGACCGTGGTCCAGCCGCCCGCGTCAGCCGCATCCAGGTCCGCGGGTCCGCCCAGCAGCATAAACACCGGCACTAGGCACACGGCAAATGCGCCAAGCACGGCCATCCCCCACACAAAGCAGGCGTGCAGAAAATCCTCGTCTTCAAACGCATGTATGTTGGAAATCTCATTCATAGCATCTTAGGATAGCGCCCCTGCCACGTACCCGTCCGCATGTGCGATAATGTCGAACGATATGCACGAATTGACCACCGCGCCGCCGAGCCCCACGCCCGGCTGCGCTCTCACCATATGCGAAGGAGTCCCATGGCATCCAAATACTCCATGAACGACCGTCCCAACTGGCCTCGCCGCGCCATCGTTACCGCCCTGTCTCTTATACACATCTGACGCTGCCGACGACTAGTCGAGTGTAG
>URIK01000073.1 GCA_900547855.1 uncultured Collinsella sp. | reverse complement strand
CGTCTCGTGGGCTCGGAGATGTGTATAAGAGACAGATACCAAGGTGCGATGGAGCCCCAGCCCAGCAACAGAGCACAAGCCTCGAGCACATCCTCCTCGGAAAGCTCGAGCTCGACAGCAAGGTCGGCCACGGTCACGCGACCATGACGGTAGATAGCCGCGAGCACGCGATCGACGCACGAGACATCGGTCGGATCCATACCGCAGATGGCAGCGTAGCCACCCAGCAGCAGCGGGGTCACGCCAAACTTGGTTCCAATGCGACGCGACGTGTAATGGATGTCAAAGCGGCACGGCAGACCCAAAAAGAACTCGGTCACACGGACGCCGCAGGCACGCGCCGCCAAAAAGTGGCCGCCCTCGTGCAAAAACACGAGGACGGAAAGCATCAGCAGGCCCCAAAAGACCGATGAGAGAACGCTCAGAACAGTATCCATAAAACGAAAAAGCAATCCTTATGGGTTAGGAACGGGTTGCGGCGAGAACCTGCGCAGCTTTTTCACGCGCCCACGCATCGATGTCGCGAAGCTGCTCAAACGAATCGACCACCTGCATATCGTGGGCATCCATGCAGGATTCCACAATGCGATCGATATCGGTAAAGCTGCAGCCATCGTGCAGGAAGGCATCGACGGCGACCTCGTTGGCGGCATTGAGCACGCACGGCATGGTGCCACCCGTCTTGCCGGCACGCTCGGCCAGTGCCAGACAGCGGAAGGTATCCATGTCGGCAGCATCAAACGTGAGCTGCCCCAGCTCGCGGAAATCGATACGAGGCGCCGGGGTATCCCAACGCTCGGGATACGAGAACGCGAACTGGATGGGAATACGCATGTCGGAAGCACCGAGATGCGCCATCACAGAGCCGTCGGCGAACTCGACCATAGAGTGGATCTTGGACTGACGCTGCACGACCACGTTAATGAAATCGAGGTCGCAGTTAAACAGATGCATGGCCTCAATACGCTCCAGGCCCTTGTTCATAAGGGTGGCGGAGTCGATGGTGATCTTGGCACCCATGGCCCACGTGGGATGTGCGAGGGCATCGGCACGCGTCACGCAATCGAGCTCGTCGCGTGTGCGGCCAAAGAACGGACCGCCCGAGCAGGTGAGCCAAATACAATGAGCCTCGCGCGGGTCCTCCCCCAGATAGCACTGATAGATGGCGGAGTGCTCAGAGTCGACTGGAATAAGCTGGCCCGGTTGCGCCAACGGCATAAGCAAGTCGCCACCGACGACGAGGGACTCCTTGTTGGCAAGGGCAAGGCGCTTATTTGAGGTCAAGGCCGCATGGCTCGCCTCGAGACCGGCGGCACCCACAATAGCGACGAGCACGCAGTCGACATCGTCGCGACGCGCGAGCTCGCAAACCGCCTGCGCGCCTACGCCGAGCTTCGTTCCCTCGGGCAACTCCTGCAGCACGGCGTCATCGCCATGAGCGACATCGGCCACGGCAACCGCCGGAACCGAGAACTCGCGGGCAGCGGCAACGAGCTCGGAAGTACTGGAGTTAACGGACAGCGCCGTCACCTGCAGGCGATCGGCATGCTGACGGCACACATCGAGCGCCTGGGTGCCGATAGAGCCCGTACAGCCCAGGATGGCAACACGGAGACGTCCATCGGAGCCATACGTCGTCTGGAAGGACATTACAGCACGCCTCCGATCATCAGCATCAGCTGCGCGGTGATGCAGCCGAAGATAAGCGAATCGCTACGATCGAGCATGCCGCCGTGGCCCGGGATAAGGTTGCCGGAATCCTTGACGCCCACGCCGCGCTTGATGCGCGACTCGATAAGGTCGCCGATAACGCCCAGAATGGACACGACCACGCCGCACAGCAGCGCATAGGGCAGGCTGAGCTTGTAGAAATGCGTCGCCCACAGGATGATCCAAATCAAAACCGAGCCCAGGATGCCGCCGGCAAACCCCTCCCAGCTCTTTTTGGGAGAGATCTTGGGAACCATCTTGTGTTTGCCGATACGGCTACCCACGATATAGGCAAACGAATCGGAGACCCAAAGGGACGCGCAAACGCCCACCGAAAGCAGGGCGCCGGCAAAACCGGGCACGGCATCGCGCAGCAGCACGATAGCCGACAGCATAAAGCCAGTGTAGATGGGGCCCATGAGCGTCACGGCCACATCAGAGATGCGGGTACGCGGCGACCAGACATACCAAATGCCCACAGCGAGCATCAGGGCAAAAAGCAGGGCATTCAGCAACATCGAATCGCCCAACGCCGACAGCGGAAAGAGTACGGCAGCAGCGATACCCATGCGCTCGTTAGCCATCTTGCCATCGAGCCTTGTCATACGGAAAAACTCATAGCAGCACAGACCGCTCATGACAGAAACAAAGATGGCCGTGGGCACGATACCCAAAACCAGGCACAGGATAAAGACAACGGCGTAGACGATACCGGCGGCGGCACGGGTGATAAAGCCCGCAAGCCACGAACCGGTGCCATTCTTCGCTGCAGGCGCTCCAGCAGCGACAGCCTTGCGCTCAGATGTCTTGGGAGCAGTTGCCTTGGGACGATCGGACACGATTAAGCCTCCTCGGTCTTGCTCAGACCACCAAACCTACGGTCACGGCCCTGATAGGCCAAAATGGCGTCGACAAGGCCCCAACGATCAAAGTCGGGCCAATAGGTATCGGTGACGTAGAATTCGGAATAAGCCACCTGCCACAGCAGATAGTTCGAAAGGCGCAGCTCACCAGAGGTGCGAATCACAAGCTCAGGATCGGGAAGGCCGGCGGTATAGAGGTGGGAAGCCACCATGTCGTCATCAATTGCGGCAGGATCGATCTTACCGGCGGCAGCGTCGAGTGCGATCTGACGGACAGCGCGGGTAATCTCGGCACGCGCGCCGTAGTTGACGGCAAGCGCCAGCGTCATGCCAGTGTGATCGGCGCACTCGGCAAGACCGCGTTCAAAAACGTCGCGGGTCTTCTTGGGCAGCGCGGAAATGTCACCCAAAAAGACAACGCGCACGTTTTCGCGCTTCAGAAGCGGCAGCTCGTCGATGAACGTCTTGGCAAACAGGTGCATCAAGACGTTGACCTCATGCTGCGGGCGGTTCCAGTTTTCGGTAGAAAACGCATAGGCCGAAAGCACGTCGACGCCCAGACGCACGCAAGCGGTAATAATCTCGCGAAGGGAGACGATACCCGCCTTGTGGCCCTCGGTGCGTGCAAGACCGCGCGATGTGGCCCAACGACCGTTGCCGTCCATAATGCACGAGATATGGTGCGGAATGTTATTGAGGTCAAGGTCGGAAAAACCGACGCCCGCAGGGGCGTCGGCAAAGTACTCGACCAGTTTATGCTCGTCGTATTGCACCTTAGATCTCCATGACCTCGGCTTCTTTTTCCTTCAGAAGCTCCTCGACCTTGGCGACATACTCATCGGTGTGCTTCTGGACCTTGGCCTGCTCGCGACGGACATCATCCTCGGTGAGCTCCTCATCGCGCTCGAGCTTGTTGTTGAAGTCGCGACGGATGTTACGGATAGACACCTTGGCCTGCTCGGCGTACTCGCGGCACTCCTTGACGAGCTCGCGACGGCGCTCCTCGGTGGGAGCCGGGAACGGCAGACGAACGACGGTGCCATCGGAGTTGGGGGTAATACCCAGATCGGAAGCGCCGATGGCCTTGACGATAGCGTTGATGAGTGTCTTGTCCCACGGCTCGATGAGCAGCATGTGGGCCTCGGGGGTCTTGACGGCGGCAACCTGCGTGACCGGCGTGGGAACACCGTAATAATCGACGGTGATGTCGGACAGAATGTTGGCATTGGCGCGGCCGGTACGGACCTTGGAGAAGTTATGCTTGAGGGACTCGAGCGACTTGTCCATGTGGGCGGTGATGTTCTCTGCCATGCTTAATCCTCCTGATAGACGAGCGTGCCGACGGGCTCACCCGAAAGCGCGCGCTTGACGGTGTCCTCGCCATCGATGTTGAGGACCAAAATCGGCATACGGTTATCCTGACACAGTGCCGTAGCCGTGGAATCCATAACCTGCAGGCCGCGGACGAGAACCTCGTGATAGGTAATCTTGTCAAAACGGACGGCATCGGCGCACTTGACGGGATCCTTGTCGTAGATGCCGTCGACCTTGGTGGCCTTAATCAGAATCTCGGCGCCGATCTCGCACGCACGAAGAGCCGCGGCGGTGTCGGTCGTAAAGTACGGATTGCCCGAACCGGCGGCAAAAATAACGACGTTGCCCTTGGAAAGGTGGTTGATGGCGCGACGGCGAATATAGGGCTCGCAGATCTCGTTCATCTGGATAGCGCTCATCACGCGGCAGGGAACATCGTTATGCTCGAAGGCATCCTGCAGGGCGAGCGCGTTCATAACGGTTGCCAGCATGCCCATGTAGTCGGCCTGAGCACGCTCCATGCCACCGGCAGCGCCGGCCATGCCGCGGAAAATATTGCCGCCGCCGACAACGACGCCGACCTCATGACCAACGGCGAGCAGCTCCTTGACCTGCTTGGCAAGATGGTCGGTAACCTTGGGGTCGATGCCATATTGGCCGTCGCCCATCAGTGCTTCGCCGGAAAGCTTAAGAAGCACGCGTTTATATCGGATGTCGGACAAAGCGATCCTCCTTTAGATTGAACTCTCAACATTCTATCAAAGGCTCTAAGAAGAGCCATGAAAAAGCAGGCTGTGAGTAAAACCCACAGCCTGCTCATTACCAGCTACAAGAGCTTATTTACTCGCCACGGACCAGACGGTCAAAGGCAACGACGGTAATGGTGTCGCCGAGCTCCTTGGAGACCTGCTCAGCGTACTTCTTGATGGTGAGGGAGCTGTCCTTGATGAACTCCTGCTCGGTGAGCACGGACTGCTTGTAGAACTTCTCCAGACGGCCGACAGCCATCTTCTCCTGAATGGCCTCGGGCTTGCCGGACTCGGCAGCCTGAGCCATGTAGATCTGCTTCTCGTGCTCGACGGTCTCGGCCGGAACCTGATCGCGGGTAGCACAGATCGGGGCGACGGCGGCAACCTGAAGGGCAACGTCGTGAGCGAAGGTCTTGAAGGACTCAGCCTGAGCGGTCTCGGCCTTCTCGAAAGCAAACTCGACGAGGACGCCGATCTTACCACCCATGTGGATGTAAGAAGCGAGCGCGCCGTTCTCAGCCTTGCGGCCAGCGAAGCGGGAAATCTTCATGTTCTCGCCCATGATGTGAATCATCTCGGTGAGCTCAGAGGAAACAGTCTCCTCGCCCATCGGCTTCTCGAGCAGAGCGTCGACGTCAGCAGGCTCGGTGGTAGCGACAACCTCAGCGACCTTGGAAGCAAAGCCGGTGAACTTGGCGTTGGAGCCAACGAAGTCGGTCTCGCAGGAGAGCTCGAGCAGAGCGCCGGTCTTGCCATCCTCGGAGACGAACGCGGCGACAGCGCCCTCGTTGGTCTCACGGCCAGCCTTCTTGGCAGCCTTGGCGAGGCCGTTCTTACGCAGAACGTCGACAGCGGCGTCCATGTCGCCGTCAGCCTCAACGAGAGCCTTCTTGCACTCCATCATCGGGGAGTCGGTCATCTCGCGGAGCTGCTTGACCATAGCGGCGGTAATCTGGGCCATTGTGGTTCCTTTCAAAGAGATGAAAAAGAATTAACTAAGACTGATTTACTCGGCCTTGGGCTCAGCGGCCATCTCGGCCTCGGAGACCTGCTCCTTGCCGGAGCCAGCGAGGCAGGCGTCAGCCATGAGCTCGCACATAAGGGTGACAGCGGAGATAGCGTCATCGTTGCAGGGGATGCCGTACTCGACCTCGTCGGGATCGGAGTTGGTGTCGATCAGAGCGACGACGGGGATGTTCAGGCGCTGAGCCTCCTTGATGGCGTTCTCCTCGCGCTTGGTGTCGATGACGAAGAGAGCCTGGGGCAGACCCTTCATGTCGCGGGCGCCACCGAGGTTGGTCTGGAGCTTGGTGAGCTCCTTGCCGAGAACAGCCTGCTCCTTCTTGGGGAGCACTGCCATGCGGCCGTCCTCGACCATGGCCTCGAGCTCCTCCATGCGGTTGATGCGGGAGCGGATGGTGACGAAGTTGGTCAGCATACCGCCGAGCCAACGCTGGTTAATGTAAGGCATGTTGGCGCGCTCAGCAGCGTTCTTGACGGCCTCCTGAGCCTGCTTCTTGGTGCCGACGAACAGCACGTTGCCACCCTTGGCGACGTTCTTGACGAAGGTGTAGGCCTGGTCGGCGTCGAGGATGGTCTGCTTGAGGTCGAGGATGTAGATGCCGTTGCGCTCACCGAAGATGAACGGCTTCATCTTGGGGTTCCAGCGACGGGTCTGGTGACCGAAGTGGCAGCCGGCCTCGAGCAGGGTGCGGATATTAATCTTGGTAGCCATGTTAAACCTCCTGTGGTTTGCCTCCGCGCGGGGTCATCCTCCAAAACCAACCCGGACATGTGCTACCAAAGCCCGGGCACCACGGTATGAAGTAGCCGCGCGTGCGTGATAAAAACATGTTGCCGTGAAGCAACCCGATGAATGATAGCAGGAATGCATCTTCCTGCCAACCCGCAATCAAAACCACACACCTGAGTGCGGCGCGGGACGTCCCAGCCGCTATTCGCCGCGGGGATGGGCTTGAGCCACGGCCCGCTTAAGCCGATCGGGCGTGAGATGCGTGTAGATCTGCGTCGTGGACAGACTCGCATGACCCAGCAGCTCTTGAACCGAGCGCAGGTCCGCACCGCCCTCAAGCAAGTCGGTCGCAAAGGTATGGCGCATCGCATGCGGGGCGATGTCGGCCGGAATGCCGGCAAGCGTCGCCAGCGTATGGAACCGCCGCCGGAGCATGGCGGCGCTCATGCGATTGCCACGCGCCGATATAAGCAGCGGATGCGGCCCAGTAGCGAGGTCGCGGCGCTTTGCCTGAGCGAGCAACTCCGGCCTCCCCTCCTCAATATAGAGATGCGTCACCTCGAGCGCACGACGATACAGAGGGACGATACGCTCCTTGCTCCCCTTGCCCCAAAGTCGCAGCGTTCGCTCGGACCAACCAATAGACTCCACGTTGAGCGCCGCGAGCTCCGAGATTCGCGCGCCGGAGGCATAGAGCAACTCAAGCATCGCCGCATCGCGCAGTCCCGCGGGCGTCGAGGTATCAGGCGTCTTGAGCAGCGCCTCGACCTGCTGGGTCGTAAGGACGCCCGGCAGGTCACGCGGCAGCTTGGGCGATGCGATCGCCGAGACCGCATCGCCCTCGACAATCCCCTCGGCAGCCATCCAGCGATAGAGAGATCGGATAGCCGACAGGTGCGCCGCAAGCGTTCGAGGAGCCACCTGCTCACGCGAAAGCTCAGCAAGATAGCGACGAATGGTGCGCACGTCGGCAGCGAAAGCATCAATATCCTCGCGCTCGCACCAAGCAGCAAAGCGCTCCAGCCTCGAGCCATAGGCCGTCACCGTGTTGGGAGAAAGCCCCTCAACGCGTGCGATATAGGCGATAAACGAGTCGACGGTGTCGTACAGGTCAAAGGCTATGACTGGTCGCCTCCAAACAAGTCGGAACGCGTGGCCAAGTAGGCATCGAGGGCCTCGAGCGCACGGTCTGCATAGGCCTGGTAGCGGTCGCGCTTGCTGCGGCGCTTACCATCCTCGAGTGGCGGCACCAGGCCAAAGTTGACATGCATGGGCTGATAGCCCACGGTGGCAGGATCGGTCGCATAGCCCACGAGCGCACCCAGGGCGCCCACACGCGGCAACTCGACGCCCGCGGCACCGATAGCCTCGGCATAGGTGTTGAGCGCCGCGAGCAGACCTGTCGCCACGGCTTCCATGTACCCCTCGGTGCCGGTGATCTGACCGGCCAGGCGCACACCGGTACCGGGCACGGCAAAGGTGCCATCGAGCACATGCGGGGCGTCGACAAAGGTATTGCGGTGCATGACACCGTAGCGGAAGAACTCAGCGTTCTCCAGGCCCGGCACCATATGGAAGACGCGCTTCTGCTCGCCAAAGGTCAAGTTGGTCTGGAAGCCCACCAGGTTATAGGCGGTCTTCTCCTTGTTCTCGGCACGCAGCTGAATCGCCGCCCAGGGGCGACGTCCGGTACGTGGGTCGGTGAGGCCGACGGGCTTCATGGCGCCAAAGCGAATGGCGTCCTTGCCGGTGCGCGCAACTTCCTCGGCAGGCTGGCAAGCCTGGAACAGATCGCCGCCCTCAAAGTCTTTGAGCACCACGCGGTCGGCCGTGGTAAGCGCCTCGATAAAGGCCTCGTACTCCTCCTTATTGAGCGGAGCGTTGAGATAGTCGCCGCCCCCCTGCTCCTCGTAGCGCGACTGCGAGAACAGCACGTCCATATCGAGCGTGGAGGCATCGACGATCGGCGCCGCCGCATCAAAGAATGCCAGGGCATCGCCACCGACGAGCTTCATAACCTCTTCGCTCAGCGCCGGTGAACACAGCGGGCCCGCGGCAATGACCACGTGACCCTCGGGAATCTGTGTGACCTCGCCGTGCACGACCTCGATATTGGGACGAGCGGCAACCTCGGCCTCGACAAGCTCGGAAAACTTGACGCGGTCGACCGCCAAGGCGCCACCGGCGGGAACAGCCGCGCGATGGGCGCAATCGAGCAGGACTGAACCCATGCGCTCAAGCTCGGCCTTCAGCAAACCAGCCGCGGAATCCGGACGGGTCGACTTAAACGAATTGGAGCAGACGAGCTCTGCCAGGTGATCGGTATGGTGGGCCGGGGAGCTCACCTGGGGGCGCATCTCGCACAGCTTTACGACAAACCCGCGATCTGCCAGCTGGATCGCGCACTCCGAACCCGCCAGACCGCCACCGATAACTGTCACCTGATCGAACTGCATCTGCAAACACCTTTCTAATTGACACGTTTTCCATTGTGACCGAAGGGTGTCTGGGCGTGAAGGGCAAACTTGGAGGGCGCATACCTTCCATCCATCATGCGCTCGATAAGGCCCTCGAGTTCAAGCGAACCCAAGAGTTTGAGTACGCCGACAGCATCGAGCGAGACGAGCGCCGCGATGTCGTCGACCTTGAGCGGAGAGGCGATGAGCGCATGCATCACGGTCTGCTGCGTTGGATCCAGGTCGGCAATGCCGGGAGCATCGGGGCGCGAGTAGCGCAGGGTTCCGTAGATGCGTGAGATAGCCATCTCGATAGATTCCTCGTCGACGATGCAGCAGGCACCGTTCGCAATGAGGTAATTCGTGCCACGCGACTCGGGCGATAGGATCGACCCCGGCACGGCAAGAAGTTCGCGCCCCAAATCCATAGCAGCCTCGGCTGTAGAAAACGTCCCAGAAGGCATACCCGCCTCGGATACAAAGAGGGCTTGCGACAGGGCCGCGATCACGCGATTGCGGCGCGGAAAGGCGAACTTGCGCGGACCCATGCCCCACGGAGACTGTCTCTTATACACATCTCCGAGCCCACGAGACGCTC
>URIK01000072.1 GCA_900547855.1 uncultured Collinsella sp. | reverse complement strand
GAGCGTCTCGTGGGCTCGGAGATGTGTATAAGAGACAGTCGATATCCTCGTGCGTCTCCTCAAATTCGGCGGCGACGCCCAGGAATTCCTGGATGTTCTCGGCGCGGCTCTCGGACTCCATGGTGCCCTCGGCGCGGAAAGCCTGCAGCAGGCCCGTCTTATCGACGATCATCTCGACGACGTCCTTGAGCTCGCCGTCCATGCGGCGACCCTCGCGCACCAGCGCCACAAAGCTCGACAGGCCGTTGCGCACCTTGGCGCTAAACATGCCCGTCTCGGCTGTTGCGATCTCACAAGCCTGGAAGAACGAACAACGGTTGTCGCGCGCCAGCTGCTCGATCTTTTGGATCGAGGTGGAGCCGATGCCGCGGCGCGGCGTGTTGATGACGCGCTTGACGCTCATCTCGTCGGCCGGGTTCACAATCATCTTGAGGTAAGCCATGACGTCGCGGATCTCGGCACGGTCGAAGAATCGCGTGCCGCCCACGATCTTGTAGGGCACGCCCGCGCGCAGGAACATATCTTCGAGAATACGCGACTGGGCGTTGGTGCGGTAGAACACGGCGATGTCGTCGTAGCTCGTGCCCTTGGAATGCAGCTTTTCGATCTCGCCAGCAATCCAGCGGCCCTCGTCGCGCTCATCACTTGCCTGGAAGGCCTGAATCTTCTCGCCGTCGCCCTCGGCCGTAAACAGGCGCTTGTCCTTGCGCTGCGAGTTATGGCGAACAACGGCATTGGCGGCGCTCAGGATATGACCCGTGGAGCGATAGTTCTGCTCCAGCTTGACGGTCTTGCAGTTTTTAAAGTCCTTCTCAAAGTCCAGGATATTGGTGATGTCGGCGCCACGCCAGCTGTAAATGGACTGGTCATCGTCGCCCACGACCATGAGGTTTTGGTACTTGGCGGCCAGCAGGTTGGCGATTTCGTACTGGACGTGGTTGGTGTCCTGATACTCGTCGACGCTAATGTAGCGGAAACGCTCTTGGTACTTATCGAGCACCTCGGGGCGGGTGCGCAGCAGCTCGAGCGTGCGCACGAGCAGGTCGTCGAAGTCCATCGCGTTGGCGGCGCGCAGGCGGCGTTCCAGCTCCAGGTAGACCTGCGCGGCCTTTTTGTCGTTGGGGCTGTCGGCGGATTTGAGCATGTCCTCGGGGCCGATCATGGCGTTTTTGGCCGAGCTGATCTTGCTGCGGATCATGTTGATGGGGAACTGCTTTTGCTCAATGCCGAGCGCCTGCATAATGTCACGCACCATGCGCTTTGAGTCATCGTCATCGTAGATGGTGAACTGGCCGGTGTAGCCCAGCAGGTCGGCGTCCTCGCGCAGCATGCGCACGCACATGGCATGGAAGGTGCACACCCACATACCGCGGGTGCCGCTGGGGATGAGCGCTGCCAGACGCTCGCGCATCTCGGCCGCAGCCTTGTTGGTAAACGTAATGGCAAGAACTTGCCAAGGCTTAACGCCCAGGTCGCCGAGCATATGCGCGATGCGGAAGGTCAAGACGCGGGTCTTGCCCGAGCCGGCGCCGGCGAGCACCAGCAACGGACCCTCGGTGGTCAGAACCGCCTCGCGCTGGGCGGGATTAAGGCTGTCGATGTCGACGAGCGGCTTGGCGGGTTTGGGTGCCGGCGCAGGAGCGTCGTAGATGTTGAGCGGGACGAGTTCGGGCTCCGGCGCTGCAGGGGCGGTGTATGCATCGAGCGGCACGGGTTCCGGCGCGGGCGGCACGGGCACCGCGGCGTTCTTTTCCCAGGGCAAGGGCTGGGTCATGGGCGACTCCTCATCTGACGGACGGCGCGCCTGCGGGCAGCGCCATAGTTTGAGCCGTACCAGTATACCGAGCCGTGCGGACACCGACGCAAATCACACCACGACTCCGTGCGTCACCGTCAGGCCCGCCCCAGCGAATTTGGCGCAATGGGGTCAGGTTGGTCTGCACCAATCAATTGACAATCACGAAACCGCCGATGTCATGGCAGCAGCAGCGAGCGGCGGCCAGGGCGAACAAATTGGCATGAAAAGGGGGCGGCATAGACCTTTTGGTCATGCCGCCCCCTTTGAATGACAAGTTGTCGCTCTGGCCACCGCGCAGCGTCAACCAAGTTACAGGCCGAGCATCGGCTCCAGGACGAAGAAGTACGCGAGCACCACGATGCCCAGGATGATGCGGTAGACGCCGAAGCACTTGAAGTCGTGACGGCGCACGAAACCCATAAGCCACTTGATGGCGATAAGCGAAACCACAAAGGCCACGATGCAGCCCACGCCCAGGATGGCGATCTCGTTGGTGCCGAAAGTACCGCCCTTAATAAAGTACTTGACCAGCTTGAGCGCGCTCGCGCCAAACATGACGGGAATGGCCAGGAAGAACGTGAACTTAGACGCCACCGAGCGCGTGCAGCCCAGCAGCAGGCCGCCGATGATGGTGGAGCCGGAGCGCGATGTGCCCGGAATCAGCGAAAGCACCTGAAAACAACCGATACCCAGCGCGGTCTTCCAGCTCAGGTCCTCGAGCGTAGTGATGGAGCCAAAGTCCAGGTTATCGCCATCGTCTGCAGCGGCAGTCGCAGCGGGCGCGGCAAAGTGCGCACCGGCGGGGCGTCCGCCCGCCACCACGGCACGCGAACCAAACGAACCGGCAAGAGCGGCCTGGTCGCGCTTGTTCGCGCGCCAGTTCTCGATCACGATAAACAGCACGCCGTACACAATGAGCGCCAGCGCCACGACGGGAGCATTATAGAAATGCTCCTCCATCCAGTCGTTGAGCGGCAGACCGATCGCCGCGGCGGGAATACAGCCGAGCACAATCTTGCCCCACAGCACCCAGGTGTCGCGACGACCCTCCTTGCCTTTGCTGGGAGAAAACGGGTTAAGGTCGTAGAAGAACAGGACGCAGACGGCCAAAATGGCGCCAAGCTGAATCACGACCAGGAACATATTCCAGAACGTCTCGCTCACGTTCATCTTGACGAACTCGTCCACCAAGATCATGTGACCGGTCGACGAAACAGGCAGCCATTCGGTGATGCCCTCGACCAGGCCCATGAAGGCAGATTTTAGAAGCTCGATGATATCCAAAAGGACCCCCTCGTTAGACACCCGCCGATATTGTTCTGCGGACGGTGCGGGCGATGTCCCATTATCAACCGTTCGGCCGCGGCCGCGCCCACCCTTACCAAAAAACTCGCCCGTTCACAGAATTGCGAGCGGTCAAACCCAAATCCTTGGGTATAACTGCAACAAGATAAAGTGTCCGGCGGCCACGCATCCGCGCCCGCCCGATGCACGAGCCCCACGCCCGTGCGATAGACCAAGGAGGAAACCATGAACGAGGGCTACACCAAGGTATTTGTTTCACTCGACGGTACTGAGCAGCAGGATTTTGTGCTCGCACGCGCCATCAAGGTCGCCGCAAACAACGGCGCCAAGCTGATTATCGGCCACGTCATCGATTCCACAGCGCTCGAGAGCGCCGGTTCCTATCCGGTCGATCTGGTCAACGGCTTGGAGGAAGCATTTAAGAACTCCATCGCCAAGCAGCTCGAAGAGGCCAAGGCCAATCCCGACATTCCCGAGGTCGAGGTCATGATTCGCGCCGGCCGTATTCGCGAGACGCTCAAGGACGAGATGCTCGACGTGGTCAAGCCCGACCTGGTGCTCTGCGGCGCTCGTGGCCTGTCCTCGATCAAGTATGCGCTCCTGGGTTCGATTTCGACGTTCCTGCTGCGCAATACGGACTGCGACATCTTGGTCGTGAAGTAGGTTCCTTCCCGCCGGCGCAAGGCCTGCGGGGTTATCACGCCGACGTCCTCGCCGCTTCGCGGCTGCGGGATGTCGGCTTAGATAACCCCTCCCGGCCTTGCGCCTTCGTCACCGTACTTCAGCGAGTTGGCTGATAAAAGATGGCGTGCCGCCCCGTTTGGGGCGGCACGTTTTGTTTGGACGGGCGTCTGCCGCGTGCGTTACTCGAAGTATTGGAACTTGTTGGTCGAGAAGGCAAACGTTACGACGAAGCCTTTGCCGGAGTCGGATGCCGCGGTAACTTCGATGCCCATCTTGGAGCACAGGCGCGCCACCAGGTAGAGGCCGATGCCCGTTGCACGCTTGGTGGTGCGGCCGTTGTCGCCGGTAAAGCCCTTCTCGAACACGCGCGGCAGGTCGGCCGCGCTCACGCCGCAGCCGTTATCCGCGACGGTGAGCTCGATGCGCTCGCTCGCCAGGCCCTCGTCCAGCAACGCGCCCGAAAACACGATCTTCGCTCCGTCATCACGCGCATATTTAATGCTGTTCTGAATGAGCTGGCCCAGAATAAACTCGAGCCACTTCTCGTCGGTAAAGACCTCGAAGTCGAGGTTCTCGCACACCGGGGCCACATGCGCCGCGATGAGCTCGCGCGCGTTGGCCTTAATCGCGCCCGTCACCAAGGTCTTAAGATCCCAGCGGCGAATCAGGTAGTCGCGCTCCACGACTTCCGAGCGCGCGTAGTACAGCGCCTGGTCGATATAGCGCTCCACGCGAGCCAGCTCACGGCCCAGGTCATCCACACGCGACAGGTCGTCTTCGCTGCCGTCCAGGTTTTCCAAAATCAGGTGGGCCGCCGCCAGGGGCAGCTTGGCCTCGTGAACCCAGCTCTCGATATAGTCGCGATAGTCATCGGTCTGACGCCGGCCTTCGGCAACTTCGTCGCAAGCGGCTTTGCCCACCCGGCGCAAGACCTCGTACTCGAGCTCGCCCTCGGCATAGGTCGGGCATTGCACCATCTCCTGCACCCATGCGGGACTCTCGAGCTCCTCTGCCGCGCGCTCCAGCTGACGCAGAAAACGACGGCGACGCGCATACTCGATCACGATGCCCAGCATGCCAAAGATAAAGGACACGCCGACCGCCACGACCACGATGGAAACGGAGGCGCCGGCGACCGTCAGCACAAAGCAGCTCAGCAGCACGCCGCACGTCCACACGGCGACGGGAAGCAGCGCATCTTTAAAGAACTTGCCAAACGACATAGCCGGCCCCTAGACCGAATAGCCTTGGCCGCGGTGCGTGGTCAAATACCCCTTGATGCCGATTTTTTCGAGCGTGGTGCGCAGGCGGTTGATGTTGACGGTGAGCGTATTGTCGTCCACGAAGGCGTCGGAGTCCCACAGGTCCTGCATGATGGCCGAGCGCGAGACGATCTTGCCCGCGCGGCTCAGAAGCAGTGAGAGGATACGCAGCTCGTTTTTGGTGAGCTCGGTGCTAGTGCCGGTTTGCGTGTTGGTAACCATGGAGCGGGCGAGGTCGAGCTCCAGCCCCTTGTGGACAAGTGTGCTGCGCTCGCCTGACGCCGCGGTGCGACGCAGCAGTGCGTTGATGCGCGCCACAAGCACACGGGCGCTGTAGGGCTTGGGAACAAAGTCGTCCGCGCCGAGCGTCATGGCCATGACCTCGTCAATCTCGGTCGTGCGCGACGTGAGAACGATGATGGGAACCTCGGATTCGCGGCGAACCTCGTGGCAGATATGCTGGCCGTCCTTGACGGGGAGCGTGAGGTCGAGCAGCACCAGGTCGGGCGCGGCGGCGAGAATATCGCGCGAGACATGCTCAAACGATTCGCAGGCCTCGACTTCAAACCCGGCGCGGGCAAGGATGTCGATAAGCTCACGACGAATGGGTTCGTCGTCCTCAACGACATAAATCAGCGCCATGTGTCCTCCCATTTCGCGTAACTTGCACTTTCCACACCATTATGCCCACGGCGTCGCGAGTACACGCCTCGCGCGGTGCCAGGTGACAGAACTGTTCGCGAGCGGGGCCGTTTTGTCCGCCTCGCACTCGCAGCGGTGGCGGGGACCAAAATGATTCTTTAATCCCCGTCCCAGAAAAATCATTTAGCGGCGGGCACGGAGCTTTTCGTAGCCGTCGGCAAAGAAGGCGACCGTGGCAGCGTCGGCCTCGGCGGCGTCGGCCTCGGCAGCGTCCGTCTCGGTTGCGGGGACCACGCCGTGCTCGTCGCTCACCAGGAACAGCGCGCCCTTAAGCTGCGCGGGAATGTCCACGCGCGTGACCGGGATGCCCTTGGTCTGGGCCAGCTGCTCGATGAGCGTCGCCGTGCCGCACAGGAACTCGTCCGCCGGCGCCACAAAGGCAAGCTCGCCATTGTTGACGGCGGCGAGCAGCTCGGGCGCCACGCCGGTTTCGTCGGCCTCGGAGCGAGCCTCAGCGGAACGGGCACGCAGCGCCTTGGCCGACGTATCGGCGAGCGGCTCGTACTCCCCCACCGTCATGGCGGCATTGCCGTTGATGTCGATCACCAGCATGAGCACGCCGTCGCGTGCGGTGTAATCGCCCTCGGCAAGCGACCACTCAACGTGCTGCTTGGCCCAGCTGAGCATGTTATGGGTGAGTGGCTCGCCCTGCACCAGGCGCTCAGACAGCGCGCGGATGTGGCGGTTGAGCATGGGTACCTTTTTGTTGGACATGCGCCAACGGCAGACAAGCGCAGGCTTGTCGAGCGTAAACTTCTCGACCGCCTCCTGATTGGCGCAAAAGTCCTCATACGCACGCTGATCCTCGGCGTTGCCAAACAGCTCGGCATCATCAATCTGGGGCATGGTCATACCTTTCGTGTTAGTCATTCCGTCCTCTTATACCAAAAAGACGGCCCTCCAAACGGAGCAGCCGTCTTTTGCGGAGATTATTTTGTCCCAAGGCGGAACTTAGTGGCGGAAGTGGCGAGCGCCCGTAAACACCATAGCAATATTGTGCTCATTGCAGGCCTGGATGCTCTCGTCGTCGCGCTTGGAGCCGCCGGGCTGGATGATGCAGGTCACGCCGTGTGCGGCAAGCACGTCGACGTTGTCGCGGAACGGGAAGAACGCATCGCTTGCGCAGGCAAAGCCGCCCTTCTCCACACCCTCGCGCTCGCAGAAGTCCTCGGCACGCTCGCAGGCAAGCAGTGCGGAGTCAACGCGGTTAGGCTGACCCGGGCCCATGCCAATGCCGGCCTTATCCTTGGAGACCAGGATGGCGTTGGACTTGACGCCCTTGCAGACCTTCCAGGCAAACTCGAGCTCAGCCATCTCGGCGTCGGTGGGCTTGCGGTCGGTGGGGAACGTAAAGGTCGCGGGATCCTCGGTCACATGGTCGACCTCCTGCACCAGCATGCCGCCGTCGATGGAACGAAGCTCCACCTGGGCGCCGTGGTCCACGCCGCCGGTCGCCAACACGCGCAGGTTGGGGCGCTTGGCCATGCGCTCGAGCGCCTCGGCAGTGTAGCTCGGGGCGATGATGACCTCGACGAACTGCTTGTTCTGATCGGCAAAGTGCTCGACTAGCTCATAGGGAACCTCGCGGTTGCAGGCGATGATGCCGCCAAAGGCGCTCTTGGGATCGCAGGCGAAAGCGCGGTCGTAGGCGGCAGTGATGTCCTCGGCAACGGCGGAACCGCAGGGGTTCTGGTGCTTGAGGATTACGCAGGCCGGCTCGTCGAACTCGCGGACCAGGTTCCAGGCGGCGTCGGCATCCAGATAGTTGTTGTAGCTGAGCGGCTTGCCCTGGATCTGCTTGGAGCCCACGAGCGGGAACTGCGAGCTCGCGGTGTTCTCGCAGCCCTCGGCAAAGCGATAGACTGTGGCTTTCTGCTGCGGGTTCTCGCCATAGCGCAGGTCGTCGACCTTCTCCAGCGAAATCTCGAGCTTGGCAGAGGTGTCCGCCACGTCGCTTGCCTGGGCGGCGAGCCAGCGGGAGATGGCCGTGTCGTAGGCGGCGGTGGTCTGGTAGACCTTCACCTGCAGGCGACGACGGGTGGAAAGCGTGGTGCAGCCACCGGTCTCGTGCATCTCGGCCAGGACGGCATCATAGTCGGCCGGGTCGGAGATGACGGTAACGCTCGCGGCGTTCTTGGCGGCAGACCGCAGCATGGAGGGGCCACCGATGTCGATGTGCTCGATGGCGTCCGCGAAGGTGACCTCGGGGTTGGCGACGGTCTTCTCGAACTCGTACAGGTTGACGACGACCAGGTCGATCAGCTTAATGCCGTGCTGAGCCGCCTCCTGCATGTGCTGCTCGGAATCGCGGCGGGCCAGCAGCGCGCCATGAACCTTGGGGTGCAGGGTCTTAACGCGGCCGTCCATCATCTCGGGATAGCCCGTGAACTCCTCGATGGGGGTTACGGGAACGCCCGCGTCCTCGATGGCACGAGCCGTGCCGCCCGTAGAGATGATCTCGACGCCAAAGTCGTCAACCAGCGTCCGTGCGAAATCGACGACGCCCGTCTTATCGGTAACCGAGATCAACGCGCGTGCGATCTTCACATCAGATCCCATGCAGTCCTCCTGTCTGGTACGCCGCCGTGCTCTGTGAGTCGGTGATACGTCGATCTGCAGCGCTCGCGCAGCGGCATTGAAAATACTGATTTAATGTAGCGCATCGAGCGCATCGATGCACCCCGCAACGGGCGCATGTGCAGAAAAAGTTTGCGAGCGGAGGGGATGGGCATGGCACCGGGCACGGTGAGTTCATGGAACACAGGGGCACCATAATTAGATGCCAATGGCGTGGTAGAACTGTGCTCGATATGCATCCGCAAAAGAAAGAGGCACCATGGTCTCGCGGGTTCTCTACCGACCGTTTGATACCGAAGACTTCGACGCCATCGCGCTGATTCTGCAGCAACTTTGGCATAACAATTCGGATAACGATGAGTACAACCGCCTTGAGGCCGCGTGCGACCTCGCCTATTGCCTTTCGTCATCGACGTTTTCGCAGGTTGCGGTGATTGACGGCGAGGCGCGCGGCATTGCACTTGCACGCGCAGGACAGAACTCCGGCGTCGCTATCAACGAGCATTGGATGGATACCGAACGCGCACTGCTATCGCAGATGCGTGAGCTGGAGCCTGATGCCTGCGCCGAGTATCTCTCGTTTGTGCGCGCAACCATCCGAACCAACAACCGCCTGCTCGAGAGCAGCCCGTTGCCGCACGACAACGAGGTCACGCTGCTTGCCGTGGATCGCGATGTCCATGGCCTGGGCGTTGGCACGGTTCTGCTCGATGCCGCGGTCTCGCACCTGTCCTCGCTTGGAGCGACGAGGGCGCACCTGTACACCGACTCCAACTGCTCGTGGAAGTTCTACGAGCTGCACGGCTTTAAGCGCACGGCCACGCACCGCGCCAACCGCGAAGAGCGCCGTCACGACATGCCGCGCGAAAGCTTTCTCTACGAACTCGACCTAACAGCCTAAACCCGGCAGTTAGGGACGTTCCTTTTGTGCCGGCACCCCGGGACACTCCTTGGCAGCAACCGCACCTAGTTGTTGGGGACATTCTTGGGTAACACAGTCGACGAAACCCTCGTTGGCGTCGCCCTATAGAGGGGTCTGCAAATAGCTGTGGGCAAAAAACATCAAATATGAGTACCTGTCTCTTATACACATCTCCGAGCCCACGAGACGCTCATGAATCTC
>URIK01000071.1 GCA_900547855.1 uncultured Collinsella sp. | reverse complement strand
GAGATTCATGAGCGTCTCGTGGGCTCGGAGATGTGTATAAGAGACAGTGACGATACTGTTGGCTAGAAATTCATCCGGCCATTAGCAACAAGGCCCCCGAGCAGCTTATTAAACTGCTCGGGGGCCTTTTAGTTTAAAGCGACCTGGTGGACGGTCTTTATACCGGCAAACAATATAGGGGGTACCGACCAACGTCGATACCCCCTTACAAGCCACCATGTCACGCACACAGTGCCGAGCGCACGACCCGCACGCCTACTTGCGAGAATTGCTCAGCTTATTGATCAGCGCCTCGAGACGCTCGCCGTCCTCGGCCGTCTGGGCAATAACCAAAATCGTATCGTTGCCGGCAAGCGAGCCAAGCACATCGGGCAGCTCTGCCGCATCAACGGCGGCGGCGATGCCGGAAGCCGTGCCAGGCTGAGCCTTGATCATAACCAGATTATCGGTGCGCAGAACGCCCGTTACGAGCTCGGAAACCATACGCTGCAGGTGCAGGTCCTCTGCCAGAACATAGATGCCCTCAGGGAGCTTACGCAGCCCCATATCGGCAATATCGCGAGAGACAGTCGCCTGCGTGCAATCAAAGCCCATAGCGCGGAGCTCATCGACCAGCACGCGCTGCGTGCGGACGTCCTTATTGCGCACAATATCTCTAATGGCATCCTGGCGCCCATTGCGTTTTTTAGCCATACAAACCCTCTCTCCAAAAGATGGCGGAGACAATCAATCAGTGATTGAATAGTTTAACGCTATTTGAAGGCTTTTGTGTATAAGAACGCATTTCGAAACAATTCTATGCAAATTTGTTTCGAGATGAGCCGTTTAGGCGGTTTTTGCGCCCGTC
Source organism: uncultured Collinsella sp. (assembly GCA_900547855.1). Classification (GTDB taxonomy): domain Bacteria; phylum Actinomycetota; class Coriobacteriia; order Coriobacteriales; family Coriobacteriaceae; genus Collinsella. The sequence goes on along the minus strand of URIK01000071.1, from coordinate 8,607 downwards.
CGGTTAAGAAAAGCTGCCAGATGCGTACACATCACGCAGCGCGCGGGCTTGGCGCTGGCGATCGGCCCAAACAACAGACCGAGCCCCCGATGGTTATCCTTGAGCGCGGCGACCATCTGACGGGTTCGAGGCGCCTCGAGCATATCACGCATACGGGCGGAACGCTCGATTGACGACACCCCATGCGGGCTCAGACACAAATTCTCGATGCAGGCGACCAGTCCGGCAAAGTAGAACTTTTGGCTTGCCAGCTTGAGCCGACCACCGCTATCTGCTTCCGAGAGTGAGTCCGTAAGCTCGTCGAGCGCCCGGGTGTCATCGGATACCTTGGCATACATGGTGGGATCAAAGGCATCTGTAAGCTTAGGTGCCGCCGCGTGGAAACAAGCGTCGCCGCATCCGGAGACGCGCTGCGCCCGCGAGAGCGAGCACGCCATAAACCCAACTGTGCGAAACGCCTTGTCGTACAAAAGGCATGCCTCAAACAGCGGACGGCTATACATCACGCCAGAGGTCTGAACGACTAGGCCGCCTAAAATCAACTGGGACAGCCCGGTCACCATCGAAGATTTGCTATCAATGGAAATATGAACAGCATCCAAGACGCGCGAATGGCGCTCTCGATGTGCATCATAGCGGTCGAGCGACACCGTGGGGAGCACTATGTCTGCCGCAGTATCGCACGCGATATCGACCATCTTGGAAAGAGACTGCGGAGCAAACCACTCATCGGCGTTCATGGCGATGATTTGAGAGCCGCGCGAGGCAGCAAAACCGGCACGAAGACAAGCGCCGCGCTTCGCGTCCTCGACGTCAATCAAATCAATATGGATGTCCCTGTCGGCGGCAACTTGAAGCGAATGGCGCACACCAGGCGCAGCATCGCGGCAGACAACGACAATCTGCAAATCGTAGAGGTCTTGGTTCTGGATACTCTCGAGCGCACGCATCGCATAGCTGGGCGAACCTTCTACCACAAGGATCACCGAAAGTCGCGGATGCGAGCCACGTCGAACCAAGTTATCCGTCCTCTCGACAGCAATAAATCAAACCGTGGTTCATGGTACACCCCGGCAATAAAAGCAATGAGACACCAGTTGTATTGCACGTCAAGAACAGATGTTGCACACGCGCAGCCCACAGATGACAGGTGTCGACGCACGACGCGTCGAGCCCTCCCCTAGTCGAGCACGACAAGCTCGGCGGGATCGTAATCCACGCCCATAAACGTAAGGCCGCAGGCAGGAGCCGTGGGGCCCGCAGCGGTACGGTCGCAAGCATCGATGACCTCGCGCATCCACTCGGGTTCACGGCGATGCATGCCAATCTCGACAAGCGTGCCCACGATCGTGCGGACCATCGAATGCAGAAACGCATTGCCCTCGATGGTAAACGTCAGGATGTCCTCGCCAAACGCAACCTCATGGCCAAACTCGGCACGCATCACGCAGCGATGCGTGGGCTTGCCAACGGCCGAGGCAACCTTGCAAAAGCTTTTAAAGTCCTGCTCGCCCAGCAGCGCGGGGCAGGCAGCAGACATAGCCTCAGCATCCAGGGGATAGCGATGCCACCACACGGCACCGCGGGACAGCACGGGGCGCGCATCTCGATCGGCAATACGGTACGTATACGTACGGGAACGCGCGTCAAAACGTGCAGAAAAGCCTTTACGGGCCTTGTAGACCTCGTTGATGGCGATATCTTTGGGCAGCAGGGCATCCATAGCCCGCAGCCACCTACGGCGCGTACACGCGAGCTCAGCGTCCGTTACGGGCACACTAATGTACTGCGCCACCGCATGCACGCCGGCATCGGTGCGCCCTGCGCACGTCAGGTCGATCGGACGGCGCAGGAGCGTCTCGATAGCGCGGCGCAGCTCGCCCGCAACCGTCGTCTGGCCAGGCTGCTCGGCAAAGCCGCTATAGGACGAGCCATCGTAGGCCACGCGGAAAACGAGCGTGGCGTCGAGCTCGGGAATCGAATTGAAATCAGACGGCGCGGTCATGGGCGCTCCCAACAAACAGGCAATGGCATTTCGACAAAAAAAGAGGGGTACGCGAACGTACCCCTCGAATATAGCCTATGCAGACGGATTGTCTACTCAGCGGTCTCCTCAGCAGGAGCCTCCTCGGCAGCCTCGACCTTCTTGGGAGCAGCGGCCTTCTTGGGGGCCGGAGCAGCCTTCTTGGCCTTAGGCGTGCAAGGCTCGGTGACGAGCTCCATGATAACGATGGGAGCATTGTCGCCCTTACGGTTACCGAGCTTCATGATGCGGGTGTAACCGCCGTTGCGGTCCTGCCACATACCCTGGGCAGCCTTGTCGAAGATCTCGGCAACGAGCTGCTTATCGCCGAGCTTGGCGATAGCCAGACGACGAGAGTGCAGGTCGCCCTTCTTGGCCCAAGTGATGATCGGATCGACGACCGAACGCAGCGCCTTAGCGCGGGTCTCGGTGGTCTTGATGCGGTCGTTCTCGAAGAGGGCCTTAGCAAGGCTCTTCTTCATGGCCTTGGTGTGGCTCGCATCGGTGCCGAGCTTCAGGCCCTTCTTAACGTTGTGACGCATGGTCTAGTTTCTCCTCAAATATGCGAAGCATTAAGCCTTCAGGCTCAGGCCCATGGACTCAAGCTTGTCCTTCACTTCCTCGATCGACTTAACACCGAAGTTACGGATGTTGAGCAGATCGTTCTCCGAGAACTCAACGAGCTGACGGACCGAGTGAATGCTGGCGCGCTTAAGGCAGTTGTAGGAACGGACGGAAAGGTCCAGATCCTCGATCTGCTTGTCCAGCTCGGCGTTGTCGTTGGTGACCTCGGGAGCGAAGATCGAAGCCTCCTCCTCGACCTCGGGGGTCTCGGCAAGGTTCATAAAGGCGGCCATATGCTGGTTGATGATATTGGCAGCCTGGACCACGGCGTCGCGCGGGGCGATGGAGCCGTTGGTCTCGATCTCGAGGACAAGGCGGTCGTAGTCGGTGTGCTGACCGACACGGCAAGCCTCAACGAGCTTGGCGCAACGGGAAACCGGCGAGTACAGCGAGTCGACGTGGATCACACCGATGGGATCGTTGTCGCGCTTGTTGGCCTCGCCAGAAACATAGCCGCGGCCATAGCCGATGCGCATGCTCATGGTGAGATGGCCACCCTCGGTGAGCGTAGCGATGTGCTGCTCGGGGTTGACCAGCTCAAACTCGGACGGAATAAAGAAGTCCGCACCGGTGACCTCGCAGGGGCCGTCAACCGAAATGGTGGCGGTCGCCTCGTCGGTCGTGCCGAGAGCCCTGAAGACAAGACCCTTGACATTCAGGACGATGTCGGTGACATCCTCGACCATGTTAGGGATGGTCATGAACTCGTGCTGCGCACCATCGATCTGAATAGCCTCGACGGCGGCACCCTCGAGCGAGGACAGAAGAACGCGACGAAGGGAGTTACCCAGCGTATCGCCGTAGCCACGCTCGAGCGGCTCGACGGAGACACGAGCAGACGTCTCGTTGATCTCTTCGACCTGAACCTGAGGCCTAATGAATTCTGACATGTATTACCTCCAGCCTCAGCAGCCCGGATGGACTACTTAGAGTAGAGCTCGACGATGAGCTGCTCGTTGATATCACCGCTGATCTGCTCACGCGTCGGCAGAGCGAGCACGTTACCAGACAGCTTCTCGATATCGACCTCGAGCCAGCCAGGGACCTCAAAGCGCTCGGAGGAAATCAGGGCCTCCTTGATGGGGAGGAGGTCACGGAACTTCTCGCCGACAGCGACGACGTCGCCGGCCTTGACGCGGTAGGACGGGATGTCCACGCGCTTGCCGTTCACGGTAAAGTGACCGTGACGGACGGACTGACGAGCCTCTTTGCGGGTGCGGGCGAAGCCAAGACGGAAGACAACGTTGTCGAGGCGAGACTCAAGAATGATCATGAGGTTCTCACCGGTGACGCCGTTCATCTTACGGGCCTTGTTGAAGTAGCCGTGGAACTGCTTCTCCAGAACGCCATAGATGAACTTGACCTTCTGCTTCTCGCGCAGCTGCATGCCGTACTCAGATTCCTTGCGACGGCGCTTGGGCTGACGGATAGATTCCTTCTTGCTGCTGTAACCGAGCTCAGCGGGATCGATCCCGAGCTGACGGCAGCGCTTAAGAACAGGAGTCCTGTCGATTGCCATATTGATACGATCCTTTCAGTTACACGCGGCGACGCTTCTTGGGGCGGCAGCCGTTGTGCGGAATGGGGGTCTTGTCCTGGATGCTCGAGACCTCAAGGCCAGCAGCCTGGAGGGAGCGGATGGCGGTCTCACGACCGGAGCCGGGGCCCTTGACGAAGACGGAAACCTTCTTCATACCGTGCTCCATGGCCTGCTTGGCAGCAGCCTCGGCAGCCATCTGGGCAGCGAACGGCGTGGACTTACGGGAGCCCTTGAAGCCCACCTGGCCAGCCGACTTCCAGGAAATGACGTTGCCCTGGGGATCGGTGATCGAAACGATCGTGTTGTTGAACGTAGAACGAATGTGAGCCTGGCCCACGGAAATGTTCTTACGGTCCGCGCGCTTCAGACGGGCAGCGCGAACGTTCTTCTTAGCAGTAGCCATCTATCTAGCGCTCCTTATTTCTTCTTCTTAGCACCGATCTGACGCTTCGGGCCCTTGCGGGTACGAGCGTTAGTGTGGGTGCGCTGGCCGCGGACCGGGAGGCCCTTGCGGTGACGAAGGCCGCGGTTGCAGCCGATGTCCATAAGGCGCTTGACGTTCTGGTTGCGCTCACGGCGGAGGTCGCCCTCAACCATGATCTGGTTCTTATCGATATAATCGCGGATGGCGTTAACCTCATCCTCGGTGAGGTCCTTAACGCGCGTATCCACGTTAACGTTGCACTCGACGCAAATCTTCGTCGCAGTGGTGCGGCCGATGCCGTAAATGTAGGTCAGACCGATCTCAACGCGCTTCTCACGCGGGAGGTCGACACCATTAATACGGGCCAACGTAGTCTCCTCTCTTAACCCTGACGCTGCTTATGACGGGGGTTCTCGCAAATGACGAGGACCTTGCCATGGCGCCTAATGATTTTGCACTTATCGCACATCTTCTTGACCGAAGGACGTACCTTCATCGTTCTTCCTTTCGGTAGCGCTCAAACTACTTCCCTACTATCTACTCGCCCAGCCGCAGGCGTTTAAAACTATGGCTGGTCTTCACACACAATCCGACCGTAGGTTGAGCTAAGCCTGCAGTCGGAAATGGAGTGCGTGTATGCGTGCCGCTATTTGTAGCGATAGGTGATGCGGCCGCGGGTCAGGTCGTACGGGGAAAGCTCCACGACAACCCTGTCACCGGGGAGAATACGGATGTAATTCATTCGAATCTTGCCAGAAATGTTGCACAGAACCGAATGACCGTTCTCGAGCTCGACCTTAAACATGGCATTGGGCAGCGGTTCCTTTACCGTACCCTCGAGCTCAATTGCGTCTTCCTTCTTCACAAGCAATCATCTTTCTCTAGAAAACGACAGCGATTGAGTATTCTACAACACGTATGCACGCATCGTAATAACTTCGTAATGGCTCCACAACTAAGTGGAACTTGTTACATTTGAAATGTAAAACAAAGCCGTTCCCTGATGCCCAAGATCGCCTTGAAATGAGAAGGCATAGACCTTGGGGTCATGCCTTCGAAATTGAAAGGCGAGGTTGGGCATCAGGGGGCGGCGACTTTTACATTTCTCCGCCTTGGAGCGAACACCAAGCACCCTGGGCATCCGTGGTGAGAATCACCGGACCGTCATTGGTAATGGCGACGGTGTTCTCGTAGTGCGCGGCGGGCAGGTGGTCGTTGGTCGTAACAATCCAACCGTCGGAGCCCGTGCTCACATGGTTGGAACCCATCGTAACCATCGGCTCGATGGCAATGACCATGCCGGCCTGGAGGCGAACGCCCCTCCCCTTCTTTCCATAGTTAGGAACGTTGGGGTCCTCGTGCATCACGCGGCCAATGCCATGGCCAACATAATCACGAAGCACGCCGTAACCGTGAGACTCGGCGAGGGACTGAACGGCATAACCGACGTCCCCGATATGGTTACCGGGAACAGCCTGCTCGATGGCAGCCTTAAGGCAATCGCGCGTGACCTCGCACAAAGCCTTGGCTTCGGGCGTGGGGGTGCCGACGAAAAACGTCCAAGCGTTATCGCCGACCCAACCGTCGACAACGGCTCCCGTATCGATGGAGATGATATCGCCATCGCGCAGGATCATGTCGGGGTTGGGAATACCGTGGACCACGGCATCGTTGATCGATGCGCAAATGGTCCCCGGGAACCCGCCGTAACCCTTAAAGGCCGGGGTGCCGCCATGCATGCGGATAATCTGCTCCGCGAGCTGATCGAGCTCAAAGGTGGAAACGCCAGGGCGCACCATGGCTCCAACGTGGCGGAGCGCCATCTTAGATAGCGCTCCTGCCTTCTTCATCTGCTCGATTTGCGTTGCAGACTTAATCTTGATCATAGACCGAGAGCCTCTTTGACATCCCCGTACACGGTCTCGCGAGCCTGGTCACCGTTGACCGACTTGAGCAGACCCTGGCCACGATAGTAGTCGACGAGCGGGCTCGTGGACTTCTCGTAGACGTCGAGACGGTTCTTGATGGTCTCGGGCTTGTCGTCGTCGCGCTGATACATCTCGCCGCCACACTTGGGGCAGGTAGCATCGGCAGCGGTGCCGGTGTAACCGCATGCGCGGCAGGTGCGACGCGAAGACAGACGATCGATAATGACCTCGGGGGCCACATCGACCAGAAGGGCACAGTCGATCTCGCGACCCATGGCGGAGAGCTCGGAATCGAGCGTCACAGCCTGGGCGGTGTTGCGCGGGAAGCCGTCGAGGATGAAGCCCTGCTGGGCGTCATCGGCGGCAAGGCGCTCCTTGACAAGGTCGATCACGAGCTGGTCGGGAACGAGCTCGCCAGCATCCATGTACTTCTTAGCCTGAATACCAAGCTCGGTGCCACCCTTGACGGCAGCACGCAGCAGGTCGCCCGTGGAAATGTGGGCGACGCCAAACTCGGCGACGAGCTCCTGTGCGACGGTGCCCTTACCGGCACCCGGAGCTCCGAGCAATACGAGGTTCATGAGCAATCCTCCTCTAGCCTATTTAAAGAATCCATCGTAATCATACATCTTGATCTGGCCTTCGAGCTTATCGACCGTGTCGAGCACGACGCCGACCATGATGAGGATGGACGTGCCGCCAAATGCCTGGATCAGATGGTTACCCGTGAAGGAGAAGATGATCGAAGGCACGATGGCGATGAGCGCCAAAAAGACAGCGCTGGGAAGCGTGATCTTGTTGAGCGCGTTCTTGATGTAGGCCGCGGTAGCCCTACCCGGACGCACGCCCGGAATAAAGCCGCCCTGCTTCTTAAGGTTATCGGCCGTGTCATCGGGGTTGAACACCATGGAGGTGTAGAAGTACGCGAAGAACACGATGAGGACAACGTTAAGCACCCAGTTGAGCCAACCGGTCGAAAGCGCGGAGGCAACTGCCTGAATCCAGCCGATGCCGGGGAAGAACACGGCAATCTGAGCCGGGAAGTACAGCAGCGCCGAAGCGAAGATGATCGGCACGACACCCGCGGTGTTGACCTTGATGGGCAGGTAGGTGGTCTGGCCACCCATCATGCGACGGCCCACGACGCGCTTAGCGTAGGAGACCGGGATGCGGCGCTGGCCGCGCTCAAGGAAAACAATCAGCGGGATAACCAGCAGGATGATGGCGCAGATGATCACCATGGTGATGATGCCACCGGCATTGCCCTCGGTGCTGGAGAAGATAGCCTGCGGCAGACCGGCCATGATGTTCGCGAAGATGATCAGCGACATGCCATTGCCGATACCGCGCTGGGTGATGAGCTCACCAATCCACATGATCAGCATGGCGCCCGCGGTGAGCGTACCGACGATCATGAGGTCGAAGATGATCTCGGGAGCGCCGGCGCCATTGAAGCTGATGCCGAAGCTCTTAAAGAGGAAGAGGTAACCCACGGAGTTGAGGATTGCCAGAGCCAGGGTGAGGTAACGCGAATACTGCGTAATCTTGGTCTGACCGACCTCGCCCTCGCGGGCAAGCTCATGCAGGGAAGGCACGACGGCCTGGAGCATCTGGAGGATGATCGAGCTGGTGATGTAAGGCATGATGCCCAGCGAAAACACCGACACATAGCTCAACGCGCCGCCAGAGAAAAGATTCAGGAGGGCCATAGCACCTGCGGCGACCGAATTGTTATCGGTCGAGAAAAGGCCCAGCATCCCCTGGAAGGGAATGCCGGGCACAGGAACGTGCGCACCAATGCGGTACACGACGAGCATAGCTATGGTAAAAAGAATCTTTTCGCGCAATTCTTTGATGCGGAAAGCATTCTTAAGACCATTTAGCACGGCAGCTCGACCTTTCCGCCGGCGGCCTCGATCTTGGCCTGCGCAGAAGCGCTGACCTTGTCGACCTTGACCGTGAACTTCTTGGTGAGCTCACCATTGCCGAGCACCTTGACGGGCTCGAACTCGCTCTTGGTGCTGTCTCTTATACACATCTGACGCTGCCGACGACTAGTCGAGTGTAG
>URIK01000070.1 GCA_900547855.1 uncultured Collinsella sp. | reverse complement strand
TAAGAGACAGGATGGAGACGGTCAGGTCGCCCGTGGTGGCAGCAACCTGAGCGTTGGCGAGGATGGCCTGGATCTCGGCAATACGAGCGGCGTTCTGGGCCTGCTTGTCCTTAGCGGCGTCGTACTCGGAGTTCTCCGAAAGGTCGCCGAACGCGCGGGCTTCCTTGATGTCCTCGACGATCTCCTTGGCGTAATCGCCCTCACGCCAAGCAAGCTCCTCGACGAGCTTCTGGCGGCCCTCAGCGGTCAGTACGATCTGGCTTGCGTCCATACGGATATCTCCCCAACTCTGATCAAACGATCAACTGTCAACAAAACGAAAAAGACCGGCTAGCCTGCGGGCAAGCCGGTCAGGTGCTCACCCCAAAGGGATGGGACTACTCTGCGTCCGCGTCGCTGTCCTCTGCCTGCTTCTTCTTGGCAGCAGCGAGCTTGGCCTCGAGCTCAGCGATCTCTTTGTCCTCCTCGGACTGCTCGACCACGACCTCCTCGGCCTGCTTGGTCTCGGCCTTATCGTCGCCCTCCATACCCTCACGGATATTCTTGACGGTAGAGCCGAGGGACTTGCCGAGCTTCGGCAGGTTCTTGGGCCCGAAGATAATCAGGACAACGACGAGAATAATGATGAGCTCAGGAGCCCTCAGTCCAAACATGTAGACCTCCACAATACAGCGAGACAAGCTCGAATGAGTATACCGCGGGTATCGCGGTATCACAACACTAGCTAAAAAAAGGGACCGCAAGAAGCGGTCCCTCCTCATGCTCTGGTCGGGTTGACTGGATTTGAACCAGCGACCCCTGCGTCCCGAACGCAGTGCTCTACCAAACTGAGCCACAACCCGTTAGCTCGACTATAGTAACAAAGATTTTCGCCGCGTGCTAGAGAAATTTTTATTTCTTTGAAGCGTCGATTTGAACCGTGTTGGGAATAAGCTCAGTCGCGCAGGCCCACCAGCCATTTTGCTGGGCAGCATCGGCAAGCCTTTCGGCCGTGGCAGCGGTGTCGCAAATGGCAAACGAGCAGGCACCCGATCCGCACACATCTACAGCAACGGTTCCGTCCTGTTTACGCAGCCAGTCGAGGACCGTTTGAATCTGCGACTCCATCTGTGCGGAAATGACACCAAGGTTGTTATGGATGAGTGCATATGCCGTCTCGGCATCACCAGCACGCAAGGCAGAAGCTATCGCGCCGGGCTTGTCCGCAGGCACCCAGGCCTCGTCAAAACGTCGATAGGCTTCAATTGTCGAAACACTTGCCTCGCGCGGCTTGACCAGCACGACGGGCGTCGCGGGCAGCGCGGGGTACTCAGTTGCCAGCACGTCTCCCCCACCTACGTAGAACGCAGGACTCGCGTGCAAAAAGAACGGGACGTCGGCACCAATGCCCCGCGCAATATCGTCGAGCCCTGGGTCGGTGCGATCAATGCCCCAGAGCTCCGCCAAGGCGACAATGACCGCGGCCGCATCCGTCGAGGGACCGCCCAAGCCGGCGCACAATGGAATGCGCTTCTCAATCGTCACGCAGATGTTTGCCTCGCGACCATAATGATCGACCATAGCAACCGCAGCCCGATACGCCGTATTCTTTTGCATGGGAAAATCTGATGCCGGAACCGTCTGGACGGTCAGCGCCTGCGCCGGCGTGACCGTCACGGTATCGGAAAGACCGACGGCTGCCATCAGGGAATCAACCCTGTGGTAGCCGCGGTCATCGCGCTCGGTATGAACCCCCAGGTAGAGGTTAATCTTTGCCGGCGCGGAAAGAGTCAGGGACCGATCGGTCACCGTTAATGCTCCTCGAGCTGATTGCCGAGCGGGGTAAAGATATGCTCGCCGCTCTCGGGGTCGAACAGCTCGACCTGGCCGGTGAGGACATCGATGTACTGGTAGGACTGACGCGACTTGCGGCCGCGACGCTCGTCAACCTCGACGATAAAGACGGCGGGGTGGACGCTCTTGATGGTGCCCATGCGCTCGACGACGCGGGTACGGCCCATGTTGGCCTTAACCTTGACGCGATCGCCCACCATATCGGTCAGCTTCTCGTGGATGTCGTCGACGTGATTGACTTCCATCTCTTCCATGAACAGGGCCTCCAGAAGGTGCAATTCAAAAAGGGGATAATACCCCTAAGATAGACAAAACTCTAATACTATAGCACCCTGTTGTGGCCATACGCAAGTAGCTAAATAAGCCCCGTCCCAAATACGTACCAGACGACAACCTCGCATGACCAGTTGTTACGCGGTTTGGTAAAACCGCGTAACCTAAAGGTTGTCGGTGTCCAAGACGATGGTGAATGGGCCGTCGTTGACCAGGTCGACCTTCATGTCGGCGCCAAAGATACCGTGCGCCACATGCTCAACGTCCTCGTGCACAAGCGTCAGGAAGTACTCGTAGAGCTCGTTGGCAACATCGGGTGCGCCGGCATCCGTAAACGACGGACGGCGACCGTGGCGGCAGTCGGCGAACAGCGTGAACTGCGACACCACGAGCACCTCGCCGTCGACATCGGCAAGCGCCAAGTTGGTCTTGCCGTTCTCGTCCTCGTTGATGCGCAGCCCGCGGAGCTTGCCCCACAGCTTGTCGGCCTCGGCACGCGTATCGCCATGGCCCACACCCAGCAGCACCAGGTAGCCGCGTCCAATGCGGCCCACGCACTCGCCGTCGACCGTCACGCCGGCGTTGAGCACGCGCTGCACCACCGCACGCACGGTCTACTCCTCGCCCGTCAGCTTGGCGGACAGATGCTCGAGCGCGTGGAAACGATGGCTGATGGCGTTCTTCTCGTCAGCCGTCAGCTCGGCCATGGTCTTGCCCGGCGTGTCGACCGGCAGGAACAGCGGGTCGTAGCCAAAGCCGTGATCGCCGCGGCCCTCGTGCGCGATAACGCCCTCGCAGGCGCCCTCGCCATAGGTAACCAGACCATCCGTGTCGATGAGCGCGACGACGCTCATAAAGCGCGCGGTGCGGTCCTCATCTGCCACGCCTTCCAGGTTAACGAGAAGCTTGGCGTTGTTGGCGGCATCGTCGCCGTGCACGCCCGCATAGCGCGCGCTATACACACCGGGCTCACCGCCCAGCGCGTCGACGACCAAGCCCGAATCGTCGGCAATGGCCATAAGGCCCGTCTCCTCAACCGCGGCTTGGGCCTTGATGATGGCGTTCTCCAAAAACGTCGTGCCGTTTTCCTCGGGATCCTCAAAATCACCCAGCTGGCCGAGCGCCACAAAGCGCACCTCGGGCATGACCTTGCCCAAAATGGCCTCGATCTCGGTGAGCTTATGGGCGTTGCCCGTTGCCACGACGATGGTCGCCGCCGGGTCGAGGGTGTCGATGTCAATCTTCTCAAGTGCCATGACTGGCCTCCTTGTCTCTAAAGCAATGCCGAGCCGAGGGCGACGAGGGACTCCGCCTCTCCCCTCTCAATCAACGGCAGTCTTGTGTCCAGACGTCTCCACAGGTAAAACCTACCAAAATAAACCTGTCCCTTTTTGGCAGGTTAGGCGATGGCTTGGCGCTGAAGCTCGATGAGCTCGGCGATACCCTTGTCGCCCAGGTCGAGCAGGGCATTGAGGCGCTTGCGGTCGAAGGGCGCCTGCTCGCCAGTACCCTGGAGTTCGATCATCTCACCGGTATCGGTGGCGACAAGGTTCATGTCGACCTCGGCGTGACTGTCCTCGGAATAATCGAGGTCGAGCAGGGTGTTGCCGTCGACAACGCCCATGGAAATCGCGGCGACCTGGCCCGTGAGCGGGATGCGCTCGAGCTTACCCGCCTCGACCCACATGGCAAGGGCGTCGTGCAGTGCCACCCAGGCGCCGGTAATGCTCGCCGTTCGCGTGCCGCCATCGGCCTGAATCACATCGCAGTCAACGGTGACGGTGTACTCGCCGAGTGCCTTCATATTGACGACGGTACGCAGGCTGCGACCGATGAGGCGCTCGATCTCCATGGAGCGGCCCTTGCGGTTGGCATGCTCGCGCTTGCAGCGCTTGCCGGTCGATGTCGGCAGCATGGCGTACTCCGCCGTTACCCAACCGGCCTTGGCGCCCTTGCGCCAGCCCGGCACGCCCTCCTCGATGGTGGCAGCGCACAGCACGCGCGTATCGCCAAACTCGGCCAGGCACGAACCGTGGGCATGCTTCATAACACCACGGGTGAGCTTAACGGGGCGCAACTCGTTGGCGGCGCGACCGTTGGCGCGGTTGACCTGCATGTACTCCATAGAAATATCCTTTCGGCAAAAGATGTGGCGAAGGCCTTGACGGCTGCCTTACATCTATTTCAGCTCATCGATATCGATATGTTCGATGCTCTTGAGCGGCTGACCAAAGATAAAGCTACCCGCCACCGCAAACTCGGCAATGTTATCGGCCGTCGTGGCAAAACGATGCTGCGGCTCGGCGGCGTCGCCCGCCAGCTGCTCGCGGCGCGTGAGGATATCGGTCAGCTCGCGCGTGGTCTCCTCGGCGGAACTCACGACGCGCACCCCAGGCCCCAGCGCATGCCGGATAGGTCCCACCAACAGCGGAAAATGCGTACAGCCGAGTACCACGGTATCGATACCGTGGTCGCGCAGCGGCTCAACCGTGGCACCCACCAGCGCACGCACGGCAGGCGTATCGAAGATATCCTCGTTCTCAAGCCACTGTTCCTGCAGATGTGCACCCGAGGCGAGCTCGTGTTCGACAACCTCGACAAAGCTCGAGGCAGGACAGCCGTATACATCGACGCCGGCATCCAGGTCCTGAATGGCGCGCGTGTAGGCGCCCGAGCGAATGGTGAGGTTGGTGGCGAGCACGCCCACGCGACGCGAGCGGGTGCTGTTGATTGCCGCACGGGCACCCGGCGCGATCACGCCGATCACGGGAACGTCGAGCACCTGCTGGGCCAGACGCAAGGCCGCAGCGGTCGCCGTGTTGCAGGCGATGACCATAATCTTGACGTCGTGCTTCGAAAGCCAACGACCCGCCTGCAACGCAAACGAGCGCACCTCATCCTCGGTACGGGTGCCGTAGGGGCAGCGCTTGGTGTCGCCAAAGTAGTAGACGGACTCGTGCGGCAGCGCCGTCGCGATGGCGCGCGCAACCGTCAGACCGCCCAAACCAGAATCGAACACGCCAATCGGGCGCGTGTCGCCTGCCGGATTCTCGATATCGGACATTACCTCACCAGTCTCTCTCGAAAAGACATGTCCAAGTGCGGCGGCGGCGCGCTACGAACGCGCCGCGACCAGCAGCTCTGCCGTCGCCGCCCAACCGTCGACAATTTTGCCTCGCGTAACGAAAGCATTCTCGCAAGCAGCCAGGAACTCGGGCGCGCCGGCGCTCGTCAGGCCATTCTCGACCAAGCAGAACGTGCCCACGTGATCGGCCATGTAGAAGTCGGACTCGGAGTCGCCGAGCGCGAGTGTCTCCTCGCGCTCGATCCCCAGGTGCTCGCAGAAGCGCGCAATGGCGACGCCTTTGTTGAGGCCCGCGGGGTTGATATTGAATGCGCGACCGTCCTCGACGCGATCGAGCTCGAGCGTCGTCGGCTTGGACAGATGCGTCAGATGGCCGTTGCAAGCCCAGATCAGACCGCAGCCGGCCTCGTCCAGGATGGCCTGAACCTCATCGTCGGGCACATCGCCGCGCATGCCGACGGTGACCTCACGGTACTTGTAGCCGGTCGACATGTCGTTGTGGTATTCGATCTTGTGCGGCCAGCGGGCAAGGATCTTCTCGCACACGCCGGTCTGCTCGATCACCTGGTGCGGCGTGAGGCCGCAAGAGGGGTCGTAGGGCATGTCGCCGGTCAGATACTCCCAATCGTTGGCTTTGAGGTCGTACATGACCAGGCCGCCCATCTCGCCGATGTAGGAGTTGAGGCCGAGCACGCGCGCGTCCTCGTGGATCATGGTACGGTTGCGGCCCGAGGTGGGAACCACCTGAATACCAGCGCGAGCGAGCGCCACGACGGCCTCGACGAGTTTGGTCGAGGGGTTGCCGTCGTTGTCGCGTAGCACGCACGAGCCGGGTGCAAGCATCGTGGCATCCAGATCGGTAAAGACGTACTTGACCGTGGCCAAGCGCTCGCGCATCTCGCCCGAAAGCTCGGCAACGGTCGGCAGGGTATTGTGGGACATGGTTACTCCGTTTACGTAGAAGGGTTTGGACTTGGACGGCATGTTTTGATTGAGGGAACACGCTTATGGCGACAGCGCACTCAGGGCGCCGCCGCCATCATGGTTCATTAGTCAAACTGGGTAACATCGATCAGGCGATTGGCCAACGAAAGGTCGCTCTCGATGGGCACGAACTCGTCGCCCACGTGCATGAGCTCCTCGTCACCCTTTGCCAGCAGCAAGACAATGGTGGGAGCATCGGGGTTGACGTACTCCTCGCGCGCCGCCTTGAACGCCGCATGCACAGCGGCTTCGCGGTCGAGGATGATCTTGTTCGGCGTATCGTCGGGAACATGCTCGGCAAGCTCGCGACAGACCTTCATCGGGTCCTCGTGAGCTGGATCCTCGTTGGCAAAGATCATCAGGTCGGAATACGGTGCGGCCTCGCGCGGAAGCTGCTCGCGGCGCTCCTGCGCCTTGCCGCCGGCAGCGCCAAACAGCGCAATGACGGGGCTAGCGGGAAACGCGCGCTTCACCGACGAGAAAAGCGAACGGAACGAAAGCTGGTTGTGCGCATAGTCGACAACGCAGATCACGCGGCCGTCCTTCGACTCCACGACCTCCATACGGCCCGGCACACGCAGTTTGGAGAGGCCCTTCTTGATAGCCTCGATACCGATGCCGATCTCGCGCGCAGCGGCGATAGCGACCAGCGCGTTTTCCACGTTAAAGTCGCCCGCGATGCCCAGCAGGACCTTCTCCCCCGTCTCGGACTCGTCGGCACACAGGCCATGCAAGTTGAACTCGATACTAAAGCCGACCATGCGTACGTCGCTTGCCCACAGGCTCGCCTCGGGATGCTCGACGCCAACGGTCACCAAGCGATCGGCCGTCGACGCTGCCTCTAGCACACGGTCAACCTCTTCGGTGCCTAGATTCACCACGGCGGTCTTTGCCTGGTCAAAGATCCTGAGTTTGCTCTCAAAATAATCCTCAAACGTGGGGTGTTCGATCGGCGAGATGTGGTCGCGGCCGATGTTGAGGAAGCACGCCACGTCAAACGGCAGATTCTCGACGCGTTGGTACTTGAGCGCCTGGCTCGAGACCTCCATGACCATGGACTGGCGACCGGACGTGCGGCAGTTGGCGATATGGCGCCAGACCTCGGGGGCCTCGGGCGTAGTATTGGTGCTCTCGTAGCACTCGATACCATCGTCGGTGTTCACCGAGCCGATCATGCCGCAGGACTCGCCCGCCGCCTTGATGATGGACTGGAGCATAAAAGCGGCCGTGGTCTTTCCCTTGGTGCCGGTGATGCCCACGATCTTGACGTCGTGGTCAGGACGGTCGTAGACCTCCGGCGGCAGCAGGGCCATGGCCGTGCGAACACTATCAACAACCAGCATCGCAGCACCGCTCTCCTGCGCCAGCGGCTCCAGAGACTCGACCAGCGACTCCTCGCACACAAATGCGACGGCGCCCGCATCGAGCGCCATACTCAAAAACGCGGGCTTAAAGGCAGCACCTTTACAGAAGAACACGTCACCTGCCGAGACCGCGCGCGAATCAAACGAGCAACCGGTCACGGCACGCTCGTCAACCTGCTCTGATGCGCGCAGCTCGCCGCACACATCGAGAAGCTTGGCAAGCGTATCGACCGTGGTCACGGTCGCGGAATCCGAATGGTGCATCTTTCACCTTTCTCAGCCATTTGGCAGGGACGGTTTTCATAGTAACTGAAACGTGCTCGCGCAAAAACGGCTCCCGGAGGAGCCGTTACGCGCAGGCGTTCGTAAGCCGAGGCTAGGCAGCCTGAACAGAAGGCTGGCCCTCGTCGATAAAGAAGCGCTTGTACCACACTAGGAACACGAGCGGCGTATAGATCTTGCGCTGGAAATCGCCCTTGCCCGCAAAGTGCAGATCGAGCAGGTGCATAAGCTCGTCGGTATTGAAGAACTCGCTTGCCCACGGCGCGGTGAAGTACTCCTTGACATAGTCGTACCACTTTTGCTCGCGCAGCCAGTAGACAATCGGCACCGGGAAGCCCACCTTGGGACGGGTGGCCCACTCATCGGGCAGCGACTTGTTGGCAGCGTGGCGGAGTACCTGTTTGTTGCCGTTCTCGTTGATGCGGTAGCGGTCGGGAATGTGCTCGGCGAATTCCATGACTTTGCGGTCCAGGAAGGGTACGCGCAGCTCCAGCGAGTGCGCCATGCACATCTTGTCGGCCTTGAGCAGAATGTCGCCCGGGAGCCACATGTTCATGTCCAGGTACTGCTTCTTGACCAGCTCGGGCTGACCCTTCACGCGTGCGTAGATGGGTGCAGCGAGCTCGAAGGCGCCGTCGCCGGTGTTGTACTCGGGCTTGAGCACGCCGTCGACCTCGCGTTCCGGCCATACCAGAGCCTGTCCCAGGAACGACTTCTCGGGGATCTCGGCACCCTTGACCAGGAAGTTATGTCCCTTGAAGTACGGCATATGCAGCGCCAGGTTACCGAGCGCGCGACGGATGGGCAGCGGCACCATCTTTTTGTACTTGCGCACCGGGACCGTATCCTCGTAGTAGGCGTAGCCGCCAAAGAGCTCGTCGGCGCCTTCGCCCGAAAGCACGACGGTGACGTCCTTGCGGGCCATCTCGGCCAAGAACCACAGCGGCACGGAAGACAGGTTGGACTGCGGCTCGTCCATGTGATACTGGATGTCCTCGAGAGCACCGAAAAACTCGTCGGCGGTAATCATCTTGCGAACGTTCTCGACGCCGAGCTTATCGGAAAGCTCCTTGGCGTAGTTGGTCTCGTTGAAGTTCTTGTAGTCAAAGCCCACCGAGAAGGTCTTGTCGGGCATGAGGCAAGCGGCGATGTAGCTGGAGTCGACGCCACCGGAGAGGAACGACGCGACCTTGACGTCGGCGATGCGATGGGCCTCGACGCTCTCGTGCACGACCTCGTCCAGCTCGTCGACATACTCCTCGAACGGCTTCTCGACGGCAGAGTAATCGCAATCCCAGTAGCGCTCGATGTTCATCTTGCCGGTCGGGATATCGACGGTAAAGTAGTGCGCCGGCGGCAGCTTGTAGACACCCTCGAAGAAGGTCTCCTCGGTTGCCGAATACTGCAGCGTCATGTACGGACGCAGAGCCTTTTTGTTGACCGCCTTGTGGAAGTGCGGGTAGTCCAGGAAGCTCTTGATCTCGGAACCAAAGAGCACGCCCGGAGCGCCGTCGCCCGCATCGGCCATGGGATAGTAGTAAAGCGGCTTGATGCCAAAGATGTCGCGGGCGCCAAAAAGCTTGTTCTTCTTTTTGTCCCAGATGACGAAGGCGT
This sequence comes from uncultured Collinsella sp., assembly GCA_900547855.1. GTDB lineage: Bacteria > Actinomycetota > Coriobacteriia > Coriobacteriales > Coriobacteriaceae > Collinsella. Next base: position 98 of record URIK01000070.1, on the reverse strand, counting down.
ACATACCGCGCAGGCGATCGAGGACGGCCTCGCCCCACTCCTCGTAGCCGTGCAGGAGCTGTCTCTTATACACATCTGACGCTGCCGACGACTAGTCG
>URIK01000069.1 GCA_900547855.1 uncultured Collinsella sp. | reverse complement strand
ATCTACACTCGACTAGTCGTCGGCAGCGTCAGATGTGTATAAGAGACAGGCCCTGGACGTCGACGCCCTCGGCGCGCGCCTGGAGCACCTTCTCCATGTGCTGGTCGACAAAGTCGATGCGCTCGGGATCGGCGACGATGCCGTTTGCGTCGGGCTCGGGGTCCTTGTGGCCCAGGCCGTTTTCGGTGATATAGATGACGGGGAGGTTGGGATAGGTGGCGCTGATGTGCTTGAGCGTGTCGTAGAGGCCTTGCGGGTAGATGAGCCAATCCCAGTCGGTGGTGGGGATACCCGGCATATCGACCTGCTGCCCGACGCCCTTAAACTTAAAGCACGAGGTGCCCTTGTCTCCGGTGCCGTTAAAGCTGTTGGTTGACTCGCCATCGTAGGCGGCGATAAACGCCGACTGATAGTAGTTGAGGCCGAACATATCGTTGCGGGGCGCCGCCTTGGCGAGCTCCTCCATGTCGCTGTCCTCAACCGTAAGTGTGGCGTTGTTGGCACGCAGAATCTCGTTGATGAGTGAGAGGGTGCGCGCGGAGTAGTGACCCAGGAAGGCGCCGTCCATGATGAAGTCGGTGTAGAAGGCGTTGTACAGGTCGGCGGCGTGCTGGTCGGCGGGCGAGTCGGTGGCAGGATATGCCGGCGTCAGGACGTTGACCATGCCAATGCGTCCGCCCAGGTGCTCGGTCTCGTCAAGATCCTTATACAGGTTGACGGCGCGGGCGTGGGCAACGAGCTCGTTGTGCTGGCTCTGGATGCCGCTCGTCACATCAAAGTGATGGTTGGGCGGGAAGTTGCCTTGGATGTATTGGGAGTGCGAGAGGCTGATGAGCTCGTTGATGGTGAACCAATTCTTGACCTCGCGGAACTCGCGGAAGCAGAACTCGGCATAGCGCACATAGGCGTCGACGGTCTTGCGGTTGAGCCAGTCGCCCTGGTTGAACAGGGCGGCGGGGGAGTCAAAGTGATGCAGGGACACATAGGGCTCGACGCCATACTTTTTGCAGCAGGCGAACAGCTCGTGGTAGTGCTTAACGCCCTCGGCGAGGGGTTCGGCATCGTCGCCGTTGGGGAAGATGCGGGTCCAGGCGATGGACACACGAATGGCGTTGAGTCCATGCTCGGCAGAAAGGCGGATATCCTCCTCGTAGCGGTTGTAGAAATCACTGGCCGGGTCGGGCAAAAAGCGACCCTGGGCGACAAGGTAATCGTCCCACATGGTCTTACCCTTGCCTGCCACCTTCGTGGAACCTTCCGTTTGGTACGCGGCGGTTGCGGCGCCCCAAACAAAGCCCTTCGGCAGCTGCTGTACGCGGTTTAGCAAAGACATATGCATACACCCTCTCGTCTCGCTGTTCGATATTGTGCGTTTGCGCTCAGGAGGCTCCCTGGTTAGCGTTCAGCGGTGAAAAAGCCCGATAAACACTATCTTAAAATGATTAGAACCAAAATGAGCACGTGAACATTTGACAATGAGCACGTTAACATCCGGCTGGGATGTATAGAAACAAAACAACTTCAAACAGCCGCGAACGGTTGTATTTGTTCGGTAAGCGGTTTTGATTGACAGAAGTTTTCATGTTGTGGTATATGGCTCGGGTATCATGAGCACGTTATCAATGTATGTACGATGCGCCATGGGCGCGGGGAATAGTTGGGAAGCAGGTTAGCGTGGAAGGCATGGATCAGCAGACAAGGAATGGTCGTTCGGCGAGCGCGGCAGAGGTTGCGGCGCTCGCTGGCGTGAGCCGCCAGACTGTGTCTCGCGTGGTCAACGGTATGCCCAACGTGACGGAAAAGACGCGCAAGCGTGTGCTGGCCGCCATGGAAGAGCTGGGCTTTCGTCCCAATTTTGCTGGAGCGGCGTTGCGCGGCGGGTCGTATCGTTCTATTGGCCTGTGCATGTACAACATCACACGTGTCGGTAACCTGGCGACGCTCGAGGGTATCATGCAAGCGGCGCGCGAGCACGATTTTGCCGTCACTATGATCGAGATGGGCGGCGACAAGCCCTATGCACTTGCCGATGCCTCGCGCCGCATGGTCGAGCGACCCGTCGACGGCATGATTCTCAACATGAACCGCATGGCTCCCGATTTTGAGGAGTTTGTTCCCCAGCCGGGAGTGCGAACGGTCATCCTGTCCATGTATGCGCATCCACGCTGCACGACGATCGACTCCGACCAGTATGGTTCGTGCGAGCTGTTGACCAATTATCTGCTGGAACATGGTCACTCGAATATGCGGTTTGTGGCGGGTCCGGAAAACTCGATTTCCTCGCGTTTTCGTGAGGCCGGTTGGCGCGATACGCTGGGTCGTGCTCATGTCGATGCCGCTCCGATGCTGCGTGGCGATTGGAGTGCGGACAGTGGGTACGCCATGGGCGAGCGGATTGCGGCCGAGGTGCTTGCCGGCGGGTCGCAGGCGCCGACTGCCGTGCTTGCGGCAAATGACCAGATGGCGCTGGGCGTTATCGCCGCGCTCGAGAACGCGGGCCTGTCCGTGCCCGACGACGTGAGCGTGGTTGGTATCGACGACGCACTCGAGGGACTTGTTCCTCACAATCGGCTGACGACGCTGCGATTTGATTTGCGCGGTGTCGGTAAGCTTGCGTTTGAGGCGGCGATTGGAGAGAGCTCGTCTATCGAGGCGATTCATGTGCCGAGTACGCTGGTCGAACGCTCGACTGTTAGGGACATACGGGGTTAGGTCCTACTCCGTTTGTCTCGATTTGTAACAGGTAGACGGTCAAAAGCGGGCTACGTGTTACAGATTTAGATTCTTCGGAAAGAGCAATCCTGTTCGTCTCAATCTGTAACAGCTAGGACCAAAAAACTCGGCTAGATGTTACAGATCGAGACAAACGGCTCCCGACCAGCCCAAAAACAAAAAGACCGGGGGCGGCGCGCCGTGTGACGTGCCGCCCCCGGCTGAGAAATGGGGACAGGTTGTGTGAGCGGGCAACCCCGCCAGCCACTAGTCCAGACGACGGGTCTGCGCCACGTGCTTGTACCAGTAGGCGCTTGCCTTGGGCGTGCGCTTCTGGGTTTCAAAGTCAACGTAAAAGAAGCCGTAACGCTTGTTGTAGCCATTGGTCCAGGAGAACTGATCCTGCAGGCTCCACAGGAAGTAGCCGCCCACGTTGACGCCCACCTCCATGGCCTTGAGCAGCCAACGCAGGTGCTGCTCGATGTAGTCGATGCGCGGCTGGTCGTCCACAAAACCGTCCTTGTAGGGGTCCTTGTAGCCCATGCCGTTCTCGGTGATGAAAATCTGCTTGTAGTTGGGGTAGCGCTGCTTAATGTAGACGAGCAGATCGAACAGGCCCTCGGGATAGATGATCCAGTCCCAGTCGGTGGTGGGGATGCCAGGCTTGTTCACATGCTCGCCAATACCCTTAACGCGCCAGCGGCCAGTGCCCTTCTCGCCCGTACCGTTGTGGTGCAGGTCGTTCTCGCCGTCGTAAGCCTTCAAGAAGCGGCACTGGTAGTTGTTAACGCCCAGGTAGTCGTTGTAGAGCGCGGCCTCGCGCATGATTTCCAGATCCTCGTCTAGGATCTCGATGGTGCCGCCCGAGACGGCAGCCAGGCGGTTGGCGCACTCGAGGGTGTCGGGCGCATAGTCGCCGCGGAAGGTGGCGTCGAGCAAGAACTGGTTTTGCAGCACGTGCTCGTTGTTGGCGGCTTTGATGTCGGCGGGGTCGTTCTCGTTGAGCGGGTACTTAAACTCCAGCGACTGGATGACGCCGATTTTGCCCTTAAAGCCGCCGTTGTGGAAGGCCAGCACGGCCTTGGCGTGGGCGAGCATCATGTTGTGCTCGCACTGGAAGGCCTCGGCCAGATGCGCCTTGACGCCACCGGGGAAGGTGCCCTCGATGTAGGTGTTGGAGGCGTCGGCCCAGATCTCGTTAAAGGTGAACCAGTAGGTCACCTGGTCGGCGTACTCCTTAAAGCAGAAGGTGGCAAAGTCTACAAAGGCGTCTATGGTCTCGCGGTTGAGGAAGTCGCCCTTCTCAAAGAGGGGAAGCGGCGTGTCAAAGTGATGCAGCGTGACGAACGGCTCAACGTGGTGCTTGTGGCACTCGGCGAAGAGATCGTGGTAGAACTGGACGCCCTCGGGGTTGATTTCGCCGGTGCCGTTGGGGAAGATGCGGCTCCAGGCGATGGAGAGGCGAATGCCGTTGATGCCGAACTCCTCGCACAGCTCCAGGTCGACGGGGTACTGGTTGTAGAAGTCCGAAGCGGGATCGGGGGAGAAGCGCCCCTGGGCCTCCAGAAAGTCGTCCCAGGCAACCTTGCCCTTACCGTGAGTGCGGGTCTCGCCCTCTACCTGGTAGGCAGCGGTGGCGCCGCCAAAGACAAAGTCCTCGGGAAACTGCGCGGGCGGGTTGGTGACGCTAGCAGGATTAACGGACATGATGATCCAATCGTCTAAATCGAAGGGCCAGCCGGTCTTGGATGGTCGGCTGGCCCTGGGCGTTACTTACTTCGAAAGTTGCTCACTCACGAAGGCGAGAGACTTGTCGCCGTTCTGGGAGAGCTCGATGTACTGCTTGCCACGGCAGGCGACGCACTTGTTGCCCACGCGCTCACAGTCCTTCTGCAGGTCGGCCAGGTAGCTTGCGGCCTGCGGGGCCAGGACGACCAGGTCAAAGTCGGGGAGCATGTCCACGTGGTTGCCATAGGCCTCGGCAGCGGTCTCGAGGTTAATGCCGCGCTCCTTGGCGGCCTTGGCCAGCGCGTTGGCGAGCAGGCCCGAGGTTCCGCCGCCCTGGCAGAGCACGAGCACGCGCTTGCCGTTGAGGTCGCTGGCGGTCGTTGTCTCGGCAGCGGGTGCTGCGGAAGCGGCGGGGGAGTCGGCCTTCACGGCCTCGGCAGCAGCGCCGGCGGCAACGCTCTTGGCGTCAGCCTTGCCCTGGAAGGCATCGTTGAGCTTGGCGGCTTTCTCGGCGTTCTTGGCGGCGAGCTCCTCCTGGGAGATCTCGGCCTCCTCGGCGCACTTCTGGGCGTCATAGGCACGGAAGAACGGATAGTACAGGGCAAAGTCGACGACCAGGATGATGGCGAGCATCACAAAGGCGAGCGGCTGGAAGCCCAGGCCCATGATGGTGCCGATGGGGCCGGGGACGGTCCAAGGCAGGGTGTACATAAAGCCGTTCATGCCCAAGAAGTCGATAAAGATCTTGAGGATCCAGATGTTGGCGATCGGGGCAAAGACAAACGGGACAAAGAAGACGGGGTTGAGCACGATGGGTGCGGCGAACAGCAGCGGCTCGTTGACGGCAAAGCAGACGGGGACGATGGCGGCCTTACCGACGGCGCGCATCTCCTGAGACTTGGCCAGGAAGCAGAACATAAAGACCAGGACGAGCGTGGCGCCGGTGCCGCCCATGCAGACGACGAAGTACTGGGCACCCTGGGTCAGGACAGCGGAAGCGTGCTGGCCGGCCTGGAACGCAGCTAGGTTGTCGGTCATGTTGGCAACGAGAGCGGCGGCGATGGCGGGCTCGACGATCGAGGGGCCGTGGACGCCGACGAACCAGAAGAGGCTCATGGCGCCGTAAATCACAGCGAGGCCGATATAGCCGTCGGCAGCGGTGAACAGGGGCTGGAACACCTGGATGACACCCTGGGCAAAGCAGAAGCCAAAAGCAGCGCGGAAGACGATGTCAAAAACCCAAAAGACGGTGATGCAGACGGAGAAGGGGATGATGTCCTTAAAGGTCTGCGAGATGTTGGGCGGAACCTGCTCGGGCATCTTGACGGTGATGTTGCGCTTGATAAAGAACTTGTAGATGATGCCGGTCACAAACGCAGCGATGAAGGCGGTCAGCAGGCCCTTGGAACCAAGGTAGGTGGTGTTGAAGCCGCTGGCGGCGTCCGTGGCGACCGTGTCGCTCGAAAGGAGCAAGAAGCCGATGATGGCCGCGCACATGCATGAGATAAAGTTAATCTGGTTATTCTTGGGCAGGGCGCGGTTCTGAGCGTCGGCGAAGTGCTTGGCCGTGGTGGCGGCGCAGGCGATGGCCAGGATGCCCATGGAGTAGTTGTAGCACTTCCACAGAGCGTTGTTGATGTCATCGGGCCAGTAGAAACCCCAGATGTTGGGGACCGAGGCTACCAGGCAGAAGATGGACGAGAAGATGATGATGGGGATGACGGAGATAAAGCCGTCGCGGATCGCCTTGAGGTACTTGTTGCGGGCGATCGCGTTGAAAAAGGGCTGGCCCTTTTCGATGATGGCGATGAGTTGCTCCATGCAATGCTCCTAAGAGTCGGTGGGTTAGCAACGATGGTAGCTTTTGACGTTCGGTTGCCAAAATGTTGACGTTACCATTTTGTGACACAAAAAAAGACGCGAACCGGTGGTTCCTGTGCCTGCGAACCGTCGATTCCTTACGCGTAAACGTTTGAGCCGCCCGGTGGCTCTGTGTTTGCACAATGGCAACGTTAACATTTGGGCGACAAAAGCCGTTCGGGGAAGCAAAAATGTCGGTGAACGGTAGGTTTTGGGTGGTGAGCGTATGGTGGGGGAGGCGTTAGATATACTTGAAGACGTTTCATTTGACTGCGTAGGGTGCCACCAATGGCATCGTTGACATAGAAAGATCGACCTATGGCCGCTGTTAAAAAATCGGTATCCGTCAAAGACGTGGCGCGCCTCGCGGGCGTCTCGGAGCAGACGGTCTCGCGCACCGTGCACGATTCGCCCAGTGTGCGCCCCGAGACCAAGGAACGCGTGCGTGCCGCCATGCGCGAGCTGGGGTATCGCCCCAATTTTGCCGGTCGATCGCTGCGCCGTGGCAAGTTTAAGACCGTCGGCGTCGCCATGTTCAACATTACCGGTACCGGCAACCTCGACCGTATGGAGGGCTTTGCCGCCGCGGCCGACAAACATGGCTATGCCATCACCCTCACTAAAGTAGATGGGCATCCGTATACCCTCGAGAGCGCATCGTCGCGCATGAGCGCGCTGCCGGTAGACGGCATGGTCGTGATCATGAATCGCATGCCGGCGGACTTTGGCACCTTCGAGCCGCTGCCCGGCATGCAGACGGTGCTCGTTACGATGCTGGAGCATCCGCTCTGTTCAACGGTCGATAACGACCAGTTCGATTGCTCGCGCCAGGTGGTCGAGTACTTGCTGGGGCGGGGGCACAAAACCGTGCACTTTATCTCGTGTCCCGAGCGCTCGCTTTCGGGCATGCGGCGCGAGGAAGGCTGGCGCGAGACATTGCGCGCGCATGGAATTGAGCCGCCGCGACTCGTCCGTGGGGATTGGACGGCACAGAGCGGATATGCTGCCGGTCAGGCTCTGGCGGAAGATCCGACCTGTACGGCCATTTATGCTTCCAACGATGCCATGGCATACGGCTGCATTCGCGGGCTCGAGTCGTGCGGAAGGCGTGTGCCCGAGGACGTGAGCGTGGCGGGTGTTGATGACAGCCTGGGCGATATCGTGCCCGATTGTCGCCTGACCACGGTGCGCTTTGACAACAAGCGCGTCGGCATGTGGGCGGTCGACAAGATTGCCGGCGCCGATGGGGGTGCGTCTGGCGTGGAGCACATGCTGATCCCCGGTGTGCTTGTAGAGGGCGATACGGTGCGCGATTTGTGTTAGGGTGCGGTCCTGTTTGGGTTGCCGATAATTGTGTTTGATATTGTTCAGATTGGTTTAAAAACCGTTCACGGGCGAAAAGTGACCGTTCATAGCTCGAAATTACGTTTTGAGCTGTTCTTTTTTGTTTGAATGTTATTGTTTCTGTCATACACAACGCAGCGCGTATGCCCGGACGCGATGCTCTCCATTGGTTCATATGTGAAAGGAACGCAATATGGCAACCAAAGAAGAAATCTCGATGGTTGGATTCGAGATCGTCGCATACGCAGGTGACGCCCAGACCGATCTGCTTGCAGCGCTCGATGCTGCTCGCGAGGGTGACTTTGAGAAGGCCGAACAGCTGCACAAGGATGCCAGCGATGCGCTCATCGGTGCCCACGACACGCAGACCAAACTGCTTTCGCAGGAGGCCGGCGGTGGCGAGATGGAGATGACCTTCATCATGGCTCACGCTCAGGACACTCTCATGACCACTATGATCCTGGAGAAGCAGACCCGCTTTACCATCGATGCCTACAAGCGCATCGCCGAGCTCGAGGCCAAGCTCGCCTAACGAGCCTCACAACCAAGTCCCCTTCCAAAAGCCCTGCCGCTACCCGCGGCAGGGCTTTTTCTGTCCTCCTCCAAGTTGCGGTGAAATGGGGACTGAATAGGGGCCGGCGGGCGCAAAACAATCCCTATTCCACCGCAACTCATCCCGAGATAGTCATTGAGGACGTTCTTAAATGACTAGTCGTTGGGGGCAGTCTTGGAGCTTCTGCACGCCCTCCCGTTCGGTTTTTCGATGGGTGGGTATACTTCCATCCGCAATGCAGGCCGGAATGAGGAGGTGTCCAAATGCCGGACAACGGATTGATTCAAAAGACAGATGCGCACGAGATGGCTTATGGACGTCCTGTCCAGATAACCGAGCGCACGACGGTAACAGAGTTGCAGCCCAGCCTGTCCGATGTCGTGTGCGCAAACAAAAAGCTGCAGATTGGCTTTATCGTTGCGCTCGTGGTACTGGCGCTGCTGTCGGGCTTTGTAGCTCGTCCGCATTTTGCCGATACCAAAACTTGGGACTCCACCATCGAGGTCATCGATCAAAAGAAAGGTAACGTACTGGCGCTCACGACCTCGTGCGTGGCGCTGTCTGCGGGCATTACCGCGCTGCCGGGTGATACGGGAACGCCGGTTGCCGAGCAGCTCGCACAGCTTTCAGGCAACCTTGGTATCGTGCTTGCCGTGCTATACCTAGAGAAATATTTGCTCACGATTTTGTGGTCGGTTGGCCTGGGCATCTTAATCCCGTTTGCGTTGGTGCTCTTTGCGGCGTCGCTCGGCATTCACGGGCGCTGGAGCACGAGCACTGTCCTGCGCCGTGTGGCGACGCGCGTGCTGGTGGTTGCCGTGATCGGCATGGCGCTCGTGCCCGCGAGCGTATGGGTGTCGCAGAAGGTCGATGAAACGTATCGCGTTAGCATCGAGGCGGCCGAGCAAAAGGCGGCCGACGCTGCGAGTGCGGCAGATAGCGATAGCTCCAAAACAAGCAAGAAAAAGACCGAGTCCGCAGAGTCCAAGAGCGTGCTCGAGCAGCTTGCCGACGGTGCCTCGGGCCTCGTCACGTCGGTGACCAGCGGCGCCAAGCAGATGACCGACGAGATCGTGCAGCAGGTGACCGACCTTATCGAAGGCGTCATCGTGATGATCGTGACCTCGTGCGTGATTCCATTGCTGGTGCTCGCGGCGTTTTTGTGGCTGGGGCACACCCTGCTGGGGATTGATATCTCCGGTCCCGCGAACTATTTGACGGGCCGCTTTCTGAGTGCTCCGTCCAAGCATGCCAAGAAGGGCAGGCAGTCTGAGTAGGCGGCAAAGCGTTCTTTGGAAGATTAACCGTAAGAAGGGCGGCCGAGACACGTTCTCGGCCGCCCTTTTGTTTGTTGAATACGCGGTCGCTACGTCCGCGCCGGGCTCAAACGGTCAGCAATCATCCGTGAACGGTATTTGTTCAAAAAAGAACAAAGATAAACAAATAATTCTTGCAGTTGATGTTCGAATGTGTTCAAATAAACACGAACAGTGAAGAACCTGTCTCTTATAC
>URIK01000068.1 GCA_900547855.1 uncultured Collinsella sp. | reverse complement strand
GAGATTCATGAGCGTCTCGTGGGCTCGGAGATGTGTATAAGAGACAGCGTCGATCCCATGCACGAACGCTATTCTGCCCTGTTGGAACGCGCATCGGATTGGGCAGCGCGCCTGCGTGACCAGGCCTCTCTGGAGGAGGCGGACTCCGCTTCGCTCAAGAAGACCATCGAGGATGCCAAGGCAGAGGTTGCCCGCGCTAAGGAGCGGGTCGATACCGCCGCCGCCGCGCAAAACGAGTTCAAGGTCGCGCGTGGCAAGCTCGAGGTGCAGGTGGAGGCCGCCATTAAGGCCATTACCGCCGATGGCACCACGGTACTCGAGGAAGCGCTCATGCTTCCGGCGCCCACGGACCGCGATGCCGCCGAGCGCGAGCTCAACCAGCTCGTGCGTCAGATCAACAATCTGGGCCCCGTGAACCAGGTTGCCATGGAGGAGTACGAGCAGCTTAAGCGCCGCGCCGACTACATCGAGGAGCAGCTGGCCGATCTGGAGAGCGCGCGCAAGGCGCTCACCAAGATAACCGTGGCTATCGACCGCAAGATGCGTAAGGCCTTCCTAGTTACCTTTGAGAAGGTCGATGCGAACTTCCGCGAGATCTTCGCCATGCTCTTCCCGGGCGGTCAGGCGCATCTGGAGATGACCGATCCCGAGCATCCTGCCGAGACGGGTATCGAGGTCGTGGCGCAACCGCGCGGCAAGCGCATCACCAAGATGATGCTCATGTCGGGCGGCGAGAAGAGCCTGACGGCGCTCGCCCTGCTCTTTGCCGTGTACCGCACGCGCACGGTGCCGTTCTATGTGCTGGACGAGGTCGAGGCGGCGCTTGATGACGCCAACCTGTCCAAGCTCATTGGCGCGCTCGATGTGTTGCGTTCCGATACGCAGCTCTTGGTCATTTCGCATCAGCGCCGTACTATGGAGGACGCTGACGTCCTCTATGGCGTCTCGATGCAAGCCGACGGCGTCAGTCGCGTCGTCTCGCAAAAACTCGATCGCGAAACCGGAAAGGTCGTGAATGCATAATGGGATTCTTTGACGCTCTCTCGCGCGGACTTGAGCGCAGTCGCGAGGCCCTCAACGAGGTCTTTTACTTTGGCGGCGAGGTCGACGAGGATTTTTGGGAGGACCTGGAGGACACCCTCGTCATGGGTGACATGGGCGCCGAGGTCGCCATAAAGGTCTCCGATGACCTGCGTGATGCCGCGGCTAAGAAGAACCTCAAGACCGCCCCGCAACTCCGTCGCGCCCTGGCCGAGCAGCTTGAGCAGCACTTTGTGCCCATCGAGCGCGATCCGTTCTCCGATACGCCGAGCTGCGTGCTGTTTGTGGGCATTAACGGTGCCGGCAAGACCACGACGGTCGGTAAGATCGCGAGCGCCATGGCCGCCCGCGGCAAGAACGTTGTGATCGGTTCGGCCGATACCTTCCGCGCTGCCGCTATCGAGCAGCTCGATGTGTGGGGCCAGCGCGCTGGCGTCCCCGTCATCAAGCGCGACCGCGGCTCCGACCCGGCAAGTGTTTGCTACGACGTGCTCGACGAGGCCGACAAGCGCGGCAGCGACCTGGTGCTCATCGATACCGCCGGTCGTCTGCACACGAGCCCCGAGCTCATGCGCGAGCTTGCCAAGGTGGTCAACGTGACGCGTAAGCGCGCTGCCAATATGGCCGCCGGCTCCATGCCTGTCTCGGTTGTCCTCGTGATTGATGCCGCGACGGGCCAAAACGGTCTGAACCAGGCGCTCGAGTTTAACGAGGCGCTGGGCCTGGACGGTATTATCATGACTAAGCTCGACGGCACGGCAAAGGGCGGTATCGCCATGGCCGTGGCCGAGAAGCTCAAGCTCCCGATCCTGCGCATCGGCGTGGGCGAGCAGGTCGATGACCTGCAGGAGTTCAATGCCAAAGATTTCTGCCGCGCCCTGGTGGGCGAGTCCAATTAAGGAGTGACTAGTGTTTGATTCTCTGAGCGATCGCCTCAACGACACATTTGACCGCCTGCGCGGCAAGGGCAAGCTGACCGAGGCCGATATCACCTCGGCCATGCGCGACATTCGCATGGCGCTGCTCGAGGCCGACGTCAACTTTAAGGTCGTCAAGGAGTTTGTCGCCAAGACCAAGGAGCGCTGCATGACCGCCGAGGTCATGGAGTCGCTGTCGCCGGCGCAAAACGTCGTCAAGATCGTGCTCGACGAGCTCACCGAGATGCTCGGTTCCACCGAGAGCAAGCTCGTCTTTAGCAACCGCATCCCCAATGTCATCATGCTCGTGGGCCTGCAGGGCTCCGGTAAGACCACGGCGGCCGTAAAGCTGGCCTACCTGCTCAAGAAGCAGGGCCGCTCGCCGCTGCTCGCCGCGTGCGACGTCTACCGTCCCGCCGCTGCCGACCAGCTGGCCACGCTCGGTGGCGAGATCGGCGTGCCGGTCTTCCGCGGTGACGGTGCGCATCCGGTCGACATTGCCAAGGGCGCCATCCAGGAGGCCGTCGACCACCTGCGCGACGTGGTCATCGTCGATACCGCCGGTCGTCTGCAGATCGACGAGCAGATGATGCAGGAGGCCGTGGACATCAAGAAGGCCGTCAAGCCCGATCAGGTGCTGATGGTCGTCGATGCCATGACCGGCCAGGATATCGTCAACGTCGTCTCGACCTTTGCCGAGCGCACCGACTTTGACGGAGTGATCATCTCCAAGCTCGACGGCGATGCCCGTGGCGGCGGCGCGCTTTCCGTGCGGCAGGTGACCGGCAAGCCCATCAAGTTCGTGAGCATGGGCGAGAAGCCCGATTCGCTGGAGCCGTTCTATCCCGATCGTATGGCCAAGCGAATCTTGGGCATGGGCGACGTTGTCGGCATTATTGAAAAGGCCCAGGAGGCGGCCGACGCCGAGCAGCTCGAGGCTGCCGAGCGCATGCTGCGCGAGGGCTTCACCATGAACGACATGCTCGACCAGATGAAGGCCGTCAAGAAGATGGGCGGCATGAAGGGCATTCTGGGCATGCTCCCCGGCGGCCAGCGTGCGCTTAACCAGATGGGTGGCAACCTGGACGAAGGTATCTTCGATAAGAACGAGGCCATCATCATGTCGATGACCAAGGAGGAGCGCCTTCGCCCCTCCATCATCAACGGCCAGCGCCGTGCCCGCATTGCCAAGGGCGCCGGCGTGACCCCCACCGAGGTCAATAGCCTTATGAAGCAGTGGGGCGAGATGAATAAGATGATGGGCCGCATGCGCACGATGGCCAATCAGGCGCAGGCCGGCGGCAAGAAGGGCAAGAAGGGTAAGAAGGGCAAAAAGATGCGCATGCCCAATATTCCCGGTTTGGATGCCATGGGGCTGGGCGGCATGGGCGGCCTGGGAACGGGCGGCCCCAAGTCCGATATGGACCTGCTGCGTCAAATGGAAGCGCAGATGCGTAATAAGAAATAGTGCTGTAATTCCAGCTTGATATGGCAAAGGCCACTCGGAAGCTACCGGGTGGCCTTTGTTGTTGGCTTTGATTGTTGGGTTGCGTTCTGTGTCGCGCCCCGAGTTCGCGGTGCCGTGCCGCTAGTGGCAGCCGCAGCCCTCGTGGCCCTCGTGCTCGTGATGGCCGTGACAACAACAAGACTCGCCATGCTCATGTGCGTGCTCGTGGTCATGGCCGTGGCAGCCGCACGTGGCCTCGCCGTTCTGTGCGAGCGTGCCGGCGATGAGGGCCTCGACGCAAGCGTCGCAGCTGCCCTGGGCGCCTGCGTATACCGTGATGCCGGCATGAGCAAGCGCGTTGATAGCGCCACCGCCGATGCCGCCGCAGATGAGCGTGTCAACGCCACCGTTGGCAAGCAGGCCCGCCAAGGCGCCGTGGCCGGTGCCACCGGTGCCTACGACCTGCTCGTTGAGCACCTTGCCATCCTGGATGTCATAGATCTTGAACTGTTCGCTGCGGCCAAAGTGCATAAAGATGTTGCCGTTGTCGTACGTCGTTGCCACCCTCATGGTGTCAGCCTCCTTTGCTGGCCATGCGGCCGTTGTCGTGGTGATGGGGGAGTATGCGATATTGCCGCCCTCGATACTGAGCGCTCGCCCGTTGACCAGCGCGTTTGCCACCTTACGATGTGCTCGGCTGCAAATAGCCGCCACCGTGGCGCGCGCGATGCCCATCTGCTGTGCGACTGCCTCTTGGTTAAGGCCTTCCAGGTCGCACAGGCGCAGCACCTCGAGTTCGTCGATTGTCATGTCGATGGCGTCTCCACTGGCTAGGCCGTCGGGGGTAAAGCCGCGATATTCGGGGATGATCCCAACACGGCGTAATTTTTCGCGTCTTCCTGCCATACACTCTCCAAATCTGACATATGTCAACAATAGAATAGCGAACGTGCGGATTTGCGCAAGGAATTTCTGGCATATGTCAGAAAATGAGGGCTTATGTTTGGGCTGTGGGGCCGCGCGTGCCTGGGCTACAATGAATCTCGCTTGTAGGCGACTGACAGGAGGGTCAATGAGCAAAGCTGATCAACAGTTTGTATCCATGTGCCGCGACATTCTGGACCATGGCACCACCACCGAGGGCCAAAAGGTCCGTCCGGTGTGGGAGGACGGCACCCCTGCCTATACCATTAAAAACTTTGGCGTTACGGCGCGCTACGACCTGCGCGAGGAGTTCCCTGCGCTCACCCTGCGCCGCACGGCGCTTAAGTCTGCGATGGACGAGATTTTGTGGATCTATCAAAAGAAGTCCAATAACGTCCATGACCTCAACAGCCATATTTGGGATGAGTGGGCCGACGAGACCGGCTCCATCGGCAAGGCCTACGGGTACCAGATTGGCCAGAAGAGCCATTATGCCGAGGGCGATTTCGACCAGATGGACCGAGTGCTGTACGATCTTAAGCACACACCGTACAGTCGCCGCATCATGACCAACACGTATGTGTTTAGCGACCTGTCCGAGATGCACCTGTATCCGTGCGCGTACAGCGTGACCTATAACGTCACGCAGCGCCCGCAGGACGACAAGCCGACGCTCAACATGATTCTCAACCAGCGCAGCCAGGACATTTTGGCCGCGAACAACTGGAATGTGTGCCAGTACGCCATCTTGCTGATGATGGTTGCGCAGTCGATCGATATGATTCCCGGCGAGCTGCTGCATGTGATCGCCGACGCCCATATCTACGACCGTCATGTCGATATTGTCCGCGAACTTATCGAGCGTCCGCAGTTTGCGGCACCCAAGGTAACGCTCAACCCCGATGTGCATGACTTCTATGCGTTTACGACCGATGACCTGATCGTCGAGGGCTATGAGCACGGCCCGCAGGTCAAGAACATTCCCATTGCGGTGTAGGTGGTGCTCATGACGTGTAAGCTATCTGCTATCGTTGCCGTGTGTGACGATTGGGGCATTGGGTGCGAGGGCGACATGGTGGTGTCCAATCGCGCCGACATGCGCCATTTTGTGGCCTGCACCAAGGGCTGCCCGGTCATCATGGGGCGCAAGACGCTGCTGAGTTTTCCCGGTGGGCGTCCACTCAAGAACCGTCGCAATATCGTGCTTACCCGCGACGAGGATTTTGCTGTCGAGGGCGTCGACGTGGTGCATAGCATCGACGAGGCGCTCGCCGCGGTTGCCGATGAGCCCGTTGCCTGGGTGATCGGTGGCGGCGAGGTGTATCGGCAGTTTTTGCCGTATTGCGCCGAGGCCGAGGTCACGCACAACCATTGCACTCATGCCGTGGACACGTACTTTCCCGATTTGGACGCCGATCCCGCGTGGGAGATTGCGTGGCGTGGCGGTGTTGCCACGATTGCCTCGGGCGAGGGCGACGAGGGTGTCGATTATGAGTTCGTGACGTATCGTCGCGTTGAGGCGTAAATCGCCTGGCGTGAACGGTATTATCGGGTTGATTGAATGTATGGGGCGGCGCTTAGCGTCGCCTCGTTTGGTATAGATGTGCTGTAAAGAAGGGTGCGGGCAGGCTGCTATGACTGATGCCGTTGAGGTTCTGCGAATTGATTCGCTCGAGGACGAGCGGCTCGATGCCTACGTGCGACTGACCGAGCGTGAACTGCGCTGCGTGCTAGAGCCGCAAAAGGGCATCTTTATCGCCGAGAGTGCCAAGGTTATCGAGCGCGCGGTTCGCGCCGGATATGAGCCGGTGAGCTTTCTTTTGGGCGAACGCTGGCTCGACCAGATGATGCCGCTGTTTGAGCGCCTGGTTGTGCGCGAGGGCGCAGGTCCGGTTCCTGTGTTCGTGGCTTCCATGGAACTCATGGAGCAGCTGACGGGCTTTAACGTGACGCGCGGTGCGCTCGCGGCGTTTCGTCGGCCGCGGCAGATTCCGGTTGATGAGTTCTTGGGTGGCGTCGTTGAGGCGGCGGGGGAGCGCCCGGTGCGCGTGTGCGTGCTCGAGGGTATTGTCGACCACACGAACGTGGGTGCGATTTTCCGCTCGGCCGCCGCGCTCAATGTCGACGGTATTTTGGTCAGTCCGACGTGCTGCGACCCGCTGTACCGTCGCTCGGCCCGCGTGAGCATGGGCACGGTGTTTCAGGTGCCGTGGACGCGTATTGGCAGCGAGGCTCGTGTGTGGCCGCACGATGGCCTGGCGGCACTGCACGAAGCCGGTTTTTCGTGCGCTGCGATGGCACTGACGGACGACTCCGTTTCGCTGGACGATCCTGCGCTGCAGGAGGTTGATCGCCTGGCGATCTTTATGGGCACCGAGGGTGCCGGCCTGGGCGCCAAGACTATCGCGGGCTGCGACCGAGCCGTGCGTATTCCGATGGCGCACGGGGTCGATTCGCTCAACGTGGCCGCGGCGAGTGCCGTCGCCTTTTGGCAGCTGTGCCCGCACGTGAGCAACGAGTATCACTACCAGCCGGGGCTGTATCACTAGGCAGATAGTTTGCACCGGGCTCTGACTCGGGGTGTTTCGGTCGACGTCGGTCGGTGCTAAGCTGCTATTAGCTTAGGTCTTTAATTACTGTTTTGTCGGTTGACGTACGCTTTTGGGGAGGGCGTGTGGCTAAGAAATCTACGGCTATCGATGTAACGCAGGGTGTTATTTGGCAGCAGCTGCTTTCGCTGTGCGTTCCCATCTTTTTTAGTTCGTTTTTTCAGCAGGCCTACACGCTTATCGGTACCTATATCGTCGGTCAGTTTGGCGGCAAGCTCGCGCTAGGTGGCATTCAAGCTACGATGGTGCTCACCGAGCTCTGCATTGGCTTTTGCGTTGGCGTCGGCGCCGGCTGCGCGGTCATTACCGGTCAGTATTTTGGTCAGCACGATGATGAGCGACTGAGTCGTTCGGTCCATACAGCCATGACGCTCGCGCTGGTGGGCGGTATCGTTTTCTCGATTCTTGGCATAGTGTTCGTTGAGCCCATCCTGGTGCTTATGAACACGCCGCATGAACTATTGGCCGAGGGCGTGGCCTATGCTCGCTGTTATTTTGCCGCGATGGTTGCGGCACTGCTGCTTAATATGGGAACCGCACTGCTGCGTGCCGTGGGCGACACGCGCGGCCCCGCTGTGATCATTGCCTCTGGCTGCCTGGTTAACGTGGTGCTGGATATCATCTTTGTCGCTGTGTTGCATATGGAGGCGCTGGGCTGCGGCATCGCAGTGGCGCTGACCATTTGCTCCAATGCAACGATGATCGTGTTTCGCATGATGCGCGCTCCGGGCGCATGGCGTCTTTCGCTGTCTAAGCTCGGCATCGATCGCGGTATTTGCAAGAGTATGATCTCGTGTGGTCTGCCACTCGGTTTTCAATCGGCTGCCTATTCGATCTCGAACGTGCTGATCCAGGTGTCGGTTAATTCGTTTGGCGCCGATGTCACGACTGCTTGGGGTCTATCTGGGCGCCTGGATGGCATTATCTGGATGGTGACCGAGGCGCTCGGCGTATCGATCACTACGTTCTCGGCGCAGAACTTTGGCGCGCGCAATTACGAGCGCATGCGCAAGGGATATCACACGTCGCTCGTGCTTTCGTTTATGCTCATTGGTGGCCTGTCTGCCGTACTCCTGGTGTTCTCGGGTCCTCTGTCGCGTTTGTTTGTCGACGATGCTTCGATTTCGGCGTACACCACGACGATTCTTCATTTCATCGCGCCGTTCTACGCGATCTTCTCGATTATCGAGAACGCGTCGGGCTCCATTCGCGGCGCTGGCGTGAGCTTGCAGCCTATGATGCTCACCATCTTTGGCACCGTTGTCTTGAGGGTGATCTGGGTGTTTGCGATTATGCCGTTCGATCCGTCTCTTGAGCACCTGCTGTTGGTTTACCCCGTAACCTGGCTCATCACGGCCACGATGTTCACCATCTACCACCACAGTGGCAACTGGCTAGGCCGCGCCACCGCCTAGCTCATCCGTCAGATACCCCTGATAAGTTGCGGTGAAATAGTTCCTGAAAAGCCCTTGCGGACCGTCAAACAAGTACTATTCCACCGCAACTTCCTTATGAGCTGTAGGTGTTGGCGGAAAACGAATCAATTAGTATTCGATGCCTTGGCGGGCTAGGAGGCCTTCGTCGAAGTAGTGTTTGATGGGGTGCATTTCGATGACAAGGTCGGCGAGGTTCGCGAGGGGCAGCAAGCCCCGGCCGGTGAGCACGAGCTCCGTGGTGGCGGGCTTTATCGCGATCAGCGCTTCGACATCCTCGCGTGTCACGAAGCCGCGGCGCATGGCCTCGCCGAGTTCGTCCAAAATCAGAACGTCGACCTGTGATATCTGCTCGCATGCGAGCTCCATGATCTGTGCGGCGCAAGCCTCGGGCGTGTCGCGGTCAGCTTGTACGATGCGCAGCCCCAGGCGCGGCGCGGCATCGTGTTCGGCGCAGTGCAGTTTCTTGGCAAACTGCAGCCTAAGAACGTCGAGCCCGTAGCCCGTCGCGCGCAGCGCGAGCCCCAGCGCAGCCGTCGTCTTGCCCTTGCCGTCGCCTGTATAGATTTGAACCTTGCCGACTTACAGTGATGCCATCTCTGTCCTTTCGTGCCCGGCGTCGGTTTATCGCCGTCCGGGTTGGGTATTCTAGAAAGCATTATCAACCCCAGTAGATGGAGTTCAAGCAGATGGAGATGGATGACAACAAACGTAGACGGAATATGATCCTCTACGTGCTCATCGCCTTCGTCGTCTACCTCGTGCTCTCGACCGTTCTGTTCCCCAACATCGGTCACACGCAGCAGATTACGAAGACCGATTACTCGACGTTTGTCAAAGCGCTCGATAAGAAGAGCGTCGACAAGGTCGAGTACAACACGGACGATTACTCGATTTATTACACCAAGAAGGGCGAGGACGAGAACATCGCCTACAAGACGACCGGTGTGCCGAATGACGCGGGCTTTACCGATCGCGTGCTTGAGTCTGGCGCTTCGCTGGAGTCGGTCGTTCCCGATAAAAACTCGGGTTTGATGACCTACTACCTGCTCACACTCATTCTTCCCATGGCGATTTTCTTCCTCATCGGTTGGTGGCTCAACCGCCGCATGAAGAAGGCTATGGGCGATGACGGCCCGTCGATGAACTTTGGCGGCGGCGGTTTTGGCGGCGGCGGACTGGGTAAGTCCGGCGCGCGCGTGATCGCCTCCAAGGACGTGGGCGTGACCTTTAAGGACGTCGCCGGTCAGGAAGAGGCCAAGGAGTCTCTCAAGGAGGTCGTTGACTTTCTGGAGAAGCCGCAGCGCTACGACTGTCTCTTATACACATCTGACGCTGCCGACGACTAGTCGAGTGTAGA
>URIK01000067.1 GCA_900547855.1 uncultured Collinsella sp. | reverse complement strand
TAGTCGTCGGCAGCGTCAGATGTGTATAAGAGACAGGCTGGTACTCAATGACCTGACGTTTGCCACGGCTCCGCATCGCGTATATGCCGCCGGTGCTCTGGTGGCGCAGGACGGCACCTTTGTGGGCGAGATCGCACCCGAGATGGCCGAGGTTGCAGCCCTTGCCGATGAGCTGCGCGCCTCCGTTAAGCTGCCGAAGCTTTCGCTCGACGTATTCGACTATGCCTTTAAGCCGGGCGAGGCCGTGATTGACGTGGTACCGGGTAAGGCCATCACGGGCGTGGCTCGCCCCGAGAGTGCCGAGGGTCTGCGCCGCATTATGCTGATCGAGCGTCACGGCCGCGGCGTGTCGCTGCAGGCCGAGGGCGCCGATGGCGACGGCCCCGCTGGCCTGGGCCTGGTCGGCAAGCATATCGGTCGCGGCTGGGTGCGCGGTTTCACCATCACCGGTGGTGCCATTGCCTCCACGATCGGCCACGACTCGCACAACGTGTGCGTGGTGGGCGACAATGCGGCGGATATGATGGCTGCCGTCGAGGCCGTGGGCCAGGGCGGCCACGTGCTGGTGCGCAACGGCGAGGTCGTGGCGCGCATTCCGCTGGCGCTCGGTGGCCTTATGAGCGAGGGCACGGCCGAGGACGTTGCCGCGCAGCACGACGACTTTATGGTCAAGGCGCGCGCCATGGGTATTGAGCCGCCGCTCGACCCCATCATGGGCATTATCTTCCTGCCCCTGCCGGTCATCCCGACGCTCCGCATCCGCCCCGAGGGCATGTTCGACGTTACAACCTTCACCTATGCCGACTAGTCATCGGGGACGTTCTTAAACGACTAGTCGTCGGGGACACTCTTTGGCGGGCTGCCTGACGCCGCGACCGTAGGACCTCTGGCATGTGTGAGCTATTTGCCAGGTCCTTGAAACGTTTGCGCCCGCGGAGTCTTATTTGAGCTCCCTTTGGGTACGTTGGAATCGGATACACGTTCGATTCCAACAAGCCCGAAGGGAGCTTTTCTATGTTTAAACTGATTGCATCCGATATGGACGGCACACTGCTTGACGAAAACGGCCAGGTGCCTCCCGAGACCTACGAATTGATTCTGGCGCTACACGAGCATGGCGTGCATTTCGCCGCATCGTCAGGTCGTCGCTACGATCGCCTGTGTGAGTTCTTTGCGCCCGTTCGCGACAAGATGGACTTTGTTGCCGCTAACGGCGCCCAAGTCTACGCCGACGGTAAGATGGTAGACCGTGAGGTGTATTCGCACCTGGCGATTCGAAGGCTCGCCCAAGCCGTCAGGACGTTTCCCAATCTGCATCTTGCGCTCTTTGACCGAACCAAGTCCTTCTTGCTCGATGACGAGTGCAAGTTCGTGCGTGAGGTCGATAAGGACCTTCCCAATGCCGAGCGCATTTGGGAGCTGCCCGATCCCAGCGTAAATATCATCAAGGCGAGTATCTTTTGCGATGACTGTGCCGTTATGGACAGTGCCTACGTACTGCAGCGCGAGCTTGGCCAGCTTTTTACCTTTGCGCCTTCTGGAAACGCATGGATCGATGCCATGCAGCCTGGTGTGTCGAAGGCCTCGGGAATCGAGCAGCTCATGGAGCACTATGGCGTCGAACGCGACGAGGTCATGGCATTTGGCGACTCGATGAACGACTACGAGATCATTCGCTTTGTCGGCACGGGCTGCGCGATGGAAAATGCGCGCCCCGCGCTCAAGGCGGTGGCCGATCGCGTCGTAGGCTGCAACCGCGACCACGCCGTTCAGCATGAGCTCCGTCGCGTGCTGGAGAGTCTCTCCTAATCCGGCAGATGGGGACGTTCCTTTTCTGCCGACAGTGGGGGACAGTCCTTGCAGCTTTTTGCGAAGAGTGTCCCCAACGACTAGTCGTTTAAGAATGTCCCCAATGATTGATCAATGACTAGGCGAGGGCGGCCATGATGGTGCGGGCGACGCCGTCGTGGTCGTTGTCGTATTCGGTGATGGCGTCGGCGGCCTCGCGATCTTCGGGCTCGGCGTTGATCATGGCCATGCCGTGGCCCGCTGCCTGTAGCATGGGGATGTCGTTGATGTTGTCGCCGAACGCCCAGGCGTCGGCGAGACGCTCGCCCAGGCGCTCGCATAGCCACGTGAGGGCCGTTCCCTTGGTGGCGCCTGCGCCCATGACCTCGATATTCATGGCGTACGAACGCGTGACCTCAATGCCTCCGAGCGTGTCGAGCTCCGCCGCGATGGCGTCGCGATCGGCCGGGTCGTGCCAGTACATGGCGATGCGTTCGAGCGTCTCGACCTCGTCGATCTTGCTGTCGATATCCATGTCGATCGGTGTTCGTGTGCGCTTGAGCGAAGCTGCGATGTGGGGGTCGCCGCCGCAGAACTCATCCAGGCGCGTGTAGAGCGAGCGGGGGAGGAAGCACTGCCCGTCCGCGAAGATATCGAAGGTCACATCGTGGCCGGCGGCAATGCGATGGATGCGGTGGGCAATGCCGCAATCGAGCGGTCGGCTCAAAATGCGCATAGCACGTGAGGTGTCGGTGGGCGTATCTTCGTCGAGCCGCCAGACGCTGGCGCCGTTGGCGCAGACCGCGTAGTGCACGGCGGGATGGGCGAGGATGGGCTCAAAGATGCCCGACAGCGGACGTCCCGTGCAGGGCACAAATTCAATCCCGCGTCGAGCGAGCTCGTCGAGCATCGCCCAGGTGGCATCGCTCATCTGCTTATCGCTCGTCAACAGCGTTCCATCCATATCGGAAAACACAATCATTTGATGCAGCCCTTTCTGCTGGCATAAAAAGCGTGGCCGAGGGCGGTGATGCCCTGGCCACGCTCGGGTTCTATAACGGTCCGCGTCCTAGCGGTCGGCGAGCGGCTTGTATTCCAGCGGCTCGATCACCGGACGGTATGCCGGGCGGATGATGCGATGCGCGCAGAAGAGCTCTTCCATGCGGTGTGCCGACCAGCCGGCCATGCGGGCGACGGCGAAAAGCGGCGTAAAAAGCGTCTCGGGCACGCCGAGCATCTTGTAGATAAAGCCTGTGTACAGGTCGATGTTGGCGCAGATAGGCTTGGTCATGCCGTGGTCGCGCATCACCTGCGGTGCCAGGCGCTCGATGCGCTCGATGAGTGCGAACTCTTCGCCCAAGTCCTTCTTGGCTGCCAGTGAGCGCGCGTAACGGCGGCAGACCTCGGCGCGCGGGTCGCTGAGCGTATAGACGGCGTGGCCCATGCCGTAGATGAGGCCCGTGCCGTCGAAGGCCTGCTTGTCGAGGATCTTGCCCAGGTAGGCCGCGACCTCGTCCTCGTCCTCCCAGTTGGAGACATGCGCGCGGATGTCCTCGTGCATAGACACGACCTTGGCATTGGCGCCGCCGTGGCGCGGGCCCTTGAGCGAGCCGATAGCCGCGGCGTAGGCGGAATACGGGTCGGTGGCCGAAGACGACAGCACGCGGCAAGCGAAGGTGGAGTTGTTGCCGCCGCCGTGCTCGGCATGCAGCATGAGCATGACGTCGAGCAGCATCGCCTCATCGCGGGTGAACGCCATGCCGCCGCGCAGGACCTGTAGGATGGTCTCGGCGGTGGAGAGACCGGGCGTAGGGTGCGGCACGTGAACCTCGGAGCCGCGAAGCTTGGCGACCGAGGCCATGTGTGCGAAGGCGGCGATGCGCGGGAGACGTGCGAGCATGGAAATGGCGACGTCGATTTCGTGCTCAGGCGTGATCACGTCTGGTTCGGCATCGAAGGCGTAGAGCAGCAGTACGGCGCGCTGGAGCACGTTCATGATGCTCGACGACACCGTGGTCATAGGGAACTCTTTAACGTACTCGTCGCTCAGATGTCTAAAGGCGCCCAGGCGCTCGCAAAAGCCGTCGAGCTCTTCCTTGTTGGGCAGCGAGCCCGTGATGAGCAGATAGGCGACCTCTTCGTAGCCGTAGCGGTTCTCGGCCTGGGCGTTGTTGACCAGATCCTCGATGCTGTAGCCACGAAGCGTGAGCTTGCCCTGATCGGGCACGACTTTGCCGTCGACCTTGTTGTAGCCGTGCACGTCCGAGATGCGGGTAAGGCCCGCGACCACGCCCGAGCCGTCGGCATTGCGCAGGCCGCGCTTGACGTTGTGCTCTACGAACAGGTCCTCGTCGTACGGGGCGGTCGGCAGGCCGTGGTAGAGGTTTTCGCTTTCGGGCGAAATCTGACGGCTCGCCTCGTAATCCAGAACCAGGCGGCTCAGGTGATCGTCGAAGCGGTAGTAGATTTTCTTGGCGTCGTAGGCCATGCGCGCTCCTCTCCGGTCCGCTTTGGGGCCGCGCGCTTGGACGATATGACGTCAAGCTGCCCCGAGCGGCTTGTTCGCTACAGGCGGTACATAAAGTTAAAGACGTCCTCGCGCTGGATGGACACGTTGACGCCCGAAAGCTCGCCGGCCTCGGCCAGCGCCTTCTGCAGCTCGGCGAAGTCGAGCTTGGACTCGGCGGTGTCGGCCAGCATGGTCATGGTGAAGATGTCCTCGATAATGGACTGCGTGATGTCGCGGATGTCGACGTTGGCCTCGCCCAAAACGCGGGTGACGCCGGCGACGATGCCGGGGCGGTTCTTGCCAAGGACGGTGATGACGATGCGGGAGGACGAGATCTCGGCCATGGGAAACCCTTTCGCGTGGTTGCGGTGCGCGCGGGGCGCTCCGCTACGGTACAGTGTTCATCATTGTACCTGTCTGGCGCAAAAAAGGCGCGCTCGCTGCGGCGTTACATGCCTGCAACATGAGCGTAAGGGGGAAGGCCGTACGGGAAAGAGCCGTCTGGCGCGTGTCCGGCTCGTGTTGGGTTGATTTCCGATCTCAGCCGAACACATTGAGCGGACAGGCCGTTCCCGCAGTCAGCCGAACGCCTCCGACGGCTGATTCCGAACTGGAAGCGGAGGGCATCCCCGCCCTTCGGTAGGGGATACCGCTCCGCGGCGCATGCCGCGGGCGGCGCCCCCATCGGACCACCGTGACCTCAGTTGGGATGGGCCCAGCACTGCCGCGTACTCGGTGAGCTAGAGCCAACTGTTCGTCTTCACGTCGCGTATGGCGATATTTCGGTCGTCCGGCTCGGTGATGCCGTAGCCGAACGCCTGGAGCGTCTCGATGGACTCCTGGATCCTCTGTTGGAACATGGGACCCGGATCGACCCTCGGCCCGAGGTGCCCGCGCCAAAGGCACGGCGTGGCGCGCAGCATGTTATGGATTTTGGAGATGGGCTCGATGTCGGCGTAGACGTTGAGCGTCGCCATGGCGTCCTTGTGGCCGAGGATCGATTGGAGCGCCTTGATATCGCCGCCTTGGCGGATCCACTGCGTTGCGAACGTGTGGCGAAGGCCGTGGAACGTGATCAGCTCGTCGTTGGTGCCCATGAGGCCGTTGGTCTCCGAGAACGTCTTGAACGCCCTGCGGATATAGCTTGTCGTCGCGAAGGTCGCGCCCGGCTCCGACAGGATGTAGCAGTCCCCGATCTCGACCGCCCCGGTAAGGCCGCGCAAGCGCAGCTTTCCGCAGTCGATCTCGTGGGTCTCCTTCAGGAAGGGGAGTAGGCCGACCGGGTCGATGGGGATACCCCTGGCGTCATGGGTCTTGGTGTCCTTGATAAACGAACCCATTCCCTTCGCGTACGCCACCGAGTGTCTGATCGAGATCAGGCCCGTCTCGAAATCCACATCGCACCACCGAAGGCCGCAGACCTCGCCGATTCGCATCCCCGTGTGCAGGGCGAGTACGACCGCCCTCTAATCCTCGGCGGACCAATCGAGTCCGAACTCCTTTCGGGCATCCTCTTCGCTCATGACTTCGAGAAGGTCTCCGGGTTGGCAACGAAGGGCGAGGCATAGCTGCTCGAGTGTGTTGAAGCGAATGCCGCGAATATGCCCTTTTTTAATACGGGACAGGTTCACGGGCGTGGTTCCAATCCTTTCGGCAAGTTCGTTCGAGGAAATCTTTCGCTCGGCCATGATCTTGTCGAGGCGAACAATTACGGGCATGGCGTTTCCTTACGCAATCTCGTCGGAGTCGAGGTACAGCTCTCGGGCGTACAAGAAGAGCTGGGAAAGCATGAACAGGACGATGCCGAGAACCAGAGAGGTCCAATCGAATGATGAAGCGATCTCTTGGGCGCCGACGGCCCCCTCGCCGCCAAACATCGAAACGGAGGTTTTGAGTGAGCCGGCGTAGAGGCTGGTGGCAGCTTGAACAACGAAGAGAATGCCGAGCACCTTCAAGCATGTCGCAGACCCTTTCTTGAAGGGGTCTCCGCTCTTGATCGTCCACACGAGAACGGCGCTGAGGATGGTCGTAGCGATACCGATGACGGCAGGGACCAATGTCGAGATCGCAAGGGCTGGATACGCGGGGGAGTCTGCAATTACAGGGTTGTCGAGCACTTCGATTGCTGGCTTTAAGGAGAACGCCACTTGTGCGATGGCGGTGGCGCAAAGGGTCGCAGAGGCTATCGCACATGCGATGCGGAAGGAATGAAGCCGGGGAGTGCGATTGTCGGAACTCATAATAACCTCCGAAGAATTTAAAGAACTCAGGTTACTTTTTAACAGTTTATGTTAAATTGACTTTGCCGGCAAGTAATAAGGGCCGAGCATTTTGTTCGGCCCCTCTGTTCCGACTGGATGAGGTTAAGGTTGGCGATGAATATGCTCAAAATCTCGAAGGCGATCTTTAGGTCGCTTCTCTCCTCCAGGTCGCTCTGTGTTGTCGTCGTTGCGTTGATGGTTCTTTGTGCTCTGCCCGTCTTCAGGAGCGCGGCTGGCGTCGACGGACGGGTCGAATACCTCGAGTCGGGAATAACCCGTGTTGAGCAGGAATTGTCAGCATCCTATGCGGATGCGCTTGTGAATGCGGGGGAGGACGGTGTCTATACCTCTTCATCAAGCATGCCCGCGCTTCTGTACCCTCTTGCCGCGGGACGTCTTATCTTGGCACCGCTCTCTCCCCTACTTCCGTTTCTGCAGATATCGGATGGAGAGTACACCTATTATGACGGATCGAAGGAGTACTTGCTATGGGTCGCAACGGCCGTTGCCGTCTCGTTCCTTGCCGCGCGTCTTAACAAACGTGAAAAGCTCATCATCCAGGCACCGATGGGCGAGCTGGGTAGACTTGTTGCATCGAGCGTATGGGCGAGTGTTTTTGCAATGCTTGCCGTCCTCGCCATCAATCTTCCAGGGATAATCGCCGCGCTTGTGAAGAATGGCCCGGGCTCGCCGTTCTATCCGATAGGCTACATTCAATATGCGACTCCGGTTATCAAACCGGCTTGGCTGGTGTTCGCGCAGACGGCCATCTTGCAATTCTTGGTGGCAGCGTTCATCTCGCTTGTCGTTCACCTTGCCGTGAAGATTGCCAATAACCCTACGCTTGGAATCGTGTTCGTATGTGCCCTGATGGGGGTGACGATGGTTCCCGGGTATTACGGAAGATCCATCGCTTTACGTGAGTTCGCCCTGTTGAATCCCCTTACGTATGCGAACACTGAGTTGACCGTCGGCGCCTATAGCTCGTACCCGACAACGCAGATAGTGAATCTGCCTGGACTTTGCTTCGAGCGTGGCGCGATTGCCCTCGTATGCGCAATCGGGATCGAGGTGCTGGCAATTAGCCTGCTTTGCGTTGCTGGAAAGAGCGGCTGCGCGTGCCCGATATCCCCGATTTGTCTTGAGAGAGGTTCCTTCACTGCATCGAGAACGGCAACTCGTTCGAGCGCTTGTGCCTCCGCCGTTGCATACGTAAGAACGATGGGGAAACTGCTCCTGCGTTCTCCTACCCTCGCCGTATGCGCGATTGCAATGTCGACGACGATGCTGGCCCCGGCTCTGGTCGAGATGTTTCCTGACGCTGATAACGTTTCCGCTGTTCGGTATAGGGATGGGGAGCTCCGTTCAATAGATCGGTATCTAGAGCGGAACGCCGCGAATATGGACGTCGAGGGCAAAGCGGCCCTGGAAGACATGCGGGATGCTCTTTCGGGTTTCGTGTACGCGCCTATGCCTGCGGAGGGGTTTCGAAGCCTTGCGACGTACGAGCGCGCTCGAGGTGAGCTGGGCGCGGCAGATGCGACTCTCCTGCAATCGATCGGAATCGAGCCGGAGACTCCTTCTCGTGCGGAGGCGCGCGCCCTTCTGCTTGAGTCGATCGCGAGCTTGCCGGACCCCAAGGTTTACGAGTTAAGTACGAAGATGCCCCCATTAATCCTCCTTTCGTATCTCCAGGCAGCGCTTCCCTCCTTATTTTTGCTGTTGCCCGTGGTTGTCACATCGCTCGCGTGCACCCACCTGCAGTGTCGTTCCCTTCTGGTTCTCCAGATCCCCGCAACAGCGCATGTGCGTTTTCTGACGGCTGTTGCGCTGGCTCTCCTGCTTGGCTTGGTGCTGCTTTTGGTGTCGATGGTTCCCGCTGTCGTTGTGTCCGTGATTAAGAACGGTGCGGGTGGATCGGAGTATCCCGTCGCTCTCATTCGGGCGGGAGCTTCGACAACGTCCATGGTGGGGGAGGCGGTGTTGTGCAGTATTCCGTTGCTGGCCATGGCATACGGCGTGATTTCCGTCGTTGCTGCGTTGACAGCAGCGATTAGCCGCAACCCCGTTGCCACCGGAATGGTTTGCGCGGTTCTCTTGGTGTTGGGTTCGTTGAGCGCTCATGTTGAAAGCGTGGGCATGGGCGTCGCGCTGCTGGCTCCATTCGCCTCGTTTGATCCCGCTTCCCAGGTGGGGACGATTGGGTTCCTTGGGCGAGGGACGAACGCGATGCCTTTTGGAGAGGTCGTCGGCGCATCGGGCGCTCTGCTGGTGGTCTTGGGCGCCGTATCTCCGTTGATGGTGCGCCTGAGTGTTCCAAAGATCGAAAGGGGATGATCTCGATGATTGACCTTCAAACGCTGACGATCTCTTATGGAAAGAAGGTGCTCGTAGATTCGGTGAACGCTGAGTTTGCCCCGGGTACGGTCTACGGTCTCGTCGCTCCGAACGGGCATGGAAAGACGACGTTGCTGCGTGCGATGGCAGGTTTGCCGGGTCCTCGCGTGGACGGGAGCATCGTTCTGGATGAGGTGCAGGGTACGGGTGCGAGAGAGGTCCGTTCTATGATCTTCTATGCACCTGGTGAGGGGACGCTGCTGTATCCCGGATTGCGTGCGGAAGATCACCTCAAGATGGTTTGCGATATGTGGCCGCATGCTCGCGATATCGAAGAGATAGTGGAACAAACGCAGATAGGCGAGTTCGCGAAGATGAGGATCCGCACTCTGAGCCAGGGCATGAAGCAGCAGCTTACCCTGGCGATTGCGTATGCGACGGGCGCGCGGTACCTTCTATTAGATGAGCCCATGAACGCGCTCGACCCCAGCAGGGTGGACTTGCATTCCGAGATTCTCAGGAAGCTGGCCGATTCTGGTACGTGCATCATCATGTCATCCCACATCTTGGATTCGGTCGATAGGCTGTGCGATGAGATTCTGTTTTTGAAGGATGGGAGGCTCATTAGAAGCATTCCGCAAGATGATGCTGCGCCGAAGTCTCCTGGATCCCATTTCGCAAAGCCTGCCGGACGCGCCGAGGGTGCGCTAAGCACGTATCGGCGACTCTACGAAAAGGGCGGGTAGAAATGCAAGTTAATAATCTATGTGGCCAATATAATACCGTTGAACCAGCGTATCGATACCGCTCAGCCATTCGCCTCGCCCCCGTCGCACGTATCTTCATCCGGTCTGTTACTTTTAATCTAACAATTCTTTGAGGAACGTAGGTGC
>URIK01000066.1 GCA_900547855.1 uncultured Collinsella sp. | reverse complement strand
CATCAAGATGACCCTCTACCGCATGGCGCGGGAGTCCCAGATCGTGCAGGCGTTGATGGAAGCCGCCGAAAACGGCAAGGAAGTAGTAGCGCTGGTGGAGCTGCGCGCCCGCTTTGACGAGCAGAACAACATCGACTGGTCCAAGCAGCTGGAAAGCGCCGGCTGCACCGTCATCTACGGCTCCGAAGGCTTTAAGTGCCACTCCAAGATCTGCCAGCTCACCTATCGCGAGGGCATGGCGCTTACACGCCTGACGCTGCTGGGCACCGGCAACTTTAACGAGAAGACGGCCAAACTCTACAGCGACTTTATGCTCATGACAGCCCATCCCGGCATCGGTGAAGACGCCAACCTGTTCTTCCGCAATCTGTCGCTGGGCAACCTGCGCGGCGACTACCGTTTCCTGGGTGTGGCGCCCGTCGGACTGAAACCGCTCATCATGCGCGGGCTTGACCGCGAGATCCAGCGCGCCCTTGCCGGCGAGCCCGCCCGCGTGTTCTTTAAGCTCAACTCGCTGACCGACCGCGAGGTTATCGACAAGATCGCCGAGGCATCGTGTGCCGGCGTGCGCGTAGACATGATCATCCGCGGCATCTCGTGCCTCAAGCCCGGTGTTCCGGGCAAGACCGAGAACGTGCATGTCCGCTCCATCGTCGGACGCTTTTTGGAGCACGCGCGCGTCTATGCTTTCGGCGTGGACTCGGACATGATTTACCTGAGCTCGGCAGACATGATGACGCGCAACACCGAGCACCGCGTGGAGATTGCCTTCCCCGTGCTCGACCCCACCTGCCGCGCCCTAGTGCACGAGTACATGGGCATGCAGCTGCGCGACAACGTGAAGGCCCGCAGCCTCACGAGCGACGGCACCTGGGTCCCCGTGGAGCGTGCAGAGGGTGAGAAACCCTTCAACTCGCAGGAAGCCCTGCTGGAGCGTGCCTATCGCAACGCCGAGGCCGCCGCGCCCGAGCCCGTCATTGAGGCGGAACCTGCCCCCGAGGCCGAGTCGCAGCCAGCAGCACCCAAGGTCCAAGAGGTCCAGGCGACCGTCATTGAGCCCGAGCCTGCACCTCAGCCCGAGCCGCAGGTCACCAAGCCCGCACCCGAGACGAGCGCCCGTCGCGATAAGCCCGCCGGCAAGACCAAGGCCATCGAGCGCCATCGCCCCGGTCGCGTGCGCATGGGCCTGGGTCTGATCGGCCTGGGTCTTAAGACGCTCATTACCGGCAAGACGAAATAGTCGTTTGTAGAAGCAGTTTGTAGAAGCGCCCCGCATTTGAGGAAAGCCTCGGATGCGGGGCGCTTTTCCCTGCTACCATGGTGCGAACAACAACGCGAATGACAGGCAGGAATATGAAGCTCACTATAGAATCGATGACCTACGGCGCCGACGGGCTGGCGCACGTCGACAACGGCAAGGCCGTCTTTGTGCAGGGCGCCGTGGCAGGCGACACCGTCGAGGCCGAGGTCGTACAGGACGGCAAGTCGTTCATGCGTGCCCGCACCACCGAGATTCTGGAGCCAAGCCCCGATCGCATTCAGCCTCCCTGCCCCTTCGTGGGCATCTGCGGCGGCTGCTCGTGGGGCAATCTCTCACGCACGG
Source organism: uncultured Collinsella sp. (assembly GCA_900547855.1). Classification (GTDB taxonomy): domain Bacteria; phylum Actinomycetota; class Coriobacteriia; order Coriobacteriales; family Coriobacteriaceae; genus Collinsella. Next base: position 8,208 of record URIK01000066.1, on the reverse strand, counting down.
CACAGCTCGCCGCCAAGGAGCAAAACCTGCGCTCCACGCTCGAGCGCATCGGCAAGTTCGCTCCTGAGCAGGTCGATGAGTTGGTACAGCCCATCTGCCACACCAAGGACGACTGGGGCTACCGCAATAAAATCGAGCTCGAACCGACCGTCGTCAACGGTCGCGTGCGCCTTGGCATGCACGGTGTCGATCCTCGCAAGATCGTGACCGTCGATTCGTGCCCGTTGTTCGACAAACGCTTCCCCAAGGCACTCAAATCGGTCGTCGGCGCACTCAACTATCTAAGCGGCAGCCATGACTTGGGGCTCGAACGCGTGGGCATTCGCGCATCGCGCCGCACCAAGGCACTCGAGGTCGCACTCTGGACGCCCACAGGCTCTTTTCCGCGCTCGCAGGTCTCCCGCGTGCTGGCGGACGCCGCTCATCCCACGAGCATCGTGCGCGTGATGAGCAAGGGCGAAAAGAAGGCCCGCCGTGTCTCCAAGGTCGAAATGCTCGCCGGAGAGGGCTCATGGACCGAGAATATCGCCGAGGGTCAGATGCGCTTGTCTGCCCCGTCTTTTTTCCAGGTCAACACCAAGGGTGCCGAGATTTTGATCGATCTTGTCATGGAAGCGCTCGACCCGCAGGAAGACGAGCTTGCCGTGGACCTGTACTGCGGTGCCGGCACCTTTACCCTGCCGCTCGCCCGCCGCTGCGACTTTGTCGCCGCCGTCGAGGCCTACGGCCCCGCTGTGCGCGACCTGCGCCGTAACCTGGAGATCAACAAGCTCGATAACGTCGACGTCATCGGCGGCGATGCCGTGCGCGAGTTCCCCGACCAGGACGCCGATGTCCTGGTGGTCGACCCACCACGCGCGGGCTTGGCGCCCGAGGCCATCGACCTCATCGCCAGCACGAGTGCGCGCGATGTCGCCTATGTGAGCTGCGACCCTGCCACCCTGGCGCGCGATCTCAAGCGCTTTGTCGGGGAAGGCACCTTCTCCCCCGTCAAGATCACACCGGTCGATCTGTTCCCGCAAACCTTCCACTGCGAAACCGTCGTCCACCTCAAGCGCAACTAGACTGTTTGCCCAAGGCCGCGCCCGATGATTTTTCTGGCACGGAGATTAAATAATCAATTTGTACCGAATGATTATTTAATCCCCGTGCCTTTTTAAACATTGGGAAATCGAGCGTGGCAAGCGTATGTCTTCGGGGTATAAGACGGCTAATTGTATGCCGTCTTACGAAAGGAACCCTCATGCCCAGCGTTGCCGTTCTCGCCGCCGATGGCTTTGAAACTATTGAATGCTTGACCATGGTCGATGTCATGCGTCGCGGCGGCGTGCGTGCCACGCTCGTCTCGATCATGCCCACGCGCGAGGTCGTAAGCTCGCTGCAGATCCCCGTGACCTGCGATGCGCTCTTTGATGAGATCAACTTTGACGAGTACGACTGCGTCGTGCTGCCCGGCGGCCTGCCAGGTGCCACCAACCTGCGCGCAGATCAACGCGTCTGCGACGTAGTCTGCGAGTTCGCCGCAACCAAGCACGTCGCCGCCATCTGCGCCGCCCCGTTTATCCTGGGTGAGCTCGACCTGCTCGAGGGGCGCCACGCCACGTGCTTCCCTGGCTTTGAGAAAAGTTTTCCCGAAGGCGCCTATACCGGCGAGAAGGTTACGCAAGACGGCAACATCATCACTGCCAGCGGCATGGCACAGTCACTCCCCTTTGCATTGGAGCTGCTGCGCACGCTCGCCGGCGACAAGGCCGTCGAGAAGGTCGCCGAGGGCATCCAACTATGATTTTGGCTTCGCAATCGCCGCGCCGCATAGAGCTGATGCGCGAGGCAGGCTACAACATTCGCGTGATTCCCGCGGATATCGACGAAACGCCCTTTGATGGCGAGGCCCCGCTCACGCTTGTCGAGCGCTTGGCACGCGCCAAGGCGGCTGCCGTTGCTGCCGAGTATGCCGAGCCCAATGAGCTGACGGTCGCGGCCGACACCATCGTCACCTTTGACGGCAAGATCCTGGGCAAGCCGGCAACCGAGGACGAGGCGCGCACCATGCTCCGTAAGCTTTCGGGCCGCACGCACCAGGTCGCAACCGGCGTCTGCATCGTTAAAGCCGGCGACGCTACAGCCCCGCATGCCGCCGAGAGCCTATCCTTTGTCGATGTGACCGACGTAACGTTCTACGAGCTCACCGACGAGCAGATCGAGTGCTACGTCGCCTCGGGTGAGCCCATGGACAAGGCCGGCGCCTACGGCATTCAGGGCACAGGCGGACGCATGCTCGTGCACGATATTTCGGGCGACTTCTATAACGTGGTGGGCCTACCCATCGCCCGCGTCGCGCGCGCGATTCAAAAACTCTCGTAATTGCATCTGGCGCTGGGTATTCCCCAGCGCCTACAATTTTGGCGTACCGTACGGATCCCGACCGGGCACAAGGCGCGGCGGAAAACCGATAGGAGTTAAACATGGATACACTGCTCGAGGCCATTGACGTCTGCGATGTCGATGGCTTTTGCTATGGCAACTATACGGACGATGAGGCAGGCACCGGTTGCACCGTAATCGTGGCACCCGAGGGCGCCACCGGCGGCGTTGACGTTCGCGGTGGCGCTCCCGCTTCGCGCGAGACCGACCTGCTACGACCCGAGAACACCGTCGACAAGGTCCACGCCGTCTGCCTTTCGGGCGGATCGGCCTTTGGCCTCGAAGCTGCAAGCGGCGTCGCTCGCGAACTCGAGAGCCGCGGCATCGGTCTGCCCGTCGGCCCCACTCAGGTGCCCATCGTGTGCTCCAGCTGTATCTTCGACCTTGCCTTTGGCGACTCCACAGTGCGACCCGACATTGAGGCCGGCATCGACGCCGTGCGCGAGGCGCTCGACCACACCCCCGCCAAGCTCGAACAGGGCAATGTAGGTGCCGGCACCGGTGCCACCGTGGGCAAGCTCATGGGCCCCGCCACCTGCATGAAGGCCGGCCTCGGAGCTGCCGCCGTGGCACTCGGCCCCGTCAAGGTGGGCGCCGTGGTCTCGGTCAACGCCTGCGGCAACGTCGTCGACCCGACCACTGGCGAGTGGATCGCAGGCATGCGCGCCGCAGCCGATAGCGACCAGATCGTCGACATGGAGCTCGCCGCCTTTGCCGCCGCAGGCTCTATGCAGATGCCGCTCGACCGCACCAACACCACCATCAGCTGCATCGTCACCAACGTGGAACTCACTAAGGCACAAGCCACCAAGGTCTCCCAGATGGCCGCAGACGCCTACGCACACGCCATCCGTCCCACGCACACCACCAACGACGGCGACACCATCTACACCCTCGCCAGCGGCAAACTAGGCGCCCAGGCAAGCGCCGACGTTCCCCTAGACCTGCTGGGCATGCTCGCAGTAAGGGCCCTGGAAACTGCCATCGTAAACGGAGCCAAAACCGCCAAAACCTCCCACGGCATCCCCGGCGCCGCGAAGTAATCCACTCGACCGACTACCAACCAGATTCTTTTCAGCCCAGGCCCCTGTGTACCGCGCGTCGAAGATCTTCAAATTCAAATAAACTGACAATCGATTCTTATAGCAGAGGCCCCTTGGCCTTTAGTTTGATACAAGTTCCGCACGAGCCGGAAAGCACTTAATGTGCTTTCCGTGCGAGCAGGACTGTTCGCAGTAGCAAACTAAAGGCCAAGGGGCCCAGTCAACCTATCAGCAGCGATTACTCAGCAGCTAGTTGAATTTGAAGATCTTTGAAGCAAGACGGTATAGGCCGAGTGTGGTTTTGTCTCCGGCCCGTCCGCGCAGATTGGTGAAGAACCCGACCACGCCGTAGCGGGCACGACGATACATGCGCTCGTCGTAGGCCTTCAAATCATTCCACAGCGTCTTTAGGCGCTCGTCGGCGCAATCTTCCTCGGAAAGCTTGGTAAGCACCGAGCAGATCGCCATCATCATGGTGAAGTAGCCCATCATGTACGAGCGCAGACGCGACGACTCAACATCGCCGTACAGGTGATACGACTCCATCATGATGCGCGTCACACGGAACTGCTGGTCCAGACGCTTGACCATCGTGGCCTCGTTGACACTCTGGCCCTCGCGACCGATAAAGTAGCGATAGAGGTCGATGTCGGCGTAGTACATGGTCTTGCAACGCGGCAGCGGCACGTAGGCGTAGATGTTGTCCACATAGAACGTGTGCGGCGGCATGGGAAGGTTGGACTCGCGCAGCACATCCGTGCGATAGCACAGGCTGTGCATGAGTAGGTTCTGGTCCAGGCGGAAATGACCGATCTGATCCCAGGAAAAGATCTTCTTGCGCGGCAGGGCAAATTTGTAGCCAATAGCGGTATGCGTGCCCTCGTAAACCTTCTCGTACACGTAGTTCGAGATAAACAGGTCAACGCGCTGGTCGCGCTCCTCAAAGCCACGCAGAATCGACAGCATGGTCGAAAGGGCAGCGCCGTCAAGCCAGTCGTCCGAATCAACAACCTTGTAGTAGGTGCCCTGTGCCTCGCGCAGACCCGAAAGGACGGCAATACCGTGGCCGCCGTTCTCCTGGTGTACCGCGCGAATGATACCGGGATAACGCGCCTCCCACTCATCGGCCTTATCGGCCGTCTCGTCCTTGGAGCCGTCGTCCACCACGATAATCTCGATATCGGTGGCGTAATTGCTCCCCTCCAAGATGGAGGTGATGCAATGGTCCATGTCCTTGGCGGCGTTATACGAGGGAATACCGAATGTTATGACTTTATGCATGGCAGGCGATAATCTCATCCGAAAGATCGAGGGCGGAATTGGTCACAGCGTCCATATCGTAGTAACGATACTCGGCCAGACGACCCACCGGGTGGAAGTTCGTCAGGTTCTGGACGCGCTCAAGATAGCGCTCATAGAGCTCACGGTTCTCGGGCTCAAGAATGGCGTAGTACGGTGTCTCGCCCGAGCCGGGCGTATAGGCCTTGGAGTACTCCTTCATGATGGTGGTCTTGCCGGGCAGGACCTGACCGGTCATGTTCTTGAACTCGGTGATACGCGTGTAGTCCTCGCTCGTGGTGTAGTTGACGGTGCCCACGGGCTGGAACTGGTCCATATCGAGCGTCTCGAACTTCATATCGAGCGTGCGGTACGGCAACGCACCCAAGTCGAGTTTGAACAGCTCGTCGAGTGGACCGGTATAGACAATCTCGCCACCATAGACCTTGCCGTCGATCTTGACGGTGGTCTCGTCGATCTCAAAGAGATCGCGGGCATCCACGTCGCAGAACACGTCGATCAGGTCGTGGTCGAGCATGTGCTCAAAGAGCGCCGTGTAGCCCTCCTGCGGCATGCCCTGGAAGGGGGCTTGCGGGAAGTAGCGGTCATCATCGCCCACAAAGACGGGAACGCGGCCGGTGATCGAGGGATCGATCTGATCGGGCGTCTGGCCCCACTGCTTCATGGTGTAATGCAAAAAGACGTTCTCGTAGACGTAATCGGCGACCTCGGCCAAGTCGGGGTCGTTCTTCTTACGCAGCTCCATAATGGGCACCTTGACATCCTTGCCAAAGGTCTCCACGAGCTTCTGATACAGCTCCTCGCCGCGCTCGTCACCAAAGGCGAGCTTGAGACTCGCATGGTTGAAGGGCACGGGCATAAGGGTACCGTTGATGTTGGCGAGCACCTTGTGCTGATAATCCGTCCACTTGGTAAAGCGCGACAGGAAATTGTGCACGCGCTCGTTAAAGGTGTGATAGATATGCGGACCGTACTCGTGGATCAGGATTCCGGCCTCGTCAGTGCAGTCATAGGCATTGCCCGCAATGTGGCTACGGCGCTCCAAAACGGCAACACGATAGCCGATGGTCTCGGCGAGACGGCGGGCACAAACGGCACCGGCATATCCAGCACCGACGACAATCATGTCGTACGCGCCGGCGTTAAAGCCTTCAGGCAGGCCTGAGGTAATCTGCATCGATACTCCTTGTCAAAAGCCACGGGCTCGTTAGCTGGGCTTTTCTCGAACATTCTTCGAGACACATTTATCAGACCGATTATAGCGCTAATGCGTCCTATAATGAGCTTGCCACACAAGGAAAGCTCAAGCACCGCGGCGAACATTAACGTAAGGTAAACCCGCTAGCAGCGGGTTTATTCGTGAACAGCCGGGCGCCTGGAGCTTAGCGAAACGCTTGTAAGGAGTAACATGAGCGATTTCCTAAACCGTATGAAGTCTGCCGCCAAGGCCGACCTTAAGACGATCGTCCTGCCCGAGGGCGAAGATCCGCGCACCATCGTCGCGGCCACCAAGATCATCGAGGAGGGCCTGGCAAAGATCGTCATCCTGGGCAACCCCGACGAGATCAACGTTCCCGGCGCCACCGTCATCGACCCGCGCAATGCCGAGAAGCACGAGGAGTACGCGCAGAAGTTTGCCGAGCTCCGCGCCAAGAAGGGCGTTACCATCGAGCAGGCTCGCGCCCAGGTGATGGACGCCACCTACTTTGGCACCATGATGGTCAAGATGGGCGATGCCGACGGCCTGGTCTCCGGAGCCTGCCACTCCACCGCCGACACCCTGCGCCCCGCGCTTCAGATCCTCAAGACCGCCCCGGGCACCAAGCTGGTCTCGGCCTTCTTCGTGATGTGCACCGACACCCCGCAGTTCGGCACCGACGGCACGCTGATCTTCGCCGACTGCGGCCTCAACATCAACCCGTCCTCCGACGAGCTCTCCGAGATCGCCATCGCCTCCGCCCACTCCTGGTCCACCTTCATGGGCAACGTTGAGCCGCACGTGGCCATGCTCTCCTACTCCACCATGGGCTCCGCTGGCGGCGAGGTCGCCAAGAAGGTCCAGGAGGCTGTGAAGTTCTGCAAGGAGAAGGCTCCCGAGCTCGCCATCGACGGCGACCTGCAGCTCGATGCCGCCATCGTCCCCACCGTCGCCCAGCTCAAGGCCCCCGGCTCCTCCGTTGCCGGCAAGGCCAACGTGCTCGTGTTCCCCGACCTCGAGGCCGGCAACATCGGCTACAAGATCGCACAGCGTCTGGGCGGCTACGCTGCCTACGGCCCCATCCTGCAGGGCCTGAACGCTCCCATCAACGACCTGTCCCGCGGCTGCAACGCCGACGAGGTCTACAAGATGAGCCTGATCACTGCCTGCCAGTCTTGATCGCACCCATCTGAGCTGAAATGAACCTGAGGACCCCGGAAGTGTCTGCGGATGCTTCCGGGGTCCTTTTTTGTCTCCCTCTTGAATTCTGCCTGCGTTTGTGGTACAATATTCAAGCACTCAGAAAAGTGCGTCGGACAGCGCCTGCGGCGTGGTTCGGCATACGGATGCGGGTCCTGTACGATGGAGCCGCTGTGAACCAGGTCAGGTGGGGAACCAAGCAGCCTTAAGCGGTGTGCTCTGTGCGTTTCAGACAGCCTGCATCCGTATGCCGAGCTACGCAGGGCGGGGACAAAACCCCGTCATGCGCTGTCCTTTTTTATTGCCGATTTTGTCCGGAAAGGGGAGTGCTGCTCATGTATCGAGCCCTGTACCGCAAGTGGAGACCCCAGCGGTTTGAGGATGTGGTGGGTCAGCGTGCCATCGTGACTGCCCTGAAAAACCAGATCACCGCAGGGCGCGTAGGCCATGCGTATCTGTTTACCGGCGTGCGCGGCACCGGCAAGACCACCTGCGCCAAGATCTTTGCCAAGGCGGTCAACTGCCTGCATCCAGTAAATGGCGACCCCTGCGGCGAGTGCGAGATCTGCAAGGGCATCGACAACGGCAGCATTCTGGATGTGGTGGAGATGGACGCCGCATCCAACAACGGCGTGGACGATATCCGCGACCTGCGGGACGAGACCGCCTATACCCCCAGCGCCTGCCAGTATAAGGTGTATATCATCGACGAGGTGCATATGCTGTCCACAGCGGCCTTCAATGCGCTGCTGAAAACGCTGGAAGAGCCCCCCGCACACGTTATCTTCATTCTGGCGACCACCGAGATCCAGAAAGTGCCCGCCACCATCCTCTCCCGCTGCCAGCGGTACGATTTTACCCGCATCGGGCCGGAGGATATCGCACGGCGGGTGGAGTATATCGCCGGGGAGGAAAAGCTGGAGCTGACCTCCGACGGCGCGGAGCTGATCGCCCGTCTGGCAGATGGTGCGCTGCGCGATGCGCTGTCCATTCTCTGTCTCTTATACACATCTGACGCTGCCGACGACTAGTCGAGTGTAGATC
>URIK01000065.1 GCA_900547855.1 uncultured Collinsella sp. | reverse complement strand
TAGTCGTCGGCAGCGTCAGATGTGTATAAGAGACAGCCCCTGATGTGAGCTGCGGGCATCAAGGACGGCCTGGGCGCACATTTCAATTTCGGCCCTATGCGAATCTGTCAAATTCGGCCAAATGAAGTTGTTGTATACGATCGTATTGGAATAGTTGAAGTCACTTTTCAAACGCCCACAGACCGCACGCATCCAGCAGTTGTGGATAGCACTTGTTAGTATTCCAAATTCATATAGTCCGCCACCGTCTACGTAGTAAATCTTATTTCCGGGAATCATTCCGTTGGTTACAAAACCCGTTGGGACATACTTCCTCCTGCCCGAGGACACAGCGGGGAAGGCAATGTAACTCTTTTCCTGAGGCGGCCTTACCTCATCGAACAGCCACGGAGTCTCTGCTTTTCGACGAGTTGCCTCTTTTGTAGACGTGAGTCTAAACTCGCGAACACGCTGCACTCGCTCCCTCGTGATCGGCATCTTTGTGAGGACTGCGGGGTCGATGCCATCCATCCATAAGCAATATCTCGAAGTACCCTTTATGTACTCTGCACCCATTGAAAACGGGCGGATCAATCCCTCCGCTTCCGGCTCACGTGCGACAAGGGCATCTCTTTCCTCTGCACTAAGGAGCAGGTTCCCATCATCGGTTGGCTGGCAACCTCTAACCATTGGAAGAACGTCGCAGAGGGGCCGCGAACGACGAGATACGAACATATCTTTAATTGGGGCCAAATATCCATTTATGTTGCCAACAACCTTTGGGGTCCCTTCCCGATCGAACAACACCTTTTCTTTTATGTGCTCCCTTGAAAAGCCGACGATGATTACGTGGACGTGCGCTTCATCTGAGGCCTGAGAGTCCCACTCAAAAGTCGGATATGCGAAGTCAATATGAACCCCGTTTTCGAACAGGGGCTTCCAAAGGGGCTCAACCTGCTGGCCCTGACAGATAGAGTTTGTTGAGACGAAGGCGCAACGGATGTGATGTCCCGCCATATACTCCGAGGCCGTTTTATGCCAGCAAGCTACATAATCCAGCGATCCGGCCGATTTCCCAAATATGTTGGCACGGTCCTCTTTCTGGGAATCCTCGAGACGCGCATTACCGATAAATGGGGGGTTTCCGAGAATGTAGTCAACTTCATCAGCCGGGACGACATCGTTCCAGTCGATGCGGAGAGCGTTCGCGTTGACGATGCCCTCGTAGTCCCTGAGCGGCAACTCCTGGTAGACGCGCTGAGTCACTTTTGCGGTGTCAGCGTCCGCCTGCTTCTCAGCGATCCAGAGCGCTGTGCGGGCAACGCAGCAAGCGAAGTCCTCCAGCTCAATACCATGGAAGTTCCTTAGGCTCACCAGAACATCTCGGTCTCCGGATTCCTCGAAACTGATTGACGCCTGCACGCCCTGGAGCTCGAAGAGAATACGGTTCTCGAGCTGCCTTAAGCAGAGATAGCTCTCTGTGAGGAAGTTACCCGATCCGGCAGCGGGATCGAGGATGGAGATGCCACCGATCTTCTCGTGAAGATCCTTGAGCGCACGGGTTCTCGCGCCGCCCGCGACGGGCTTCGCGCACGCCTCGTCGAACTCGGCCTTGAGGCCGTCGAGGAAGAGCGGGTCTATGACCTTGTGGATGTTCTCGGGGCTCGTGAAGTGCTGGCCGTTTGCGCGGCGGTGGTCATGGGACAGCGCCCCCTCGAAGATGGAGCCGAAGACCGTGGGGCTCACGCCCGACCAATCAAACTCCTGGCACCCCTCGACGATGAGCGTATGGCGGAAGTTCTCGGACAGGGGCGGAATCTCCGTCTTCTCGCGGAAGAGGCCACCGTTCATGTAGGGCAGTTTCTTCAGCCAGGACTCGGCATATTTGTCGCGGTCCTCGTCCTTGGTGTCGAGCCAAACAAACAAGTCCTTGAGACCTCGCCTGAGATCGCCCGCTTGGAAGTGCGAGACGTAGTCGCGGAAGGCGTTGGGGGCCACGAGTCCCGAGTCCTCGCAGAACATGAGGAACATGAGACGCGTCATGAGCACGGAGAGCGCATGGTGGTTCTCGGGCGCGTCGGGGTCATCGAACGCCTCGGCGACCTGGTCGTGAAGTTTCGACATGATCTTGCCGGCCTCGACGGAAACGGCGCGGGAGATCGTGGCCGGGGCCTCCGCCCCGCCCTTGAGGAACTGGATGGCGGCGAGGTTCTTCGGAAGTTCGGCAAGCGACAACCTGAAGAGAGGCTCCCGGCAGAGTGAATCTCTCTCGCGGTCGAAGACCCAGAAATCCGAGAAGTTGCAGGCGATGATATAGCGCGGTTGCTGCGAGAGCGGCATACCCTGGGCGTAGGCGTTGCCCTGCTTCGCGGGCGTCACCTTGCGGCCCTGGCGCGTCTCCTCCTTGGCAAGATCGATTCCCAGCGACTTTTGCTCGATAAGGGTTTTGGCCGACGGTATGAAGACGTCGATATACCCATCGTGCGCGCTTGCGTCGGTGGAAACGGGCTTCTCGAACTCAAGTCTCGAGACCGCATCCTCCACGCCCAGAACGTTCTGATAGAAGTCGATCCAGAACCGCTGGGTGTCCTGGTTCTCGATCCCCTTGTTCGCCCACTTGCTTGCAAAAGCTTCTGCATCGGCTTTCTTCCCCGGCATACGGACCCTCACTTGATAGCCTTTTCCACTAAGAAAGATTCTACGTGCTAGTCCGGTCTTTTTACCAGCGTTTGGCTTTATTGCACTCCGGTAGGCTTCTTTGTGCGTGGTTCCGTCTTATTTTCTTCGCTATTTCTTCGCCGCACTATTTAGCCAAAAGAAAACAGCCCAGAGGAACAATGCCTCTGAGCTGCTAAAAGTCTTGGTCGCGGGGGCAGGATTTGAACCTACGACCTCCGGGTTATGAGCCCGGCGAGCTACCAGACTGCTCCACCCCGCAATGTCTGGGCGCCTCATGTGCGCAAGAAAGAATATTACGCGGGAGTTCGGTAAACGGCAAGGAAAATCTCGTAGAGCATAATTCCTTCATATTTAAACCCCTCAGCCCCTATCACCGTAAACGAATCGCAGCCGAGCGCCGTCGACGGCACGTATACAATGGTGCGCGTCCTTTTATGCCGACACCGGGAGTAGACATGCTGCTCGCTATCGATATGGGAAACACGCAGACGGCCATGGGCCTGTTTGACGGAGACGAGCTGGTGCAGTCGTGGCGCATGCCCACCGACCGCTCCTATACCGCCGACGAGATCCATGTGCGCCTGATGGGTTTCTTTAAGATGTACGGCCTTTCGCTCGATGCGGTCGACGCGATCGCCTTTGCGGGCGTGGTGCCGCAGCTCTCGCGCGAGTGGCACGCCGTGGCCGACCGCATTGCCGCGGACGCCATCGTCATCGGGCCGCAGACGGCCGCCGTAACCAAGCTGCGGGCGGCGCGCCCCCAGGCCGTTGGTGCCGACCGCATCGCCAACGCCGTCGCTGCCGAGACCTTCTATGGCGCGCCGGCGATCGTGGTGGACTTTGGCACCGCGACCAATATCGACGTCATCGATGAGGACGGTTATTACATTGGCGGAGCGATCGCGCCGGGCATTCGCATCTCCATGGACGCGCTTGCCGCCCGTGCCGCCAAGCTCGCCAGCGTGCCGCTCGAGGCGCCCGAGCACGCCATCGGCCGCGATACCGAGGAGTGCATCAAGGTCGGCGCCGTAACGGGCGCCGCCGCCATGGCTGAGGGCCTGGTCGCGCGCATGAAGCGCGAGCTGGGCCGCGAGGATGCCACCGTTATCGCCACGGGCGGTCTCGCCAGCATCGTCGCCGATTCGACCGACGCCTTCGACATAGTCGACGGCCAACTCACCATCAAAGGCATCTGCGAAATCTACCGCCGCATGCAGGAGTTAGCGTAGGCTCTGGCGAAGCCGAGACGCTACAGCCCGCGAATCCGTACGGCCTCGGGCGGAAACTCCTGCTCGCCGGCATCGGTCTTGATGGTCGCGCGGCCCCAGATGTCCAGGCCCGCAAACACACCGACCGCAAGCGGCAAGCCGTTGGGCGACACCGCCGCAACTTGGCGACCGAGCAGCGGCACCATGTCGAAGTACTCGCCCAGCACGGGGGCCAGCGGACCGGCAGCACCCTGTGGCGTGTTGGCGACAACCGCCCAGGCATCCACGCGGGTCAACACGGCGGCGGCCAGCGCCTCGACCAGCGCTTCGTCAGCCATATCCACGCCAAGCTCGCTCAGTGCCGAACGCTCAATATCCACCGTCACGGCACCGAACATGCCCGCGGCACCGGCACCGCCGTTCACGGCAACACGCGCGAGCGACGTCTCAAACGCAGGCGCACCGCACACGATATCGCTCGGCCACTGGATACCCACCTTACCGGCAAGGCCCAACCCCGGCGTCGAAGCCGTGCCCACAAGCGCGTCCATCATGCCCATAGCCGCCACAAACGGCAGGCCGTGGAAGGCATGCATGTTCACATCGGGGCGCACGACCAGCGAAAACATCAGCGATGCATCGCCCGCGCTCCACGCGCACCAGCCCGCGGACATGCCCTCGCGGCCCGCGTCGCGCGCCGCGTCGAGCTCGGTGCCAGCGGCAACAGCATTCATCTCGATCATCTACATACGCCCCAATTCGCCCACGATATGGCCCACGCGGTCCTCGGGCTCCTTGACCTCGACGCCGTTGTAGCGGAAGAACCGCGCCGGGTCGTGCATCAGGTCCTCGAGCGGCACCAGCACAAAATCGCGTTCGCCGATCAGCGGATGCGGCAGGCGCAGCTTTTTGCCGCCGTGGGTCTCGCCGTCCATCCACAGCAGGTCCAGGTCGATGGTGCGCGGACCGTTGGCCTTGGCCTTTTTGGAGCGGTCGCGCCCCAGCTCGACCTCGATCTTCATGAGCTCGTCGAGCAGCACCAACGGCGCCAGCTCGGTCTTAATCTCGATGACAGCGTTGGCAAACGCGTCCTGGCGCGTCTCGTAGGCCGGCTCGCTCTCGTAGATCTTGGAGGAGTTGGACACGCAGGTGAGCGGAATCTCGGCGATCATGTCGCGCGCGGCGCGGATGTTGTCGCAACGATGCCCCAGGTTGGAGCCCACGGCCACAAACGCACGGCGCGGCTGCGGCTTGGCGACGGCCCAGTAACCGTTCAGGAACTGCGCAAAACCCGCGGCGTCGTGCACGCGCACGATGTTGGCACCGGCCTGGATGGCGCCCAGGCACACGCCAAACGTGGCGGCATCGCGCTCGGCGGCCTCGGTCACGCCCGAGACGGCGCCCACAAAGCGCTTGCGCGACACGGCGCACATGAGCGGATAGCCCAGTGACGCCATCTTGGCAGTCTCGCGCTGGATGACGATGTCCTCGTTAGCCGACTTACCAAAGCCCGGTCCAGGATCGATGCAGATGCGGTCGCGCGACACGCCGGCATGGATGAGTGTGCGGGCCTGGTCGGACAGAAAGCCCATGACGCGGCGCATGATGGGCGCCGAATCGGGCAGGGTAAAGCGGCGGAGCTGAGAGGTGGGCACGTAGGCCTCCTCGCGGCGGGCGCTGCGGCGCATCATGGCGGCCAGGCGGTCATTGGACTCCGATTCGGCCTCGGTGGCTGCGGGCGCGGCCTCGGGTGCGGGCGCGACGGTCTCGGCGGCAGCAGCCCGCTCGGCGGCGGGCGTCTCCTGCTCGCTTGCAGGCTCGGACGTGGGCTCCGGCTCGCCAAACGGCAGTGAGGGCTGTACCACACCGCCCGGAAGCTTGGCCTCAACCTTGGGCTCGCCCAGCAACTTGCCGCGACGGCGACGGGCCGGCTTCTCGGCCTCGCGCGCGGCCTCGGCAGCCGCTTCGCGTGCCTTCTCGGCAACAAACGCCGCAGCCGAGGTATCGAGCTGCACCGTTGCGTGCGTGCGGGCGGGCGCGGCGACCTCGCCGGCATGCATCACGATGACGCCGCAGGTGCTCGTCTTAACGAACTCGACCATCTTGGGATCAGTGAAGCCCGTCACGTCGTTGACGATCGAGGCGCCGCAGCGCACGGCCGCCTTGGCAACCGCCACATGACGCGTGTCGATCGAGACGATGGCGCCCTCCTTGGCCAGCGCGCGCACCACGGGCAGCACGCGGCGAGCCTCCTCGTCGGGGTTGACCGGGGTAAAACCAGGGCGCGTGGACTCGCCGCCCACGTCGATGATGTCGGCGCCGGCGTCGAGCATCGCCAGGCCGTACTCGATGGCGGCATCGGGGTCGAAGTGCTCCCCGCCATCGCTAAACGAATCGGGCGTCACGTTGAGGACGCCCATGATGCGCGGACGGTCAAAGCTGAGCTCGTACTTTCCGCACCGCCATGTCTTGCTGTCGTTCGCCATGAGCATCCTCCTAAAATGCCCACGCCGCCGAGCTTGGGGAGCTGGCGGCGGGGTCGCTTTGCACTCAGTCTTTCTATTGTATCCGCGCGCGCGGGCTAGAACGCAAACGTGGCCGCGATGTCGCAAGAAATCAGCAGGTCGGCATTTGCATCCTGATCGGTGGGAGCAAGGTTGCATATGGCCAGCGTATCGCCGGTAAAGTATCGCGTAAGGCCTGCCGCCGGATACACCACGAGCGAGGTCCCGCCTACAATGAGGGCATCGGCCGCGGCGATGGCGGCAACGGCACCGGTCAACACATGCTCGTCGAGCGGCTCTTCGTAGAGCACTACATCGGGCTTGATGCGGCCGCCGCACGCGGGGCACGCAGGCACGCCCGCGGCATCCTCGTGCTCGCGCGAGCAAATCCACTCGGCGCTATAGACCGCGCCGCACGACTGGCAAATGTTGCGATGGACCGATCCGTGCAGCTCGAACACGCGCTGTGAGCCGGCCATCTGATGCAGGCCGTCGATATTTTGCGTCACTACGGCGTCGAGCTTGCCGGCGCGCTCCAGCTCGGCTAGCTTGGTGTGGCAGCGGTTGGGCTTAGCGTTAAGCGCGATCATCTTGGTGCGGTAAAAGTCGAAGAACTCGGCAGGATGCGCCTCGTAAAAGCTATGCGACAGCATGGTCTCGGGCGGATAGGCAAACTGCTGGTGATACAGGCCGTCCACACTGCGGAAATCGGGGATGCCACTTGCCGTGGAAACACCAGCGCCGCCAAAGAAGACCACGCGCTTGTGGGTGTCAAACAGATCCGCCAGCGCGGCGGAGGCCTGCCTGGGGTCCGATATTGCCTGCGTCATATGAGTCCTCCGTCCTTGTTAGTCGGGCAGCGTTGGGCGACGTCCCAGCATGCGGCCTTTGAGTCAGCATGCGCGGAGCCCACCCCGCCCCTGTTGCGTTAATCTTAAGCCTGCCAACCCCGTCGAAAGGACACCATGCCTCAGACTTACACCTTTGCCTCGTGGAACGTTAACGGCCTGCGCGCCGTGCTCAAAAAGGACCCGAGCTTTATTCAGATCGCGCAAGAACTCGACGTCGACATCTTGGCGCTGCAGGAGACCAAGCTGCAAGAGGGTCAGGTCGATATTGACCTGCCCGGCTATCACCAAACCTGGAGCTACGCCGAGCGTAAAGGCTATTCGGGCACTGCGGTCTTTAGCCGCCAGGAACCGCTGCGCGTGCTGCACGCCGACGCGCTGCTACCCTACGCCGGCGAGGGCGAGGCGGCCGAGCTCGTCGCCCAAGCCGCAACCGAGGGCCGCGTCTGCGCGCTCGAGTTCGACAAGTTTTGGTTCGTGGATGTCTACACGCCCAACGCCCAAAATGAGCTCGCGCGCATCGATGTACGCATGGCCTGGGACGATGCCTATCGCGGCTTTTTGAGCGCACTTGAGCGCGAGACCGGCAAGCCCGTCGTAACCTGCGGCGACTTTAACGTGGCGCACGAGGAGATCGACCTTAAGAACCCCAAGTCCAACCGCGGCAACGCCGGTTTTTCGGACGAGGAGCGCGGCAAGTTTACCGAGCTGCTCAACGCCGGGTTTACCGATACCTGGCGCGCGGCAAACCCCGACGTCGAGGGCGTCTACAGCTGGTGGAGCTACCGCTTTAATGCCCGCAAGAACAACGCAGGCTGGCGCATCGACTACTTCCTGGTAAGCGACGCAATCGCCGACAACGTACGCGACACCGGCATCCGCGGCGACATCTTCGGCAGCGACCACTGCCCCGTCACCCTCACGCTAGAGCTCTAGCCCCCAAATGATCCCCCGGGGACGAAGGAATACAGATCACTTTTGCCCGCGCAAGGGCGCCCGCGTGACCCCGTCCGCCACGAAACCAGCCCATCTACTACGTTTAAGCCACTACCCTCAACCACAGCGAACAACGCAAAAAGAAAACCGCAGGTAGAAAGCCTGCGGTTTTTCATAAAACGCGGTCATGGTCGGGGGTATCAAGCTAAACGTAGTAGATGGGCCAGTTTCGTGGCAAGCGCCGTCAACTGATTTCCTGGGGACATCTGGAGACGGAAGAAAATGGATCAATTTGGCTCTCTGGGGGCCACGATGCCCGTCGTATCAGCCGGCCATTTTAAAACTATGCCGGTTTACGGGGCTGAATCGCGAACCCCCAGCCATGCGCAATTCCGTAATAATAAAACCGCAGGTAAACGGCTTGCTCTATTTTGAAAAAAGCCGGTATGGTCGGCCTGCGCCAATCTAACCCCGTAAACCGGCATAGTTTTAAAATGGCACTTCGGCAGTATTGATTCCCGCTCCGACGCAACCAGCCTTACAGCCCGTATTTCACGACGACACGGTTAATGCGGCGACACCAGGGCTTGTACAGGGCGACCAAGAACACGCAGGTCGCGAGGCCGTGTGTGATATCGAACGGCACCGCCGTGGCAAGACGCGCCACGGCACCCGCCCAGGTAAGCGGCTGCACAAAACCAATGATGTCATACGCGTTGATCACGACGCCATAGAGCAGGCCCGACGCAAAGCCGTACGCCAGCAGTGCTGGCATGCGCACGGTGCCGTCGGCGCGGTCGAACGCACCCGCATACGTCAGCGCACCGCCAACGTATCCCACGAGCCCCCAAGCATACATCTGCCACGGCGTCCACATGCCCTGTCCAAAAAAGAAATTGCTGGTCAGCGCCGCCAGCGCGCCAACCATAAAACCATTGCGGCGACCAAGCGTCGCCCCCGCGATAATGGCGATGGCGCTCACCGGTTTAAAGTCGGGAATGGGCCCAAACAGGATGCGCCCCGCCGCCGCCAGCACCGCCAGCACCAGCGTGGGCATAATCTGGCGCAAACCCGGACGAGATGCCTCGTAACCCGCAAAGAACAGCGCAAGCACCAACGCCACCACAACCAGCATGGCCAACGCTGCCTGCTCAACACCCGCCAGCAACGCGGCAGCCATCACCGCCGGCACCGCCAACAACAGCGGGATCTCCAGTTTTGCAAGCAAACGCGAGAAACGACAGTCCGTCATCCCATCACGCCCTATAGAACACGTTGTCGGCAAAGAAGTCGGCCGGCGGCTCCATGCAGGCAATCTCGCCGTCAAACATCATGGCGACGTCGTCGGCTACCTGCTCGGCAAAGTCCAAATCGTGCGTAGCCATGATGACGGTGCCGCCAGCCTTCGCATGGTCACGCAGGGCGCGGGCGATGATGCGGCGGCTGAACAGGTCTAGACCCTTGGTGGGCTCATCGAGCAATAGCAGTTCGGGGCCGATTAGCAGCAGTTTTGCCAATGCAAGCAGTTGACGCTGCCCGCCCGAAAGATCGTACGGATGGCGTCCATCCAGACCCGACAACCCCAAGCTCGCCGCACGCTCCCGCGCCAAGTTCTCGTCATATCCGCAGGTCGAGGCCCATTCCATCAGCTCATCGCGAACCGTCTCGGCAACCAGCAATGCTTTGGGATTCTGAGGCAGCAGCGCCGCCGAGGCCGCTCCTGTCTCTTATACACATCTGACGCTGCCGACGACTAGTCGAGTGTAGAT
>URIK01000064.1 GCA_900547855.1 uncultured Collinsella sp. | reverse complement strand
CGTCTCGTGGGCTCGGAGATGTGTATAAGAGACAGGCCTATCACTCGGGCATCACCGCCATGCCGCCACCGCGCTCGACGAACCAGTCGCCGTGCTCCCACCAGACCGTTTTGCGCTGCTTCGCGATGCAGACGTCGTAACGCACACAGAGGTTACCGAAGATGGCGCGGCCGAACTCCTGGCGGGCGTAGATGCTCTCAACCTTCCAACTGCGGCCGTCCGGCCAGTGGATGGTGACGGGATCGGACGGGCCGTGGTCGGGGTCGTCCGCGCCGTTGGCGTCCACGGGGATGTAGATGCGCTGTGCATCGGTGGGTATGCCGCAGGTTCCCGCAAGCGAGTGCTTTTTCATAATCATGCGCGTACCCCCGAACATCCGTTTGTATCTCACGGGCTTCATTGTCGAACGAATGTTCTTGATTGTAAAGCGAACGTGGTGTGGGGGTTCGGTGTGCGGTGTCCGGACGGAGGGGCATGGATGTATCGCGTGGAAAGCGCCCGCGATCCGGAAGACCCGCGTCTTGGTATCATTTTGCCATCCTTGGGGAAGGAAGAATGCCATGGCTCAGCTCTATGAGATAGACGGGTGCCACTATATAGTCGACCTGACGCCCTATTTCGTTCTCGGCGTGCTGGTCATAGCCCTGGTCTGTGCAATCGCGGTCCTGGTTCGCAGGATTCTGGCGAGCCCCTTTAGGTATCCCTACTACGTGGCCCGCTTCGATGTGTCTGGCAGGCGCAACGTGAGGATCGAGGACTACATCGACCGTCACCTTATGGACCCGGCCGGTTGGGACGCCATCGTCGCCCATGGGGCATATATCCAGAACTGGAAGCACGAGCAAGAAGAGTATCTGAAAACCTGCCGGCTCCGCAGCCGGCGCGAGCGTCAGTACGCCGAGGCGGTCGACGATGACAGGGCCTTTAGGTTCATCACCTGCCGCGACCAGACGAGGTACAAGCAGGCCAACTACGTGAAGACGTCCTACAAGGTGTCGATGGATGATTCCGAGCTTGACGTGAACTGGGAGTGGATCGTCGAGCGCCGTATCCGCCTCGCCGCTATCAACGACGAGGCGACGCTCAGGGACTATCACGCCAAGAACCAGCGAAGGCTGATGACGAAGCAGCTGCGCGAGCAGATCGCCCGCCGGGACAACTACACCTGCCAGATATGCGGGAAATACATGCCGGACGGCGTGGGCCTGCACGTCGACCATATCGTGCCGGTCGCGAAGGGCGGCAAGACCGTTCCATCCAACCTGCAGGTGCTCTGCTCGAAATGCAACGGGCGGAAGGGCACGCGGTAGCGGCGCGTTGCAGACACGCGCTATTCGTCGAAGAAATCGGTGTCAACGGCCTTGATCTCGTAGACCTGTCTCGTGCTCACGCCGACGCCGTAGTCGATCATGAGGCCGCGCAGCGGAGGTGCAACCCGGTCGCGGGGCCGTGGGCACATCTCGGCGGATGCCGAGTTTGGTTTCCCAGCGCGTTTTCCCCGGAACGTAAACTATGGTTTACGTCTGCTGTGCAGGTATTCCTATGCTCTTGGCTGGGATCGAGGAGGAAGGATGTCCATGAACCCCGATAAGGATGTTAATAGCCCGAACATCAGCCAGGAGGCGCGCCGGATCGCGAACGCAATCGGGGCGTTCGGCGACCTTGGCACCGCTGACCGTCTCAATCTCCTGGCTGAGCTCATGCAGATGGCGACGACATTGGCGGACTACGAGCTCTTTGCGGTGTGCGGGGCCCTGCTCGCGGCCACCCGCGTCCGCGCCGAGTGGTGGGATGCCGCCAGATCGTCCTGGCTGTAGGCCATTGACCTCGCCGGCTCGCGGCGCAGCGCTCAGGCGAGCTATTCAATCCCG
Organism: uncultured Collinsella sp.; assembly: GCA_900547855.1. Lineage (GTDB taxonomy): Bacteria > Actinomycetota > Coriobacteriia > Coriobacteriales > Coriobacteriaceae > Collinsella. The sequence continues at coordinate 8,148 of URIK01000064.1, read as the reverse complement.
GCAGGGCGGAGCACAATATGTTTGAGCAGGACCTTAATATCGGCGAAGTGGTCTCGAACGACCGCATCCACGATATCTTCGGATGCCAAACGCAAGGCGGGATACGCCTGAGCAACTTGCAGAAACGTCCAATCTTGCTGGAAGTCCAGGCCGATATTTCGATCGGATTTCGAGGTGTTTCGCTGCATTTCCGCTGCGCACATTGAGCGAAGATTCGAAGAAGAAAAGCGCCTTACGAAGAAAGAGAGTAGAAAAATACGAGCAATAGCGCCAAACATCTACAAATAAAACCGCAGGTAAACACACATGTATATTATGAGTGCCAGCCTCCAACGGGCTCATAACCCGGAGGTCGTAGGTTCAAATCCTGCCCCCGCGACCAAGAACTTGCAGCTCGTCGGCCTAGCCGGCGAGCTTTTTTGTTATTCCGGGACTGTGTTTTCGGTCCAATTCTCGGCTTCTTAAACAAAATCTCGATCTGTAACATCTAGACCCGATTTGGGCGGCTAAGTGTTACAGATCGAGATGTTTCGGCAGGACGGTCTTCGTTTGTCTAAATCTGTAACACGAGGGACGGATTTTGCCGAGTTGTTGTTATAGATTGAGATTTTTTAGCAGGCGGGTTTGGTTTGTCTCGATCTGTAACAGTAAGACCCGGTTTTGTCGCGTAACTGTTACAGATTGAGACAAACCGACGGGCCGCCCTGCCCCATCCACCTGCCGCTACCTGCTGTCCGCCGATTTCCGTTGCGCTGTTGTATTCCCATGCCATATCCTCTAGACAACTACGCGGCAACATCGCCGCCGCGCCTACAAGAGAGGAATGTCCATGACCGCACCTGCATCCAAGCTGCTTCAGCCCATTACGGTTGGCCCCCTTGAGCTCAAAAACCGCATTATGTTTCCGCCGCTGACCACCGGCTACGAGGAGCGTGACGGCTCCATTGGCGAGCGCAGCCTGGCTTTTTACGAGCGCTTGGCCCGTGGCGGCGTGAGTTACATCGTCATCGGCGACGTTGCTCCCGTCATGACCGCAAGCCCCACGCCCAAGCTGGCGACCGACGCCCAAATCCCCACGTTTAAGGCCCTGGCCGATGCCGTCCACAAGCACGGCGCCAAGGTCGCGCTGCAGCTGTTCCACCCCGAGTACGACGTGCCCGGTGTCGGCCGCATGGTCATGGGATCCATGGCCGCCGCCAAGGCCGCGCAGGAGGCCAAGGCCGCCGGCGACGAGGAGACCTTTGCCGCCAAGATGGCCGAGTCCAACGAGATCCGCAACCAGGCCTACGCCAAGCTGCACCACGACATGCAGCACTTTGTGAACGAGGCGAGTGTGGAGCAGCTCACCCAGATCAAGGAGGCTATCGCCGCCTCGGCCGCTCGCGCGCAGCAGGCCGGGATCGATGCCATCGAGGTCCACGGCGACCGCCTGGTAGGTTCGCTGTGCTCGGCCATCCTCAACCAGCGCACCGACGAGTACGGCGGCTCGTTCGAGAACCGCGTTCGCTACGCGCTGGAGGTCGTCGCTGCCATTAAGGAAGCCGCGCCGCAGCTGATGGTGGAGTACAAGCTCCCCGTGATCATGGAGAACCCCGACGGCACGCCGCGCGGCAAGGGCGGCCTGCAGCCCGACGAGGCCTGCGAGTTCGCCAAGCTGCTCGAGGGCGCGGGCATCGATATGATCCAGGTCGCACAGGCCAACCACACCGGCAACATGGGCGACACCATTCCGCCCATGGGCGCCATGCCCTACAACTGGACGCTGCCCGTGGCCGAGCGCGTCAAGGCCCTGGTCTCCGTGCCGGTGGCAACCGTGGGCCGCGTGGTTTCGGTCGAGGCCGGCGAGAAGATTCTGGAAGACGGCGCCGCCGACATCATCGCCTATGGCCGCTCGCTCATGTGCGACCCCGACATTGCGCTGAAGGCCGCCACGGGTGAGCCCATCCGCGAGTGCCTCAACTGCAACAAGGGCTGCGTCGACGCGATTCAAAACCGCAAGTACATCTCGTGCGTGCTCAACGCCGAGAACGGTGACGAGGCGACCATAGCCATTAAGCCGGGCGAGGGCGACAAGAAGATCGCCGTGGTGGGCGGCGGTATTGCCGGCCTGGAGGCCGCGCGCGTGGCAGCCAAGCGCGGCTACGACGTGACCGTCTACGAGGCGAGCGACCATCTGGGCGGCCAGATTGTGCTGGCGGCCGCGCCCCCGCGCAAGGACGAGATCATGCGCTCGGTCGAGTACTACGAGAAGATTCTGCCTGGCCTGGGCGTGAAGGTCGAGCTCAACCACGTCGCTAGCCCCGCGGACCTCAACGCCGCCGACGCCGCGATTGTGGCTGTGGGCGCACACGACGTGGTCATCCCCGTTCCGGGTGCCGACTCGGAGAAGGTCGTCTCGAGCTGGGACGTACTGGCCGGCAAGGTGGAGCTCAGCGGGCGCGTCGCCGTCATTGGCGGTGGCCTGGTGGGCACCGAGACTGCCGAGTATCTGCTGCAGCACGGCTGCGAGGTGGCGATCGTGGAGATGCTCGACAAGATTGCCGCGGGCGAGTCCGAGACCATTCTGCCGCTGATTATGAGCGACTTTGCCGAGCACAACGTGGAGCAGCACGTGAAGACCCGCCTAACCGCCATTACTGACGAGGGCGTGGAGGCCGTTCGCACCGCCGAGGACGGCGCCGAGGAGCCGGTGAAGATCGCCTGCGATTACGTGGTGATGGCCGTGGGCTCCAAGGCCAACGCGTTTGACCTGGATGGCGTGACGGTGCCCGTGACCTGCGTGGGCGACTGCTCGGGTGAGCGCACCGCCGACATTGCGAGCGCCATTCGCACGGCGTATCACGCGGCCAACGAGCTGTAGTTGAACATCGCGGCCAGGCGGGGCGGTAGCGCGGATCCGTCTCGCCCGGCTGTGTCCCGTTGGGTGTCAACCGGTGCGGGGCCTGCAAGCGCAGCAGGTCCCGCCCTTTTTGTTTTGCTCCGGTGGATGGCAATGCGCGGTAATCATGAGGAGTGAGGACGTCTACTGCCTTGCAGATCACTCAAAAATATTGGGGGAGGGGTTAATAATTATATCCTCTATACCAAAGGACATAAAGAGATGCCAATTTTGTTGACAAGCGAATGACGATTAGCTGCGAGTCAGCTACCAGCGTAAATAATCGATAAAGAAATGTCGTAATTTGGTGCCAAATGCCCAGATAACGCCGCGTCTATTTTAATTAACTGCTTTGAGCAAACAGTAAAATGCTACTATCTAACTTGCACGTAAGAAAGCAGATTAACGGTTAAGGCTAAGAAGTGGCAGGTATGTCGGAAGCAACTAGGACTCGCACGCATGCGCCCGAGGTTAGGCAGCGCGCCGTCGAGATCCTCCAAGAGGGGGTCGGCCATCGCGCCCTCGCCGCGGAGCTTGGCATTCCCCAGGCCACGGCTCGTCAGTGGGCCCGCGCGTATGCCGTGGGCGGTGCCGACGCCGTTCTCAATGCCGGTTCGCATCATCACACCTATTCGTACGACGTAAAGCTCGCTGTGGTTAAGGACCGTCTGGAAAGCGGCTTGACGGTTCGCGAGGCCATGATCAAGCACAAGATTCCCAGCGAGTCTTCGGTCAAGGCTTGGTGCCGTCAGTACCGTGAGGGCGGTGAGTCCGCACTGGTCGATAAGCCGCGCGGTCGCAAGCCGCGCGTTAAAAAGGCGGAATAGCAAACGGGATGGTGCGCCCACAGGGGCGCATTTTTCTTGCCGCGCCAACTTTTTGGACCGGCGCGAGCCTGTCGGGACATCCTCCAAAGTGGCCAATAAACCGCGCGCAGTGGCCCGCGCGCCTGTCGCTGCGATAGGGGAGCGTCGCCTCTCTGCTCCAAAGCAGACGTGCCCTTACCCCGTACGCCTAAAACTCCCCAGTTGACCGAAAACCTGCCACCGCAACCCCGTAATTGAGCTATAACGTTAAACAATTGCAGCGTTTTTGCATGGGGGAGTGATGGTATGACGCTACTGTATTTCCTTACCCTGTTTCCGCTGGTACCGGCGCTGGGCATGCTGCTCGCGCGCGGTGACCGCGCCCGCGATGCGGTGGGGCTTGTAGGCTCCGGCATTATTATGGCGGTGACAGTTGTAGTCGCCGTCATGTTTTTTGGCACGGGTCCGCAGAGCTTTGAGGTTGCCCCCGGCACCTCGCATGTGCTCTCGATCATCAACTCCGTCATCGACGTCATCCTGTGCGCCGTCATCCTGTACAACGCGTACAAATATAGGAACGCGCTCACCACGGTGCTCGGCATAGTCCAGCTGGTGGGTTCGCTCGCCTTTGCGGCCATGACGTTGCCCGCGGCCGAGGCCGTTACGGCGACACCGCTCTACCTGGACTACATGAGCGTGATCATGGTCCTCGCCGTCGGCATCGTCGGCAGCCTAATCTGCGTGTACGCCTTGGGTTATATGAAGGACTTCCAGGCCCATGACGAGCACGAGGCCGCGCTGCGCGGGCAGACCGTGCCCGACCGTCGCCCGCAGTTCCTGGCGCTTATGTTCCTGTTCCTCTCGGCCATGTTCGTCATCGTGACGAGCGACAACCTTGAGTGGCTGTTCTGCGGCTGGGAAATCACCACCGTGTGCTCGTTCCTTATGATTGGCTATACGCGCACGCCCGAGGCCATCAAGAACGCCTTTACCCAGATCATCCTCAACATGCTGGGCGGCATCGCGTTTTTGGCCGGACTCATGTACCTGCACGTCAACGGCATGCCGCTGACCATCTCGGGCATGATCGAGCTTTCCGGCGCCGGAACCGCGCAATCCGCGCTGCTGGTGATGCCGGTCGTTCTGCTGTCGCTCGCCGCACTCACCAAGGCCGCACAGATGCCGTTCCACACGTGGCTGTTGGGCGCCATGGTTGCCCCCACGCCCACGAGCGCCCTGCTGCACTCGTCAACCATGGTCAAAGCCGGCGTGTTCCTGATGGTCAAGCTGAGCCCGCTCTATGCCATCTATCCCGTGACCGGCTTTATGGTCACGAGTGTGGGTGCCATCACGTTTTTGCTCGCTGCCCTCATGGCCATCTCGCAGAGCAACGCCAAACGCGTTCTCGCGTACTCCACCATTTCCAACTTGGGCCTCATCAGTGCTTGCTTGGGTGTCGGCGCGCCCGAGGCCGTATGGGCGGCCATCTTCCTGATCCTGTTCCACACGGTGGCCAAGTCGCTGCTGTTCCTGTGCGTGGGCACGGCCGAGCATCATATCGGCAGCCGCAATATCGAGGACATGGACGGCATGTTCAGCCGCATGCCGCACCTGACGCGTCTGATGATGCTGGGCATCATGGGCATGTTTGTGGCGCCGTTTGGCATGCTCGTGTCCAAGTGGGGTGCCCTGGTGGCGTTTGCCCAGACCGGCAACGTGCTCATGATCATGGTGCTGGCCTTTGGCTCGGCCGCGACGTTCTTCTTCTGGGGCAAGTGGCTGGCCAAGCTTTCGGGCGTCGACCCCACGGCTCAAAACGTTGAGGTCAATGTCCATAAGACCGAATGGATGGCCCTCAACACCATCGCCGCGCTGCTGATTCTGTGCTGCGTGGCGTTCCCGGTAATCTCGAGCGGTCTGGTGTCGCCTTACTTGGCCATGGTGTTTGGCCGCGTGCCGTACGTTATTGGCAAGGACGCCATGTATCTGATGGTGGTTATCGTGGCTTTTATCGCCGTGGTGCTGCTGACGTCGTTCCGCGTGAGCAATAAGCCGCACGTCAACGTGTACCTTTCGGGCGTGGGAACCGACAAATATCGCCATTTTCGCGGCTCGATGGGACACGAGGTGAAGGCTGAAAAGCGCAATTGGTACTCGGAGGACGCCCTTGGCGAGAAGCGTATTGGCCCCGCGGGTAGCGTCGTGTGCTGCAGCATTATCTTGTTTGCGCTGCTGTGTTGCGCGTGGATTGGGCCCGAGAGACTTGCCATGAGCGCGCCCTCGGTGCTGCGCGGCAAGTATTTCGAAGGTTCGGGTGTCGTGGGCATCTTTATAGGCACCGTGGCGTTTGCCTTGATTGCGCCGCTTGTGGGCGGTTTGATTGACGGCCTTGACCGTAAGCTTTCGGCCCGCATGCAGGGCCGTGTGGGTCCGCGTCTGCTGCAGCCCTTCTACGACGTTGCCAAGCTGCTGCGCAAAGCCCCTGCCAGCGTAAACACCATGGACGATACCTATATGGCGTGTGCGCTCATCTTTACCGTGGTGGGCGGCGGCATCTTTGTGTCGGGCTCCAACACGCTGCTGTGCGCCTTTATGGTTACCCTCGCCGCGATCTTTGTGGTGTTGGCGTCCGCCTCGACGCAAAGCCCGTTTGCCCAGGTCGGCGCCGATCGCGAGCTGCTGCAGGTTATGAGTTACGAGCCCGCCGTTTTGCTGATGAGCGTGGGCCTGTACCTTGCCACCGACAGCTTCGATTCCATCGCCGTGACGGGGCAGTCGGCTCCCATCATCGTGTACAGCGCGCCCATTTTCCTCGCGCTGCTCGCGGTGCTTACCATCAAGCTGCGCAAGTCGCCGTTTGACCTTTCGTACTCGCATCACGCGCATCAGGAGATCGTCCAGGGCGTCGCCACCGAGATGAGCGGCGGCACGCTGGCCAAGATGACCCTTATGCACTGGTGCGAGACCGTGCTGTTTTTGATGTGGGTGGGCATGTTCTTTGTTTGGGACAACCCCGTGAGCTGGGTTGTAGCCCTGGTCGTGATGGCCGCGACGTATTTTGTCGAGGTCCTGATCGACAACACCTTCGCACGCAGCACCTGGCGCAGCTGCTTTAGGCTCGGATGGGGCGTGGCGCTGGTGTTTGGCCTGCTCAACCTTATGCCCATCCTCGTCGACGTATTTATTTAGGAGGCGGCATCCATGGATCATAAAATGTCGCGCTCGCCGTGGGTTATTCATTACGACGGCTCGAGCTGCAACGGATGCGATATCGAGGTGCTGGCCTCGCTCACGCCACTGTTTGATGCGGAGCGCTTTGGCGTGGTCAACACCGGCAACCCCAAGCATGCGGACATCTTTTTGGTGACGGGGTCGGTCAATGCCCAGAACCTGCCCGTCGTGCGCCAGATTTACAACCAGATGCTCGAGCCCAAGTGCGTGGTGGCGTGCGGCATCTGCGCGTGTTCGGGCGGCGTGTTCCGCGATGCCTACAACGTGATCGGCGGCGTGGACCGCGCGATTCCCGTGGACGTGTACGCGCCCGGGTGCGCCATTCGCCCCGAGACGGTGATCGATGCCATCGTGGAGGCGTGCGGCATCCTGGACCAGAAGGAGGCCGTGATGCGCGCCGGCGGCGACCCGCTTACCGTGGGCGGTGCCGCTACTTGGGACGGTGGCGTTGAGCTGGGCGAGGACGGGTTTGTGGCTGCGGGGGCCGGGGCCGTCGCTGGTGACGCACCTGCCGCTGGTGACGCACCTGCTGAGAAGCCCGCCGCTGCAAAGGAGGCCGAGTAATGCAAAAGGCTATCTATACCACCGTCGGGATCGAGGAGCTCCTGTCGCATGTCCAGGCGCTTAAGGGCGTCGGCGCGCGCTTTGTGCAAATGCACGCCGAGCGCAACGTCGACGACGGCTCGTATCGCTTGGTCTATACGTTTATCAACGTTCGAGCTGCTCAGGAGCATATTGCGCAGGACGGCAGCTATGCGATCGAGAACCTGGTGGTTGAGGGCATCGACCAGTACCAGGAGATTCCGTCCATCAGCTCGTACTATCCGGCGGTATTTCCGTTTGAAAACGAAGCACACGACCTGTTTGGCCTTGCCATCACCGACATGCAGATCGACTTTAAGGGCTTTTTCTACCGGGTCTCGACTGCCGAACCCATGAGCGTTATCACGCCCGAGGTGAAGGTCGCGCGCGAGAAGGCCATGAAGGTCCGTGCCGCCGCCGAGGCCAAGGCGCGCAAGGCCGCGGCCGAGAAGGCCGCCGCGGCTGCGGCTGCTGCAGGGGAGAGCGCTGCGAGCGCCGGCGATGCCGCGGGCTCCGATGCTCAGCACGATGAGGCTGCTGCGAAGGCCGCGCTCAAGGCTGCCGAGATGGAGGCAAAGCTCGCTGCCATGGATCCCGAGAAAGCTGTCTCTTATACACATCTGACGCTGCCGACGACTAGTCGAGTGTAGA
>URIK01000063.1 GCA_900547855.1 uncultured Collinsella sp. | reverse complement strand
TCATGAGCGTCTCGTGGGCTCGGAGATGTGTATAAGAGACAGGCAAGGAGGTCGTCGACCTCTCCGTCCTGCCCGAGAACACCGTCGTTGTCGTGCATGACCTCACGCCGTCCATGACCGCCACGATCGATAAGGCTCACGTTGCCGGTATCGTCACCGAGACCGGTGGCCGCACGTCGCACTCCGCGATCATCGCGCGTGCCCTCGAGATCCCGGCTGTCCTTTCGGTTTCCAACAGCTGCACCGCGCTGCGCAACGGTATGACCGTTGTCGTCGACGGCGGCAAGGGTATCGTCGAGGCCGATCCCGACGAGGAGACGCTTGCTGCCTACACCGCCAAGGCCGAGGCCTTCGCTGCCGAGAAGGCAGCCCTCGAGGCCTTCCGTGGCAAGCCGTCCGTGACTGCCGATGGCATCAAGAAGATCATCGCCTGCAACATCGGTAACCCCGATGACGTGCCCAACGCGCTCGATCACGACGCCGAGGCTATCGGCCTGTTCCGCTCCGAGTTCCTGTTCATGGACTCTGCTGAGCTTCCTTCCGAGGAGGAGCAGTTCAACGCCTACCGTAAGGTCGCCAGCGCGCTCAAGGGTGCTCCGGTCATCATCCGCACGCTCGATGTGGGTGGCGACAAGGAGATTCCGTATCTGCATATGGTCAAGGAAGACAACCCCTTCATGGGCTTCCGCGCCGTGCGTTACTGCCTGGCCAATCCCGACCAGTACAAGGTCCAGCTCCGCGCTCTGCTGCGCGCTAGCGCCTTCGGTGACGTCAAGATCATGATCCCGCTCGTCACCTGCGTCGAGGAGGTCTTGGCTGTCAAGGAGCTCGTCGAGCAGTGCAAGGCCGAGCTGACCGAAGAGGGTCGCAAGTTCAACGAGAACATCGAGGTCGGCATCATGGTCGAGACACCCGCCGCTTCGCTGCTCGCAGACCGTCTTGCCGAGGTTGCCGACTTCTTCTCCATCGGCACCAACGACCTGATCGGCTACACCATGTGCGCCGACCGTGGTAACGACACCATCTCCAACCTGTACCAGGTTTACTATCCCGCCGTGCTCCGCTCGCTCAAGAACATCATCGAGAGCGGCGTGAAGGCCGGCATCATGGTCGGTATGTGCGGCGAGGCCGCTGCCGATCCGCTGCTCGAGCCGCTGCTGATCAGCTGGGGCCTGGAGGAGTTCTCGATGAGCGCTCCGTCGATCCTGCGCGCCCGCAAGACCATCAGCCAGTGGACCAAGGCCGAGTGCGACGAGCTCGCCGAGAAGGCACTCGCCTGCAACACCGCCGCCGAGGTCAAGGCACTGCTCGAGTCCGCAGCTCGCTAATTTGGTATCAGAGGTAACCGCGTGGTTGGAATGGGCCGGCCACGCGGCCCTCACATATACAGGGGGTACTGTAAATGTTCTACACGCTAACCGCTAACCCGGCTGTCGACATGACGGTTTCGAGCTCTCCGCTCGAGCCCGACGAGAACGTCCGCACCGGCTCGGCCAGCTACACGGCTAACGGCAAGGGCCTCGACGTGTCCTTCGCCTTTAAGAAGATGGGCGTCGACACCGTCGCGCTCGGCTTCTTCGCCGGCTTCACGGGCAAGTTCATCGTCGAGGAGGTCATGAACCTGGGTTGCCTCTGCCGCCCGGTCTGGACCGACGGTATCACGCGCATTAACACCTATGTCAACGATGGCCAGCACGAGTACGGCATCCTGAACCCGGGTGCTCCGATCACGCCGCAGCACCAGGAGGAGCTCTACAACATCCTGGACACCGCGGGCGATCTCGAGTGCCTGATCGTTTCCGGCTCCGTGCCTCCCAAAGCTACGCCTGACTTCCTGGCTAAGGTCATGGAGCACGCTCAGGCTCGTGGCGCCGATGTCGTCTTGGACCTGTCCTCCGACAAGCTTAAGGAGCTCGCTCACAAGAAGCCGCTGCTCATCAAGCCGAACCATCACGAGATGAAGGCCATCTTCGGCGTGCCGGTCGACACCGACGACGAGGTCCGCGTTGCCATGAAGATGGCTCACGACGCCGGCGTTCAGAACGTGCTGCTCACCCGTGGTAGCCGCGGCGACGCTTACTTCTCCAACGGCGAGGACATCTGGTACGCCAAGCGTGAGTTCAACATTAAGCTGGTCTCTTCCGTCTGCGCCGGCGACTGCACCCTCGCTGCGTTCCTGCACAAGTGGTACAGGGATCGCGACAACGTCGAGGAGGCCATGAAGCTCGCTATGGCCACCGGCGCCAACGTTGCCGAGTCCGTCGGCATTGGCGACTTTGGTCACGTCGATGAGTACAGCAAGCGCGTTGCCGTCCGCAAGCTCGATCGTCAGTAATCGAATCGCGACATATTCGTGCGCATGCGGCGCCCCGGTTTCGGTCGGGGCGCCTTTTTTGTTCCGCCATGGGGGAGAGGTGTCCTGCCGTACTTCATCGCTTCCACACCGTTCACCGAGTTGTCCTAGCCTTTTACCGATGCGTGGAATATACTTTCATTAACACGTTGTTTCGTGAAAGGAACATCCATGATTTACACGCTCACTGCAAATCCCGCCATTGACTACAACATCGCCTGCGACGGCCTTACTGCCAATTCCGTCACGCGTACCCGCAATGCCGTCTACACGCCCAACGGCAAGGGCCTCAACGTCTCGTTTACGCTTGACCACTATGGTGTCGACACCACGATCCTGGGTTTCTTCGCCGGCTTCTCGGGTGAGTTCATCGTCAAGGGCGCCGAGGCCCTGGGCGTGCCCGTCAAGCCCGTGTGGACCGACGGTATTACGCGCGTCAATGTGTTCCTCAACGCCGGTCCCGACACCGAGTACAACATGGTCAATGCCGGTGCCGCCATCAATGAGGCCAACGAGCAGGAGATGTTTGAACTTATCGATTCGCTCGATGACATGACCTGCCTGGTCATCAGCGGCTCGCTGCCTCCCAACACTTCCGAGGGCTTCTTGGCCGAGGTCCTGCGCCGTGTCAAGGCCAAGGGGGCCGAGTTCGTCCTCGACATCTCGAGCCATCAGCTGGCAGACCTCATTGCTCTGGAGCCACTGCTGATCAAGCCCAATGACGACGAGCTGCTTGACATCTTTGGCATCAAGGTGAGCGGTGGCGACGACGAGTCCGTCAAGGGCGCTATGGCCGAGCTGCACGCCAAGGGCGCCAAGAACGTGCTGCTGACCCTTGGTGGCGCCGGTGCGTACTTCTCCAACGGCGAGCATATCTGGTTTGCCAACCGCACCTTTGAGGTCAAGCTGCTGTCGACGGTGTGCGCCGGCGATTCCTCGCTCGCTGCCTTCCTGTCCGTGTGGCACGACGCCCCCGAGCGCGTCGGGGACGCCCTGCGCCTTTCGATGGCCACTGGCGCCAACGTGGTCGAGTGCCCCGGTCTGGGTGATTTTGCCAAGGTGGACGAATATAAGAAGCACATCGAGGTTCGCCAGGTCTGCTAGTTCCGGCACCTTGTCTGAATAGTTTGATTATTTCGCATCCGTCTTAGACTAGGACGGATGCGTTTTTGTTTATCGGACTTGCGTGTGCAGTGGAGGCTGTTTCTTGCTAGACTTCTTGCAGACGCAATCGATAGCCAATTTGATAGTCGCAGGAGGCCATAGGCATGTGCAATGTTTCGCTCAACGGTACTCAACCGTCCGATGCGTCCCTGTGCGTCCTGCGCGCGCTTGAGGCGGCTGGTCTTGAGGCTTGGTACGTGGGCGGTTGGGTGCGCGACGCCCTGATGGGGTACCCCAGCCACGATGTTGATATGTGCTGTAGCGGCCTGTGGCAGGAGTCCAAAGCGGCGCTCGAGGCCGCCGGCATCGCGGTTGTGGAGTCGGGCATTAAATTTGGCGGAATCACGGCTATTTCCGATGGCGAGCGTATCGAGGTCACCACGTACCGTCTGGATGGCTTTTACACCGATGGTCGTCATCCCCAGAGTGTGGAGCGTGCCGCCTCGCTCGAGGACGATCTGGCGCGCCGCGACTTTACCGTCAATGCCATGGCCTGGCATCCCGAGCGCGGGCTTGTCGACGGCTACGACGGCCAGGGTGACTTGGAGCGCAAGCTGATTCGCGCTGTCGGCGATCCCAAGCGTCGCTTTAACGAGGACGCCCTGCGCATGCTGCGTGCGGTGCGCTTTGCCTGCCGTCTGGACTTTATGATTGAGCCCGAGACCAAGCGTGCGCTTGCCGAGTGCGCGCCGCTGCTCGATGCCGTGGCGCGTGAGCGTGTGGGTATTGAGCTCGAGGGCATTCTTTCGACCGGTCATGGGGGAGACGCGATGCTCCGCTATCCCGAGCTCATCTGCGCCGCCGTGCCCGAGTTGGCAGCGGGTCGCGGGTTTGATCAGCGCAGTGTCTATCATGCGTTTAACGTCTACGTGCATATCGCCCGTGTGCTGACGGTGGCGGGGGAGCTCGCGCTGTGTGACGGTGTCGCGCCCTCGTCGAGCCTTATGTGGGCGGCGTTTTTGCACGATGTGTCCAAGCCCGAGTGCTTCACGGTCGACCATGCCGGTAGCGGACACTTCTACGGTCATCCCGAGCTCGGCGCCAAGAAGGCGCGCGTCATTATGGATCGCCTGGCCCTCTCGCACGACTTGGTGCGCGACGTGTGCCTGCTCATCAAATACCATGACAAGCCGCTGCGCCCCGAGCGCTCCTGTCTGCTCAATATGATGCGCGCGCTTTCGGGTGAGGGCGTCGACACGGCCCGCCTGATTGACGAGCTCATGGACCTTAAGCGTGCCGACACACTTGGCAAGGCCCCGTCGTGCTTCTATTACGTTGAGACGATTGAGGAGATGCGCGCGATGGCGCACGAGCTGCTGAAGGCAGGGGAGCCCTATACGCTCAAGATGCTCGCCATCAACGGCGGCGACCTGATCCGTGCTGGAGTCAAGCCCGGGCCGGAATTGGGGCAGCTTCTCAACTCCGCCCTCGACGCCGTGATCGTCGACAACATTCCCAACGATCGCGAAGCTCTTTTGGTCCATCTCAACTTGAATTAGCTACCTAGTTTACCTGCGTGTTCCATAACCTGCCGACAATTTTTCGGCAATTTGGAATTTCTTCTTGCGCTGACGTTTTTTGTCCCGTAATATATTTCCTCGCAGCACGGCAGTGCAGATGTCATGTGGCCCGTTCGTCTAGCGGTTTAGGACGCCGCCCTCTCAAGGCGGAGATCACCAGTTCGAATCTGGTACGGGCTACCACGCATCTGATACCCGGACTTCCTATGGAAGGCCGGGTTATTTTATTTTCAAACAACCGTCTGCAATTCCCGTTTGAACCAGAGCTTTGCGTTCTGCCTATGGCCCTTACGGGTACAATATCCAAGATATTTTGACTGTTAGAAGGAGTCTCATGACGGAGTCCTCTCAGCATACGTCTAAGCCCCAGGTCGAGGTTGAGGCCTCGGGCGGAGATGACAATAAGAGCGCACGCCGCGGCGCCATCTTTATCGGCGTCGTGCTGGTAGGTTATATCGTCTATCTGGTGGTAACCGGGCAGATGGGGCAGTTCTGGGCCGCTATGTCGAGCGTCCAGGCGTCATGGCTCGTTGTCGCGTGTCTTTGCATGTTCATGTACCTGTTCTTTGGCATTGTGGCCTATGCGATCGCCGTCTGGCTCGATCCCAATTCGCCCGTCGGCATCCGCGACCTGATCTCGGTCGAGGCGAGTGGCATCTTCTTTGGTAACCTGACGCCCATGATGATGGGCTCCACCCCGGCTCAAATCTATCGCCTGACCAAGGCCGGCCAAAACGTGGGCGAGGCCGGCGCCACGCAATTCACGCGTTTTATCGTGTACCAGTTTGGCCTCGTTGCCTGGGGCGCTATCCTACTGTTTGCTCGCATGCCCTTTTTTGCCGAGCGCTATGGCGACATGACGTTGCTGTGCGTCTTTAGCTTTGGTGGGCACTGCTGCATCTTGCTGGGCATCTTCGCCGTCGCGCTCATGCCTAAGACCGTCACGCGCGTCGCCCATTGCATCATCAATTGGCTTGAGCGCATTGGTGTCTCGGCCACTAAGATCGAGAGTTGGCGCACGTTTGTCGATGGCGAGATCTACTCCTTCTCCGAGAAGTTCAAGCTTTCGGCCGGACATTTTTCTTCCATGCTGCTCACCGTGTTTATCACCATGCTGCAGCTCGCTTTTTTCTATCTGGTTCCGTATTTCCTGATGCTTGCCTTTGGCCACCACGAGGTCGACTTTTTCTCGGTCATGGCCGCGAGCGCCTTTGTCCAGCTGTTAAGCTCTGCGGTTCCCTTGCCCGGTGGAACTGGTGGCGCTGAGGGCGGCTTTGCATTGTTCTTGGGTCATTTCTTCGGTTCGGCTTCGACCGCCGGCTATCTGCTGTGGCGTCTCATTACGTTTATTGCGCCGACCATTTTGGCTGCGCCCCTGCTGGGACTTAAGAGCGCCCACAACGAGAGCATCCATGCGCGCTGGGATCGCGTGATGCGCAAGCTCGGCCGCACGCCTCAGACACCCTCTGCGCCCACTAAGCCGCACCCCACGAATGCTGTTACCGTTGATCCCAAGAAGCACGCTCAGAAGGCTTCTGGGACCGTAAAGCCGGCTCATAAGGCCTATGTGCGTCAGACAGGAGACGGTATTCGCGTATCTCCGTCGGCACTCAATAAGAAGAAGCACCCTAAGTCGCAGTAGGGCAGTCGTGCGTTCTTCATGATGCGAGGCATATTTGTGCTGTATGGGGGATAATCCTCTTACGTAGATTATCTCTCATCTGTTGATGAATGCTCGCATATCGAAGGGACACGCCCATGGCAACCAGCAAACCGCGTCTTGATCGTCGCATCGTTCGCAGCCGTAATGCCATCCTTTCGGCTTTCGAGCGCCTGCTCATGGAAAAGCCGCTGGCAGACATTACGGTGAGTGCCATCGCGCGCGAGGCCAATGTCGACCGCAAGACCTTTTACGTTCACTTTGGCACGGTTGACGGCCTGCTCGATGCCATTGCCGTCGATGTGGTGGAGATGATTGTCGACTCGGTCGAGAAAACGCTTGCTTCCATGGACGGCGACACCAACGAGCGCGCCCTGAGCGCGGCGGCGACCTTCTTTAAAACCGTTAACGAGGCACTGTGCAACAACTTGGTGCTCAATCGTCAGCTGATCGAGAATATTCCGCTCGATGATTTCATGGCTCGTCTTCGTGCGCCGCTCGAGCACGAGATTGCCGAGCGCGATCTGCTGCCCCAAGGTCTCAAGGACGAAATGTTCGACTACTATCTGGCGTTTTTGCTGTCGGGTATTATCGGTATCTATCGCACGTGGGCGCTGTCTGACGGCTCGGTTCCTATTGAGCGCGTCTCTGAGGTCGCCAACGATCTGACCCTCAATGGCCTGTCGAGTCTGGAATCTCGCTTCGAATAGCATCGATAATTCAACAACTTATAGAAGTTGCGGTGGAATAGGGATTGTTTTGGTTATTGGAAGGCCGTTCTGGTCCCTATTTCACCGCAACTTAGTAAAACTGTTTTGATGGTAAGGCGGAGCAGCCTCGAAGATGAGCCTCGAGACTGCTCCGCTTCATTTCTGAGCGTTTGTCGTGTAGGGCAGCATTAATCGCCGTTTTTGAGTATGCGGCCCTGTTTTTCGAACTTGTGCATGTCGCTATCGGCCATGCCCTGCGACTTGTCCTCGTGACGCTTGGCGTATAACGGATCGTCGGAGTCGTTCCAGATGCGGTCGGCGACAGGTGACCATGCCTCGGCGGCAGCCTGGGTCTTTTCGCGCAGCTGCTCGGGTGACTCCTTCTCGATTAGGTCGGTGCTCATTGCGCCACTCTCGGCGACCAGTTTGGGCAGCACGTCGGGATTCTCGAGCATGGGGCATGGTTTGAGGTAGTTGTCGTTAAACGGCATGTTCTCGTAGTACTTCATAAAGAGGGGAGAGCGCAGCGCGTCGAGTAAACTCACATCGTGGATGTTGGCGTTTGAGTAGTGGATGAACACGCACGGCTCCACGTCTCCGGCGGCGTTGATGTGCAGGTAGCGGCGGCCGCCGGCGATACATCCGCCTACAAACTCGCCGTCGTTTTGGAAGTCGAGCGTAAACAGCGGCTTCTTCTCACGCATTTCGCGGATAAAGTGATACATGTGCTCGCGCTGCTCGGGCGTGGGCATGAGCTCGGGGGTTGCATTGCGGCCAACCGGCATAAAGTGGAAGTACCAGCAGAAGAGTGCTCCCTCGCCGATCATCCAGTCCATGTTCTCCTCGGTAGCAACCGTATCGGCATTGGCGCTGGTCCAACAGGTGGAGATACCAAACGGCAAGTCGCGCTCGCGCAGGAGTTTCATGGCGTGCTCGATCTTTGCGTAGGTACCCTCGCCGCGACGGGCGTCGGTGGTGTGCTCATTGCCCTCGGCGCTGATGGCGGGGACAAAATTACCTACGCGAATCATATCGTCGCAGAAGGCCTCGTCGATCAGCGTGGAGTTGGTAAAGCAGAGAAACACGCAGTCCTGATGTTTTTCGCAAATTCTGATCAGGTCGTGCTTGCGGACGAGCGGCTCGCCGCCGGTATAGATGTAGATATGCGTACCGAGCCCTTTGCCCTGCGTAACGATAGAGTCGATGTCTTCGAACGAGAGATTCTGCTTGTAGCCGTACTCGGCGGCCCAGCAGCCCGTACAATGCAGGTTGCAGGCGCTCGTGGGATCGAGCAGGATGGCCCACGGAACGTTGCACTGGTACTTTTCGCGGTTCTTTTCCTGCTCTGGCCAAGCTAGCAGGTTGGCGTCGACAATGAGGGTCTTAAGCAGTTTGGTTCGCATCTGGGGATTAAGGCTGAACACACGCATGATCAGGTCATACCAATTGCCGCGGCTCTTGATGACATTGGTGAATGCCTCTCGCTGTACAGGAAATACGCGATTGGGGACCAGCTTGTTCACGAGGTCCATGATTTTGTCGATGTTTTCTTGCGGGTTGTCGTCGAGATAATCGATGAGCTTGTTGAGCGCTGCACGCTCTGCTGACCGTGTAAGCGACATGGGTATATCCTTTCACGTGTGCTTAATGTGTGATAATACCCACTTGTGGATTAAACGAAGTCTAAAGATTTGTAGTGTGTCTATTCAACGAATCAATTTAATTTGGGGTGAAGCGTTATACGCCGACACCTTCTAAGTTGCGGTGAAATAGTGTCAGATGGGGATGCGGACGATTTCTTGGACCGCGCCTAGGCGTATCCATTGGAATCCTCCGATGCGCCTTCGCACGCTTGCATGACCTCGATACCATGCGATCGTGCGAACTCGACGAGCTCTGCGTTGCGGGCGTTTATGGTGCCGAAGGCGGCGGGGCACACGATAAGGCGCGCGCAGTGGACGAGGAGCTCTTTGGCGCGGGCTATGGTTTTATCCCCGATCGGCTCGAAGGCGCGCTCGGCCACGCATTCCGTCGCCAGGTCGCGCGCGAGCTCGCAGTCGATGTCCCCTTCGTGCAGAATGCCCGCGTAGAACGCCTTGCCCTGCCGGATGAGCTGGCGAAACACAGCTGACCCCGTACCTGCGCCGGCGATGACGAACGTGTGCGCATCGCCGTGTGGGCGCCCAATTTCCACGCTGCCGAAGCGCTCGTTGAAGGTGCCATGTTGAAGGCCGTAGAGCTCGCCAATCGTCTCGCGCGTGAATATGTCCTCGGGTGCGCCGGCGCGGAAGACCCGGCCGTCCTTCACGCAAATCACCTTGTCGGCGCTTTTCTGCGCGAGCTCGAGTTCGTGGATGGACATGATGACAGCAACATTCCGCGATTTCGCAAGGTGGCGAAGTATTCGCAGCAGGTCGATCTGGTAGCGGATATCGAGATACGACGTGGGCTCGTCGAGCACGAGCACACGCGGATCCTGCGCGATGGCGCGTGCGAGCATGACGCGCTGGCGTTGCCCGTCGCTTATCTGCATGAAGTCGCGCTCGGCGAGCTCTTCCACATGTGCGGTTTTCATGGCCTCATCGACCCGACTATGGTCGTCGGGCGAGAGTGTGCCCATTCGCCCGGTGTAGGGACTGTCTCTTATACACATCTGACGCTGCCGACGACTAGTCGAGTGTAGA
>URIK01000062.1 GCA_900547855.1 uncultured Collinsella sp. | reverse complement strand
ATCTACACTCGACTAGTCGTCGGCAGCGTCAGATGTGTATAAGAGACAGCATCGACACCGAGCAACCCGACGCGCAGGGCGGCACCGACCGTGTCATCTACGCCCCGCAGCTCGAAAACGGCGGCGGTGCGGGCGGCTTCTCCGCCGGCACCAGATGCGCCTACGACCTGGGCGCCCAGTGGTTCTGGGTGATGGACGACGACGTGCTCGTCATCCCCGAAGGCATCGAGCGTCTTGCCAAGTGGACCGACCGCTACGATGTCATCCAGGGTTCGCGTCTGGACTTTGACGGCGGCGCCTTCTTTTGGCAATACCAACTCATCCTTTCGCTCGGCATTCCCAACCCTGTCGCCAAGTGGGACCTGGGACCCGAGGGCTACCGCGCCATGAACCAGCTATGCTTTGAGGGCGGCATGTTCTCGCGCCGCGTGGTCGACAAGATCGGCCTGCCCGATGCGCGATTCTTCATCTACGGCGACGATGCCTGCTATGGTTACGTGGCCAGCCAGCACTTCCCCGCCGCCGTTGTGGCCGACCTGGTACTCAAGCGCGCCCGCGCCGTCTCTAACTGGGATATCGCCGGCAAGCGCCAACTCAACTCTACGAGCGACACCAACCGTTACTACATCATGCGCAACCGAGGCTTCCTCGCTCGCTATATGCAGATCTACGGTGACTACCACCCCATGCTGTTCCGCCTGGGCAATGCCGCGACCTTCTGCAAGGAATTCATTCGCCTGGCTGCGGTCGATAAGTGCTTTAAGACCGGTATTCCGGCGCTGCGCCGTGGCATGAAAGACGCCCGCAAGATCATCAAGGATCCCAACTGGAAGCCCATGCCGCCCATGAAGGACACCGAGTAACGGAAGCCGGAAACACCTCGGCGCTTAAAGCCGCTGGCACACCGTAGCCACATGCTGCCCATCAAAACCGAACCCCCAGCGCATGCGACCCACGCCGGGGCGTGGTACACGGATTTCGTCGATGCCGTCGCGCTCTATGTCGAGTAGCGACTGCACGGCCAGCAATTCCAACCCCAGCGCATCCACATCGGGGTCATACATCATGTTGATCGTTATCAGCGGACGTTCATCGAGCATACCGATCGTATCGGCTATGTCAAACACGGCGCCCGTAGGAAAAACCTGGATGTCCCAGCGATCCGCGCCACACTTTCGCCTCGAAGCAGGATTGGCATAGCCCGGCAATCCAAAGCAGAGTCCTTGCAAGAGTAGGTGATATGGCAGCGGTGTATCTGGGTCGGTCGCACCGATTCCCGCATCTCCCAAGATGCGGCTTAGCGCCCGCCTCACGGTGTCCTCGTTCCCATGGCACAGCCCGTCGCGGAACGCATCGACGTCTCGAATGTCTTCCGCAGCGCACTCAAACCACTCAACAATCACTAGACGCAAGGCCTGTCGAAGCTCGTTATTGGGCAATCGCAAAGCACGGAGATGACTACCATGCTCAGGCTCCTCCGTCATATCCGTCGTGAGAAAACCGGACAGATACAGCGCTGTCCACATGCCATCGTCAGACGAGGCCTCTAGCCCCACAGCGCCCAAGCAAAGCGGGACCTCAGCACACCCATGGGCCCCGAGCAAATCAAATAAGACCGAAAGGCGGTCGAGATTCCACCCGGCAACTACCCTACTCAGGCAATCCGCATACGCATACAGATCGGCGCGCACAGGCGCCGTGCAGCCTCGGCCCAGAAAACCGATTACACGCGCTGGACTCGAGCAATAGGCCCTACCAAACCGATATCCCTCGAGCCATTCACGCGCATCATCCAGGTATTCCTCGCGTCCAGTATGATTCAGCAGAGCCTCGACCTCGGCATCCGAAAAGCCGAACCAACGATCACACCACGCCGACAGCGGCGTCACCAGACAATACGAGCAGTCATGCAAAGAAAGCGCCGCTTCGGCAGGGCCGGGACGCTCCCCCATCAGACACGTCAGCCGCAACGAATCGCGCGCAGTGGCAATGGCTTCGAAAAGCACGCGATCAAATATCCCTGCCGGATCGGCGCCGGAAGCGACCCTCGCGCTCGCACGGCCCAACCACGCCGCGTCGTACCCATCAACGAGCAATACAACCTGCTCATCGCAGGCCATCTCCAGCAG
Organism: uncultured Collinsella sp.; assembly: GCA_900547855.1. GTDB lineage: Bacteria > Actinomycetota > Coriobacteriia > Coriobacteriales > Coriobacteriaceae > Collinsella. The sequence continues at coordinate 8,018 of URIK01000062.1, read as the reverse complement.
CTCAATGAGCACACCGAGCACCGAGTCAACCTCGTCCTCGCTCGCCGCGCCACGCGCAACACGTTCGATGTGACGCACCTTGTCTCGAGCTAAATCCGGAGCCTCCAAAAGCGCCAGCAGGCGGGCGCACTCGCCCGAAAGAGCATCGCGCACGACGTCGGCAATAGCGGCGCCACGCCTCGCAGCGCCAGAAAAATCCAGCGATATCACCGGATAGCAAGCGTACTCGTCCCGATAACGCCCGCCGTCCGCATCCCAAATCTGAGCATCGGCAAACGAGCTCCGACCAGCGCGACCGACCGCGGGACGCTCCAGAAAAGCCCTGAGCATCGACAAGTTCATGCTCTTGCCAAAACCCTCGGGTCGACAGCACACCACAACGGACGCGTCGCAGTCCAACACATCGGCAATAAACATGGTCTTGTCAACCAGCATGCAGCAACCAAGGGCCTCCGCATAGTCGTGTATGCCAATGGGCAAAACCGCATCGTCGGCACAGCCGATCAAGCGCACGCCAAAGTCAGCAGCACAATCAACATTTGCCTGTTCAGACACCAAAACGTTCCCCCTAAATTGCAGCACGATGCCAATTGTAATGACCGCATCGCATGTACCGATGTCGCCGCGCAAACATATCGGGCAACGGTAGCAACAAGAGGTGTGAGGGGGCACAACTAATCGTTGCACAACAAAAACGAGGCCCGACGCATTCGCACCGGACCCCGTCCCGACTCTTTAGTTATCTGGCAACCGAGAGGCTACTCCTCCGAGCCGTCCTCCCCAGAAGCCTTCTTCTGCTGATCGAGTTTATGCTTACCACTTACGATAGACGTAGCGCCCAGTGTGGCCAAGCTCGCGCTGGCAAGGCTCGCCATCACGATCAAGTCGCCCGTCTTGGGCATGTTGCCGCCAGATGACTTGGTTGTGGTGGTCGTGGTGGTTGTAGTGGTAACCGTTTTGGAGTCATTTTGCTCCTGGACTTGGTTGTCAGCACCGCTCTTGTCATCGTCTTCGGACTGTTTCTTTTCGCCCTCGGTCTTGCTCTCGTCCTTCTTCTGAGCGGACTTCTCGTTCTTCTCCTCAGAGCTAGAACCCTTATCGAATTCGGTCTTCTCGGAAGCCTTGTCCTTGGAGTTGCCCTTTGCGGCCTCGGTCTTTTCCGTGGAAACCTGATCAGAGTTGTCCTTGTTCTGAGTCGAGCCATTATTGACGCCAGCCATCAGCGAAGAGCCCAGCGTAGAACCAAGCTGCACGGAGAAAGAAGGCTTCTTGTCCGGCGAAGCAACGGGAACGTCCGGCGCCTTATTCGAATCGTCCTTGGAATCATCGGAATCAGGCGTTACATCAGAGCCGGAGCCATTGTTAGAGCCGGTGCCAACGGACGAATCGCTCGAGCCGGTAGATGAGTTAGAGGTGTCAGCGTCGGTCGAACCAGAAGCGTCGCTGTCCGTATTGCCGACAGAGCTTGAAGACGAATCGCCCGCAGCAGAGCCGTTCGAATTGGAGCCGTTCGAGGTAGAGCCGTCGTTGGTAGTGCCGCCAGCAGAGCCATTACCGTCAGCATCGGTCGAGGGCGCATCCATCCTGTCATCGTTGACATCGTCACTCGAGCCGTCATTCGAATCAGGTGTCGGCGAGGGCGCCGGCGTAGGCTCGGGCTGCACGGGCGTCGCAGCGGCAGCCTCATCCTCGGCGATATAAGCCAAGCAGTCCTTCAGCTCATTCTTATAACGATTCTTCCAGCCCTCATGATACTGGGGCTGACTCGAAAACTTAGTGGCGACATTGTTGACCACACTATTGGAGAGCGCCGTCACAAACTCGCGGTCGGACATATCGTTGGAAAGATTCGCCCAGCGGAAAAAGTCCCTGCAGACACCGGTGCCGCACATGTTGGTAATGCTCCACACCATGCCCTTGACGCAATCGGCGCGGCCCGAAATATCAATACCCAGGCCGCTCTTGAGCCACGCCTCAGTCACCGCATAGTACGAGTTGTACGCATAGGCATCTTGAAGTGCTGAGAACTCAACAGGATCGGTGTTGTACGCACCCTGGAAGGCATCCTGAGCGATATGGCCCAACTCGGTGAGCTGGCCGTTCTCGTACATGGCATTGCTCGTGTTGGAAATCTCGCTGCCGCGATCAATCGCATCCTTGAGCATGCTGTATTTTTCGGGGCTGTAGTTGTAGACCTGCTTCATAAACGGAATGAGCGACCAACGGCGGTCGAACTGGTAATAGCCCAGCGCGTTGTAGCCGTCACCATACGAAAAGCCCTGGTTGTAGTTACCATGGCTCTCGTACTTGGTAAAGTACTTCATCTCGGTAGTCACGTTGACAAACGAAGCGCCCTGGACCGACCTCAGTACGCCCGAGAAGGACTGTTGGGTGTAGAGACCCTTATCGATATCGGTGGCATCCGAGGCAACGCCTGGCGTGGGCTCCTCGGCAGCGGCGGGTGCCGGCGCGGAAACGGCGCCAAACGAAAGCGCCAGCGTCAGGCCCGCGACAATCGCGGAATGCTTGGGCTGCATAAAATCCTCCCTGCATTGGTGTAGTTAAAGTTCAGTTTGCAAAGATAAAAATAAGTATTGCAGCTCGCCCGTTGTTGCACAACAACCCCTCGGTAAACGGCAACAACCCTCCGCGAAATCTTAAGGAATTAAACAAACTGGTCGTCGGGCGCCATCAGAAGCTCGCCGTATCGCTCCATCAGCCCGTCCCTCAACTGACAGAAAGCGGGGATATAGACGTTCAAGATGCGCTGAATCAAATCTTGAGCGAGCTTGTTGTCGTAGATATGGACGTTCGTATTGCGGTCTCTGAGCATGTCTAGCCAGGCCGCCTCATCAATAAAGTCGTAGAATCGGTACGACTCCTTCAAGATGGCACGAGGAGACCCCGACGCGGCAAGCGTGGCGCCCTCATACTCGAGCAGACGCTTAAGGAGCGTAATTGAGATACCAAAAACCTGCTCATAGATATACGCACATCCGGAGACAACATAGTCGTTTTCGAAATCTTGGAATCGAGCTGTCTCTAGCAGTGCCAGACGCGAATCAAAGGCTTCGTACGACTTCACGAAAGCCAGCCCCTACAGCTTAATGTCAAAGTTGATTTCGGGGACGGCGGCCAGGTCGGCCAACGTCACGCCGTCGACGTACTTTTCAATCACGTCGTCCAGCCCGCGCCAGAACTTGACGGTCGAGCAAAGGTCGCTGCGGGTACAGCTATTGTCGATACCATCGCACGCCACCGGAGCCGTGCTGCCCTCGACGGCACGCAGGATGTCGCCGGCACGCACCTCGGCGGGGTCCTTGGCCATCATGTAGCCGCCGCCCTTGCCGCGCACGCTCTTAAGCAGGCCCGCCTTCATAAGCGGACGAACCAGCTGCTCCAGATACTTTTGTGAGATATGCTCGCGGTCGGCAACCTCGCGAAGGGCAATCTTGCCCTCGGTGTCACCAAGCGCTGCGATATAGATCATCAGCCGGAGGGCATAGCGGCCCTTAGAAGAAATGAGCATACCTACCCTCTCATCGTTACCGGGACAAAATACCAGGTTTGTTTGTCCCAAATCTTATGCACGCGGGGCGAACAAACCTGATTATTATGTCCCGCATCTAAAAAGTCGAGTGGATTAGTCGGGTTTTCCCTTGACTAACGCCGAACCCATAGTAACTTTATTCCGAGAAGATTCCTAGGGTTTAGTACACCTATGAGTACACCATATACAGAGAGGGACAGCATGAGCGCAAATCCGCTGCTTTCCATCGAAGGTCTGACCGCCTCCGTGGACGAGAAGACCATCCTCCACAACGTCAACCTCAACGTCGCCGCCGGCGAGACCCACGTTCTGATGGGACCCAACGGCGCCGGCAAGTCCACCCTCGGCCACCTGGTCATGGGCGACCCCGTTTACACGGTCAACGACGGCCGCATCGTCTTTGACGGCCAGGACATCACCGAGCTCACCACCGACAAGCGCTCGCGCGCCGGTCTGTTCCTGAGCTTCCAGGCACCGGTCGAGATCCCCGGCGTGCCGCTGTCGAGCTTTTTGCGCGCCAGCATCGCCGGCCGCCCCGGCCTGGAGATGAAGGGCAAGGAGTTCCGCCGCCGCGTCAAGGAGCTCGCGGCCGAGCTCAACATGGATACCGCCTATCTCAACCGCGAGCTGGGCGTGGGCTTCTCGGGCGGCGAGAAGAAGAAGGTCGAAATGCTCCAGCTTCTGCTGCTGCAGCCCAAGCTCGCCATCCTGGACGAGACCGACTCTGGTCTGGACGTCGACGCGCTTTCCACCGTCAGCCACGGCATGGACGCCTATCGCAAGAGCTGCGACGGCTCCATGCTCATCATCACGCACAACACGCGCATCCTGGAGCACCTGGATGTCGACCGCGTCCACGTTATGGTCAAGGGCCACATCGTACGCGAGGACGACGCCTCGCTGATCCCCTGGATCGACAAGAACGGCTTTGAGACCTTCGAGCGCGAGGCCGCCGAGCAGCGCGCCCAAGCTCAGGCCGCCGCTGCCGAGCAGCAGGCGTAAAGGGGCGACGCAATGACCAAGAACCGCACCGAGGTCGCGGACATCGACCGCAGCCTCTACGACTTCACCTATGGCGAGGAGGGATTCGAGCGCCTCGACGCCGGCATCACGCCCGACATCGTGCGCGAGATCAGCGCCAAAAAGGACGAGCCGCAGTGGATGCTCGACCTGCGCCTCAAGTCCCTCGAGATCTTCAATCGCTTCCCCGACCCGACGTGGGGTCCCTCCATCGAGGGCCTGGACATGGACAACATCGTCACCTACGTCAAACCCAACACCGATCAAAAGCACGACTGGGAGTCGGTGCCCGACGACATCAAGAATACCTTTGAGCGCCTGGGCATCCCCGAGGCCGAGCGTAGCTACCTGGCAGGCGTCGGCGCGCAGTACGACTCCGAGCTGGTCTACCACAACATGCAGGACACGGCGTCCAAGATGGGCATCGTCTATTCCGGCATCGAGGAGGCCCTGCACGACCCGCAGTGGGAGCCGCTCATCCACGAGAAGTTCATGACGCTCATCCCGCCCACCGACCACAAGTTTGCGGCCCTGCACGGTGCCGTGTGGTCGGGCGGCTCGTTTGTCTACGTGCCCAAGGGCACCAAGCTCGACTTCCCGCTGCAGAGCTACTTCCGCCTTAACGCCAAGGGCGCCGGCCAGTTTGAGCACACGCTCATCATCGTCGAGGACGATGCCGACCTACACTTCATTGAGGGTTGCTCCGCGCCCAAGTACAACGTGGCCAACCTCCACGCCGGCGCCGTCGAGCTCTTTGTGGGCAAGCGTGCGCACCTGCGCTACTCGACCATCGAGAACTGGTCCAAGAACATGTACAACCTCAACACCAAGCGTGCGCGCGTGGACGAGGACGGCGACATCGAGTGGATCAGCGGCTCCTTCGGCAGCCACGTGGGCTACCTCTACCCCATGAGCGTGCTCAACGGACGCCGCGCCCGCTCGAGCTTTACCGGCATTACCTTTGCCGGCGCCGGCCAGAACCTAGATACCGGCTGCAAGGTCGTGCTCAACGCGCCCGATACCTCGGCAACCGTCGAGACCAAGGGCATCTCCAAGAGCGGCGGCATCCAGACGTTCCGCAGCTCTATCATGGCGACACCCAAGGCCGAGGGCTCCAAGGCAACCGTGAGCTGCCAGTCGCTGATGCTCGACGACCAGAGCCGCTCCGACACCATTCCGGCCATGGACATCCGCGCCAAGAACGTCGACATCGGCCACGAGGCCACCATCGGACGTATCGGCGACGACAAGGTGTTCTACCTGATGAGCCGCGGTATCTCGGAGGAAGAAGCCCGTACCATGATCGTCAACGGCTTTGCCAACCCGGTCTCCAAGGAGCTGCCGCTGGAGTACGCCGTCGAGATGAACAACCTGATCAAGCTCGAGATGGAAGGAGCGATCGGATAATGAATCAGACCACCAACACCGCTGCTACCACCCTTGAGCAGGTCAATGCGATGCCGGCTGCCACATGGGGCTGGCTGAAGATGAATCAGACCAAGCTCGAGCTCTCTGACGAGCTTGCCGCCGCTCCCACCGAGACCGTTGAGGTCGAGGGCTTGGAAGAGCAGTTTACTGGCGTGGCAGACGCCTTCGACACCGCCATGGACGCCATGGCCGAGCGCTTCCCCGAGCGCCGCGCCTCCGCGCCCGGCGATGCCGCCGACCGCGCCCGCATCACGCCCGAGACCGAGCTCGACGTGCCCGCAACCTCCGTCTACCAGGCCGGCGCCATTAAGCTGGATGAGGAGCTCTCCCCCGCTGAGGCCTTCGAGACTGGCATGGGCGAGGCTGCCTACACCTACCTGGCCGACCACGCCACCAAGCGCGTCGTCATCGATGTGCCCGCATACAAGCACGCCACGGTTACCGTGCGTGTGAGCGGTGTCGATGCTGCCGCGACCATCGCCGCCATCGACGTCGTCGCCCGTCCGCAGGCAACACTCGATCTGCGCATAGCCCTGGACTCCCCCGTTGCCGGCCAAGGCGTCGTGGGTTCCGTGCTGCGCGTGTGCGCCCACGAGTACGCCACCGTCAACGTGACCTGCACGCAGACGCTCGACGATAGCTGGATCGCGCTCGACGACACCGGCCTGTTCCTGGACGAGGGCGCGCGCGTCAACGTGCAGCACACCGTCCTGGGTGCCGGCGCCAGCGCCACCGGCCTTGCCGGCGACCTGCTGGGCGATACCGCCAAGGTCACCATCGATACTGACTACCTGGGCGCCCGAGAGCAGGTGCGCGACTTTAACTACGAGCTGCGCCACCGCGGTCGCAAGACCGAGTGCGAGATCGACGCCAACGGCGTGCTGACCGGCACGTCCAAGAAGGTCTACCGCGGCACCATCGACCTCGTGCACGGTTGCAAGGGTGCAACCGGCACCGAGCGCGAGACGGTGCTTTTGGCCAACAAGGGCGTCGACAACAAGACCGTTCCCGTCATTCTCTGCGACGAGGACGACGTCGCCGGCAACCACGGGGCCACCATCGGCCACGTCCGCGACGAGCAGCTGTTCTACCTCGCCTGCCGCGGCCTTGACCAAAACGCCGCCGAGGACCTGTTCGTCCGCGCCAAGCTGGAGGACGCCGCACTTTCCGCCACCGACGAGCGCACCCGCGCCGCCGTCGTCCGCCTGGGCAACAACCTGATCGACAACTTTGAAGAGGAGCTCGCATGATCGACACCGAGCACGTTAAATGCGACACCTGTACCGCACCGGAGCCTATGGAGCTCGACGCCAGCGACGAGGCTTCGCGCGGCTGGCCCACCGTAGACATCGAGACCAACCCCTACAAGGCGCAGTTCCCGCTCTTCCAGCAGCACCCCGAGATCGCCTTCCTCGATAGCGCCGCCACCGCGCAGCGCCCTGCCTGTGTGCTCGACGCCGAGCGCGACTTCTATCAGCGCATGAACGCGAACCCCCTGCGCGGCCTGTACTCGCTGTCCGTCGAGGCAACCGACGCCATCGCGAAGGTCCGCCAGCAGATCGCCGACCTCATCGGCGCATCACAGGCCAACGAGGTCGTCTTCACCCGCAACACGAGCGAGTCGCTCAACCTGGTCGCCAAGAGCTTTGCGCCCACAGTGCTCAAACCGGGCGACGAGGTCGTCATCACCATCATGGAGCACCACTCCAACCTGATTCCGTGGCAGCAGGTCTGCCGCGAGACCGGCGCCAAGCTCGTCTACCTCTACCCCACCAAGACCGGTCAACTCACCACCGAGGAGGTTCTGTCCAAGGTGGGCCCCAAGACCAAAATCTTGGCCGTGGGTCAGGTGTCTAACGTGCTGGGCGTCGAGAACCCGGTCAAGAACCTCGGCAAGCTCGTGCACAAGTACGGCGGCTACCTGGTCGTCGACGGCGCGCAGTCGCTGCCGCACATGCCGGTCGATGTGGCCGACCTGGGCGCCGACTTCTTTGCCTTTAGCGCGCACAAGGCCATGGGC
>URIK01000061.1 GCA_900547855.1 uncultured Collinsella sp. | reverse complement strand
TCTACACTCGACTAGTCGTCGGCAGCGTCAGATGTGTATAAGAGACAGTACGTGTAGTGCGAGAACTGCGGACCGTCGGTTTCCTCGCGCACATAGTACGTAAAGATCTTGAAAGAGCTACCCGTGGAACCACCCGGGTCGGGATTATTCCTGATATCTGAGAGCGAGTACTTGAGCTCAATCGTTTCATTTCTTTTGTCCTTGAACGAAAGCGTCTGCGTCTTCTCAGAACCAGAGGTCACGGCAGTACCGATGATGTTTTTAAATTCGCTGTCTTCCGCAAGTTGAAGCGTAAACGCCTTCATCTCGCCACCCTCAACGACCTTAGTCGCCTCAGGAGTCCAGGAACGACTGGGGCACTTGTTGGTGAAAGTTGCACCACTGGTAAGCGTAATGGTAGCAGCGTTTTCGCCTTCAGCCGCTGCGATGGCTGCCGATTCTGTTTCTGACGTTTTTGCGCCAGCGCCGTCTTTTTTTACCTTTGTTACTGAAACGCTCTTGACTTCGTAATACGTGTATTTAATGCCAAGCACGTAGTGCGTCTTGCCCGTATCCTCCACAACCGTAGGATCTATTTTGTAGATAGTCTCGTCGTAAGCCACGCCCTCGTCCGTGCCCGGAACCTCTACCAAGTAGTAAACAAGATTCTCATCGGCATAAACTTCACCCAGATCAAAGGTAAAGTTTCCATCTATGTCGTTTCTCACCGTACCGACAACCGAGCAGCCATTGAGCTGAAGCTTATCTTTGGAGTTGGAGTCAAAGCTCGGAACTGTGTATAAAGGCTTGCCATTCTCGTCAACAATCGGCTTGCCATTCTCGTCAACAATCGGATTCTGCTTGAGCAGTTCGAACTCGAACTCGTCTTTCTCGAGCTTGCGGCCCGTCAGTGCCTTAATGCCGTTGAGCTTCATCTTGGGATACACACTCACCTGCGTGGTGGAGCCGGCGACAACGTTTCCGTTGGTCATGATGCCGCCACCGTGGACGTTGGATGTGTTGCCCGTGATGAAGAGCCTGGCATTACTAACAGCCTGCCCTTGATCATATTCGGAAGGATTTGCATCGAGGCCAATCATGTACTTAGCTTGGGCGCCATCGTACTTGCCGATGGTCGTAGGCTGACCGTCGATCATGCCCGTCCAATTGGCAGCACCGTCGACAAGCATCTGACCCGTTACGGCTGCGATATAATTATTGCTAGTCTTCTGATCGCGAATAAGAAAAAGATCCCGGTGACCGGCATTTTTAAACCCTTCAGTTATTTCGCCTTTGCTGTCATCGTCATTGCTTTTATCCGCGTCGTCATTCTTGCCGTGGGTGCCACCCGATCGATGCTCGCCGTTTTTGTCAGTGTTGCCAAAAATCGCAATACCATCGGTGTTGGTAATCGCCGTCTCGCCGGTCGGGCAGGCGGCAAAGCCGCCGCCAAAGCCCTGGGCATCATTCTTGGTAATCAGAGCGTTATATATCTTGAGGCTTGCCGCCTGAACGTTGTCGCCGTAGCCCTGGACGAATACGCCACCGCCGCCCCAGTCGTTGGTGGTATTGGTCGTATTGTTAGTGATATAAGCGTGTGAACCTTTCGGCACTTCAAACACACCAACGGTAGGCGCAGCGATACGGATACCGCCGCCCTCCGAGTTTTGCGCCACGTTACTGGCGATGGTTCCACCAGAGAACTTAAACGAGGAAAGGGCCTGACCCCAAGCGCCAGCATAAATACCGCCGCCAGCCTCAGCAGAATAGTTACCGGTAATGTAACCACCGTTAATTGTAAGACTGCCACCATTGAAAGCAGCGATACCACCGCCGCCGTGACAACCGTTGCCCTCGTGTTTATCCTTCATGCCCTGTTTTATGTAATCGAACTGGCAATTGTTATTGGTCACGTAGCCATCCGATACGGTCACATCAGAGTTCTGCGCACAGATGCCCGCGCCATAACCCGGCAAATCCTTGAACGTACCGTTACCGGAAATCGTACCACCAGTCATGTTAATTTTAGAGCCGTAAGCGTTCACACCGCCGCCAATGCGAGCGTAGTTGCCCGCGATCACGCCACCGGTGAGATTAAGAGTCGCGCCGCTGTTGTTCATGGTGCCAAGTTCGATGCCTGCGCCATAGTTCATAGAGGTTGCACCGCAAACGTAGCCGCCGCTCATATTGACGATAGAACCTTCCTCGGCATAAACCAAACTGTTAACACTGTTTTTTTGATCTCCGCTATTCTGCTGTTGCGTGATCGTGCCACTCTCGAGGTTAAACGTACCAGTTTTGTAGAGATTAACGAGCTTCAGGTCGGCATTGTCACCGCATGCCACGATAGCACCCTTGATATCAACCTTATACTCTTTAAGGGTCTCGGTTGTACCGGTTCCTTTTGCGACCGATTCGGTTACGTAGTAGGTAAGTTTGTTCGGGATGTTGGAATCGTCGCATTCCATTGAAGCGAGATTGCCGTTCATTTTTTCTTGATTAAACGGGGGCTCTGTCGGAGCGGTTTGCGTGCCGTCCTTGACAGTCAGCGTCGCGCCACCGGTGATACTGAACAAAGGCTGATTTGAACTCTCGTGCTTAATCTTGAAGCCATTTAAGTCCAAGGTGATCTTGGTGTTTGCCCCTTCAAGCAAAATCTCTTCATCATACTCAATATCAGCAGCTAGCTCAAAAGTAGCAGCACCGTTGTTATCGCGCAGATCCGGGTTAAGGAGCTTTGTGCTCAGCTCTTCCCCGCTGCTAATTTTATGATCCGATTCATTCCCTGCGGCAAGCGCGATTGCGTCTTCACCATTAGTGTCGTCTTCGACAGGCTGCGCAGCATCCCCGACCCCTGCGTCGTCTGACGGCTGATCGGCCTCAGTGGCAATGGTGTTAGACTCGCCGCTCTCAGTCTCGTCACTATTCTGGTTTTCGGTATCCCCGTTGTTGGTGTTGTCTACATCAGTAGACTCAGTTGAGGAATCCTCCGTCACAGTCTTCTCGGTAGAAACCGTCTGGGCATCGTTGGCAATGGCCTGCGAGATCGGAGGCATGACGAGCGACAGTACCAGGCTCAAAACGGATGCTCCGCACAAAACGCCTGCCAGTACACGGCGCGTCGCTTTTTTACTCTGCTTAGTTTTTTCTGAATTCGCTTTCATCGATGTCTCCTCCCCAAGAGACCGCGATCTTGCTCTTTCACTATCAAACGTATCTGCGCAATCTGTAATTGCGCACGCTTGTAGTACATATTGTAACGATTGTTTGAACATCTAAGCAAAAATACCGATAGTTTTGTAGCGAATTCTCAATTCTCTTGACATTTGCTCGGATTTACCTTCGTTTATTCGCTATGAAATATCTATTTCTACTGGTAATTAAGCTAGTTATCATTTTTTAATAGCATTTTATTTATTTGCACAACATTTTGCTCAAGAGCATGCGTCCTGTGAACGGTCGAAAATCGACCGTGAACGATAGATCATTAACCGGGAGGAATAGACTACCAAATTGATGGGAATATCTTTAACTCACCGGTGGTTTGAAGCATGATGTTCAGACAACGATATTTGAATTTTCGCGCAGATTTTAGGTATCAATTCACCCAAATCGCCAGAGGCCACCGCAAAGGAGCCTGCCCCCTTTGCGGTGGTTCTCCCCCGGCGCTATAGCAGATGTTCCTCGATAAAGATCGCGATGCCGTCTTTGTCGTTGCTCGCGGTTACAAAATCGGCGGCGGCGCGGGTGGCGGCGCTGCCGTTTACCATAGCCACGCCCACGCCGGCGTCAGCCACCATGCGGGTGTCGTTATCGGCATCGCCAAACACGCAGATGTCCTGGAGCTCCATGTCGTTGAGCTCCGCCACGCGCACAAGGCCGCGCGTCTTGGACACGCGCGGGTCCATGAACTCGTAGAGCCACTGCGTGGTTTGCAGAGACGCCGCCTTAACAGTGTCATCGGCAAACGTCGACGCCCGCTCAATCACCCGCGGCATTACCTCGGGCGCCATGGTAAACATCACCTTGGGCTGCGGCTCGCGCAAAAACTCGGCAAAATCGACCACCCGGTAGGGCACGCCGTCGACGCGCGACAGGTGCTCGACGCACGCGTTGCTCTCGGGCACGTAGAACACGCCGTCTCGGGGGCAGACGGGTGTTGCCGGAAGGTCCGCCATGTGCTTGCAGATGCGCGCGATGGTCTCGCCCGGCAGCGGATAGCTCAGCTCGTTGATGTCGTGCGCGCGGTCGATGACCTCGGCGCCACCGCAGCCCACGAGCACGTCCACCAGGCCTTCGATGCCCCAGAGCTCGTACATGGCCTCGGTCGCGTGGGCGTCGCGCCCGGTGCACAGGCCAAAGAGCACGCCGCGCTCGCGCAGGGCGCGGATCGCCGCCACGGTGCGCGGGGACACCGTGTGCTGGCTCGTGAGCAGCGTACCGTCGATATCGCAGAACACGGCTTTGATGTGGCTGAAGGTGGCGTCCATGGGAGCCTTTCTGGGTTGTGCGGCGGTGTGGGGTGTGGTTGTGAACGGCGTACATGGTATACCAAGGCGCAGGCGCGGCCTGTCAAAGCAAAAACCACCACAAAGGTGCCTGGCTCCTTTGTGGCGGCCGGACCCGCAAGATGGCCTGGCCGGGGCGCAAACCATCACAACATTCAATGTTTTTCGGCAAAATCGCGATTTTCATCGAATGTTGTGATGGTTTTACTGCCTTGCGGCACGATCAAAATGCCGGCGTCCAAACAGCAGCAACGCCGCGGGAACTGCCGTCACGACCATGCCCGCCCCTACGAGTGTCTGCTGCACGCCAAATGTCGCCGCCAGCCACGGGGCAATCGTCAGCGGGGCCACGCCGGCGAACATATTGCCAAAACCCATGACCGAGTTGACGCGACCAAGCTGCTCGAGCGGAGCCGTCGTTTGCACGATCGTGTTGTGGAGCGGGTTGACGACACCCCAGGCCACGCCCAGGGCAATCTGTCCGACGAGGGCTACGCCCACGTACGGTGTCCCCACATAGAGCAAACTTCCCAGACCCACGGACATGAGCGCCACGAGCAGCGTTTTAAGGTTGACCAAGTGCGGCGGCAAGCGGAGCGCGAGCACGGCACCCAGCACCGCGCCCACGCCCGAGGCCGACGAGAGCCAGCCCATCCACTCAACGCCGACGTGCAGGACATCGCGGTAGAAGAACGACTCCAGTGGATCGAAGGCTCCGTAGCCAAAGTTCGAAAGGAAAATAATGCAGAACAGCAGGGCGAGGACGCTGTTGGTGAAGACTGTCTTGATGCTGGCTGCGAAGGTGGCGCGGGCGGACGTGCTGGGGTCGGGGCTTTGTCCCGCATGCTCCCCTTCCTCTGCCGAATCGGCATCCGCATCCCCGGCGACATGGCTGGTCTGCGGCCTAAAGCCCCAACAGGCAACGAGCGCCAGCACGGTAAAGACCATCATGAGCACGAACACCGCGCGCGACGACGCAGCCGCCGCGACAAAACCGCCCAGCGTGGGGCCAACGATGATACTCACGTTTGAAAACATGGCGATGGCGGAGTTGATGTCTTTGAGCTCGACAGGATCGTCGCTGAGGTAGGCTGGATAGGATGTGGCGATGGGCTGGGCGAACCCCATCACAAAGCCCAAGAGCACCGCGCCGAGCAGGACGACGCCGGTCGCGCTGCCAAAAACGAGGATCGCCGCGCCGGTTGCCAGCGTGCCCACGATGCTCAGCAAAAAATGGCGGCGCGGGCCCCAGGCGTCGAGCGCCGCGCCGCCCGCAAAGGATCCCAGGATCACAAATACATTCATAAACAGGACGGCCAGCGATGTCGCGACGACCGAAGCGCCGTCCGCATAGGTGAGCGTCCCGATGACGCCGATAAAGTAGCTGGTCTGAAAACCGGTGTAGATGAGAAAGCGCATTGCCACCAGGTGCTTAGCCTGCGCGGACAGCGATGATTGAGGCTTTGAGAAAAGAGAGGCGAGCATGGAGACTCCTTGTTTCATACGAATACGGGCGGTGGGCATTCGCCACCGTCTGTCAAATCAATCTATTCGCAAGAAACACTAAGGACGCATCAAGCCCCTTCTCTCCGTTTTTCGCCCGTCATGAACTACTTGGTAGATTGTAAGGCATGCCCCACACATCTACCAAAGCAAAATCCACCACAAAGGTGCCTGGCCCCTTTGTGGTGGAAATGACGTTTGCCCAGATAAAACCTGCCAAAACAAACCTGTCCCTATTTGGCAGGTTATGGCAGCGCAGCGAGCCGGCCCTTAAAGGTGATCTTGAATCAGGTCGCAGATGGCTCGGGCGTCGTTGATGTTGATGGCTCGGGTCGCAAAGCCGGCGTCGAAGGCCTGGCGTGCCAGAGCCTCGTTGCAGGCAAGGGCCAGCGTGTGACCGTCGACCAGGTCGAGCGAGCTCTTGCCGCGCAGACGGTCGACACCGGAGCGCGCGACCACGATATTGTCGAAGCCCTCGGTCTTGTAGCCCTCGATGATCACCACGTCGACATCGTTGTAGCGCGACAGCAGCTCGCGCGCGGGCATCTCGTCCTCCTCGCGCGTATCGGCGTACTCCGCCCAGCGCGTGGCGCAGATGAGCCCCACGTGCTTGGATCCCGCTTGGTGATGGCGCCACGTATCCTTAGCGGGCACATCGATATCAAAGCCGTGATGCCCATGATGCTTGAGCGAACCCACGCGCAGGCCGCGGCGGGTGAGCTCGGCGATAACCTTCTCGACGAGCGTGGTCTTACCCGAGTTCTGGTAGCCGATAAACGCGATCGCGGGGACGGCCGGAGTGGGAGCTGCGGGAGCGACGGCGACGGGTGCGCTCGCGGGCGCGGCACCGTCAGCGGCCACGGCCTCAACGGCAGCGGCCTGACGCTCGGCGCGGTCCCACACGCCCGAGCGGCCGCCCTCCTTGTGCAACAGGCGCACGTCGACAATCTCCATGCCGCGATCGACGGCTTTGCACATGTCGTAGATCGTTAGGCACGCGGCACTCGCGCCGGTCAACGCCTCCATCTCGATACCCGTCTTGCCCGTCACGCCGGCCGTAACCAGTACGTGAAAGCCAACCTGCCCGTCCGTGCGCGCCGGTGCCCAGCCCTCGGGCACGTCCTCGGCCGGCGTCCCCGCCGCAGCGATGGGCGCAATGTCGCACTTGCTCTTGGTAATGAGCAACGGATGGCACATGGGGATGATGTCGCTCGTGCGTTTGATGGCCATGATGCCCGCCACGCGCGCGCAAGCGAGCACGTCGCCCTTTTTGGCGCGGTCCTGCAGCACCATGGCCTGCGTCTCGGGGTGCATTAGGATGGTGCCCTCGGCGATGGCGATGCGATGGGTCTCGGCCTTGTCGGACACGTCGACCATGCGCACCTCGCCCTTGGCGTCCACATGCGTCAGCTCGTCGCGACGGGCGTCGCGGGCGGGCTCGGTGGCAGCACTGGCAGTCGGCTGTGCGGACGCGTCGGCGTTACCAGCATTCGCCGCAGCCGTGCCTTTGTGGGCAGACATCGCGGCCCTGCGAGCGGCCTTGGTGGCATCGGCGTACCTGCTCTTGGCCATATGATCATCCTCCGATTTGGGACATAAATCGTTGCGTGCCCTCAATTATCGCGTGTTCCTGCGGTTTGTGGGCCACGGCATCGCGCCAAATCGAAAGTACCTGCATATCATCACCACGGCGCAGGGCGTCGCGCACCGAATACTCGGCATCACTGAACAGGCACGGACGCACGTTGCCATCGGCCGTCAGGCGCAGACGGTTGCAATTCGCACAAAAATGGTTGGACATGGCGCTAATGAAACCGACCGTTCCCGTCGCGCCAGGAAAGTGCCAATAGCGCGCAGGGCCCGCGCCGGCAGGAGCGTCGTTGATGCCGAGCGGCTCGAGCTCGCCCAGCCCCGCCGCGGCTGCCCCGGCATTGATGCGCGCCCGCAGCTCGTCACTCGGCACGGTGTCGCTCGCGTCCCACAGCTCGGGATTGAGCGCGGGCGCGTGAGGGTCTACGGCACAATGCGAGCTCGTGTGCTCGTCGCCGATGGGCATGTATTCGATAAATCGCAGGTGGATGGGGCGGTCGAGCGTGAGTCGCGCGAGGGCCGCCACATCCTGGTTGAGCCGGCGCACCACAACACAGTTGACCTTAACGGGCTCAAAGCCCCAAGCCAGCGCCGCGTCGATGCCAGCCATGGTCTGCTCGAGCCGACCCAGACGCGTGATCTTTCCAAAGAGCGTAGGGTCGAGTGTGTCGAGCGAGATGTTGACGCGGCTAAGCCCGGCATCTTTAAGCTGTGGCGCCAGCTTGGGCAGCAGGGCGCCGTTGGTGGTGAGCGAGATGTCCTCGATCTGCGGAATCGCGCGGATGTCGCGAATAAGCGGAATAATACGGCGGCTGACCAGCGGCTCGCCGCCCGTCAGGCGTACGCGGCGAATGCCCTCCCCCGCCACCAAGCGCACAAAGCGGGCGATTTCCTCGGCGCTGAGTAGCTCGTCGTGCGCGCGGGGCGCCACGCCATCGGCCGGCATGCAGTAGATGCAGCGGAAATTGCACTTGTCGGTAACGGCAATGCGCAGGTAGTTGATATCGCGGCCAAAGCCGTCATGTTGCACGTGCCCGTCCACGCAGCCCTCCCCTCACGCGGCGTTTTATTCTTCGGAAAACATAATACCCCACGAGAGAATCATGCCGACACCCGTACGACAGGACAGGTCGCTTTGAGCAAAACGGACTTTCCAAGCCCATCCTCAACACAGACCATCACAACATTCGATGCTTTTCACGTTTTTGGCAAAAAACGTCGAATGTTGTGATGGTTTGCCTGCCCGCAGCGCCCCGTAGAAGGACCAAAGCGCCCCTAAAGGCCGCCGTCCCAGTGCCGAATCACGAATTCTCGCAGATCATTCTGCCGTTTCTGGAACGCTTCACTTCGGTCGCACTTGAGACCCATAGCGAGCGCGATGGCATTCATCGCCCGGTGCAATTGCAGCTGGTGGGCAAACTGAGTCCCGGTGAGGACGATCATCCTAAAGCCCAGCGCGCTCAGCACGGTCATACGCTCCGCATCCGACGCGCTGCGCTGTTTATCAAGATGGTCCGAGCCGTTGTATTCAATCCCCGTACCGCTTGCAGGCGCATATACGTCAATCTCGAAATACCCGGCCTTTGCGAGATACTTGAACTCGTTGGGAACATCGACCCGATGGTTGAGCTCGATCTTGGCGTATCCCAGCCCGCCCTGGGAACGTTTTGCTACAACCATGATTGCGGTGGCCGTCTCCATGGGCGACCGCGCGCCATCGTGCACGCGCCTGAGCACGGCGGCCGCGCGTATGGCCCCCTGACGAGATCGGTTCTCATTGCAATAAGCAATCAAGTCGGCAACGGTATATCTCTGCCCCATCTCGATATAATCGCCTGTCGACAGATGATTCAAATGGTATCGGGCGCAGATTTCGTAGCCATATTCCAGCTGCTCGGGCTCGCTCATCCACGAACCCGCCTGGACAAAGCACATGAGCTCATCAACCACCAGAAGGCCCTCTGCCACCTCGATAAGATGGCCTGGAGGTACCGGCGCCCCAAACACGTGGCACCTGAATCCAGCCGGCGTCGAGCGCTCAAAATCGAAGTTGACGAGCGTGTCGATATGATCGAGCTCTTCTCGCGGAATACCGAGCGAGACCAGATAGTCGGCAACGATTCCAACTGCCGTTGAAGCCCTCAGCCCCTTGGCATCGAGTCCCAATTTGGGCAGGCTCGCGGTCGGCTCCGCCTCGTTAGCAAGCGAGTCCTCATCGTATAGGCTGCTTGCTCGCGAGAGCGGCTCGGACGGGCGCGCCACGTTGTGGTACAGCCAGGCAGTCTTATGGGACAGGACGATCGGCAGGTCCATGAGCCCTCCAATGGAGTCGGATAACCAACCTTATTCCCCTGCCCACGAGTCCGCACACCTTCGTGCGCAAGAAAGCGATTCCGCCCGTTCGAGTGGCAGAAAAACCATCACAACATTCGATGCTTTTCCCGATTTTGGCGAAAAACGTCGAATGTTGTGATGGTTTGAGGCGAGGTGAGGGGCACGGAGGGATCAAAGCATCGTGCTCGAACGGGTTAATCCAGCTCTTTTAAGCCATGCGCCAGCTGCCAGTACTCGCCGTGCTGGGCGAGCAGCTCTTCGTGCGTGCCGCGCTCGATGATGCGGCCGTGTTCGAGGACCATGATGGCGTCGGCGTCGCGGACAGTGGACAGGCGGTGCGCGATCATAAACGTGGTGCGACCGCGCATGATGCGGTCCATACCGCGCTCGATGAGCTTTTCGGTACGCGTGTCAATGGAGCTCGTGGCCTCGTCCAGGATGAGCACCGGCGGATCGGCGACGGCCACGCGCGCGATGGCGAGCAGCTGACGCTGACCCTGCGACAGGTTGGCGCCGTCGGCCGTGACCGGTGTGTCGTAGCCCCGCGGCAGGCGGCGGATAAACGAGTCGGCGCAGGCGGCCTCGGCAGCGGCGCGCACCTCCTCGTCGGTCGCGTCGAGCTTGCCAAAGCGGATGTTCTGCGCAATGGTGCCGCTAAACAGGTGCGTGTCCTGCAGCACAATGCCGAGCGACCCGCGCAGGCTGGCCTTGGCAATGTGCTTGACGTCGATGCCGTCGTACGTGATCTCGCCGTCATCGACCTCGTAGAAGCGGTTGATGAGGTTGGTGATGGTCGTCTTGCCGGCGCCCGTGGAGCCCACAAACGCAATCTTTTGCCCCTGTCTCTTATACACATCTCCGAGCCCACGAGACGCTCATGAATCTCGT
>URIK01000060.1 GCA_900547855.1 uncultured Collinsella sp. | reverse complement strand
ACGAGATTCATGAGCGTCTCGTGGGCTCGGAGATGTGTATAAGAGACAGCCCCAATCGCTGCCCCAGGCGCCGTTGCCGCTAAAGATGCTGTCGAAGATGTCGCCCCAGCCGCTGGCACCCGCGCCGGCACCGTAGCCGCCGCCATACGCGCCGCCCGCGCCCGGCATACCGCCAAACATGAGCATCTGGTCGTACTCTTTGCGCTTCTTCTCGTCCGAAAGCGTCTCATAGGCCTCGCTGATCTCCTTAAACTTGGCCTCGTCGCCGCCGGCATCGGGGTGATATTTTTGCGCGAGCTTGCGAAACGCGCTCTTGATCTCTTTGTCGGAGGCGCTCTTGGATACGCCCAGGATGTCATAGAAGGTTTTGCCTGCAGCCATCGTAGCTCCTCTCCTGTTACGTCCGCCGCCCATGCAGACGACGGTTCATGCTTTCATATGGCACTAGGCCAGAAAGGGCCCCGGGTGTTGCCCCGGGGCCCTTCTCAATTACTCCTCGGTGCTCTCGGCCGTATCGGCCGTAGCATCCTCGGGCGCCGCTTCGGGCTCCGGTGCGGGGCGCTTCTCGCCACCGTAGGTCACCGTCACCATCGCGGAACGCAGGATGCGATCCGCCATGCGGTAGCCCTTCTGGTACACATCGTTGACGGTCTCGTCGTACTGCGACGCGTCCTCGACGCGACCCACGGCCTGGTGCTCGAGCGGATCGAACGCCTCGCCCTTGGGGTCGATTGGCTCAACGCCCTCGTGCGCGAACACGTCGAGCAGCTTGGCATGTACCGCGTCAACGCCATCGACGAACTGCTTAAAGTCGTCGGAAAGCTCTTGACTGCGGGCATGGTCAATCGCGCGCTCGATATCGTCGATCACCGGCAACAGCGCGGTGACAAGCTTCTCGGTCGCGCGCTCGCGCTCGGCGATACGCTCATTGGCGGTGCGGCGACGGAAGTTCTCCCAGTCGGCCTGCAGACGGGCGGTACGCTCGGTGGCGTCCTTTGCCTTGTCCTCGGCGGCCTTCTGAGCCTCTGCCGCAGCATCGAGCTCATTGCGCACGTCGGCAAGCTCTTTCTGAGCCTGCTCGAACTTGAGCTTAAAGTCGTTGTCGGCGGCTTCCTCACCGGCGCGGATAGCGGCTTCCACCATCTCGTCCTCGGTCATCGTCGCCTCCTTGTTGGAATCCTCTACTTGGTTCTCGGCAGCCTCGGCGGCCGGGGCCTCGTTGGCCTCGGTAACGTCTGCGGCCTCTACGGGAATCTTCACGTCCTTCTCCTCAGAGTCAACGGGGGCGGCGCCAGCGGCGGCCGCCTCCGTGCGAGCTTTACGGGCGGACATGATTACTTGTCCTCGTCGTCCACAACCTCGTAGTCGGCGTCGACAACGTCATCGTCGGCAGGCTGGGCGCCGGCGGCACCGTCGGTCTGCTGCTGAGCGTCGGCGTAGACAACCTGGGCCAGCTCGTAGGCCACAGACTGCAGGGACTCGCCGGCGGTCTTGATGGCCTCGACGTCAGAGCCCTCGAGCGCCTTCTTGGCGTCGGCGATAGCGGCCTCGGCCTTGGACTTCACGTCGGCGGAAACCTTGTCGCCCAGCTCGTTGAGGGTCTGCTCGGTGGAGTAGCACAGGCTGTCGGTCTGGTTGCGGACCTCGACCTCTTCCTTCTGCTTCTTGTCCTCCTCGGCATGAGCCTCGGCGTCCTTGACCATACGATCGACTTCGTCGTCGGACAGAGCGGTGGAACCGGAAATGGTGATCTGCTGCTCCTTGCCGGTGCCCTTGTCCTTAGCGGAGACCTTGACGATACCGTTGGCGTCGATGTCGAAGGTGACCTCGATCTGCGGCACGCCGCGGCGGGCAGCCGGGATGCCGGTCAGCTGGAACTTACCGAGCGACTTGTTGTCGCGGGCAAGCTCGCGCTCGCCCTGGAGCACGTTGATCTCGACGCTGGTCTGGTTGTCGGCAGCGGTGGAGTAGACCTCGGTCTTGGAGGTCGGGATCGTGGTGTTGCGGTCGATCATCTTGGTCATGATGCCGCCCATGGTCTCGACGCCCAGCGACAGCGGGGTAACGTCGAGCAGCAGGATGCCCTCGACGTCGCCGGTGAGCACGCCGCCCTGGACGGCAGCGCCGTCGGCAACGACCTCGTCGGGGTTCACGGACATGTTGGGCTGCTTGCCGGTCATAGTCTTGACGAGCTCCTGGACGGCAGGCATACGGGTGGAGCCGCCGACGAGGATGACCTCGGTCAGATCGGAGAGCTTAAGCTTGGCGTCGCGCAGGGCGTTGGTGACAGGCTGCTTGCAGCGCTCGAGCAGGTCGCGGGTGATCTTCTCGAACTCGGCGCGGGTCAGCGTGTAGTTGAGGTGCAGCGGGCCGGACTGGTTCATGGTAATGAACGGCAGGTTGATGGTGGTCTGCTGGGCGGCGGAGAGCTCCTTCTTGGCGTTCTCGGCGGCCTCCTTCAGACGCTGCAGGGCCATGGGGTCCTGACGCAGGTCGACACCGTTCTCCTGCTGGAACTTATCGGCCATCCAATCGATGACGCGCTGATCCCAGTCGTCGCCGCCCAGGTGGTTGTCGCCCGAGGTGGACAGAACCTCAAACACGCCGTCGGCGAGGTCGAGGATGGAGACGTCGAAGGTGCCGCCGCCCAGGTCGAAGACCAGGATGCGCTGGTCGGTGCCCTGCTTGTCCAGGCCATAGGCAAGAGCAGCAGCGGTCGGCTCGTTGACGATACGCTTGACGTTGAGGCCGGCGATCTTGCCGGCATCCTTGGTGGCCTGACGCTGGGCGTCGTTGAAGTAGGCCGGGACGGTGATGACGGCGTCGGTGACGGTCTCGCCCAGATACTTCTCGGCGTCAGCCTTCATCTTGGCGAGCGTCATGGCGCTCACCTGCTCGGCGGTGTAATCCTTGCCCTCGATGTCGACGACGGCACGGCCACCCTGGCCCTCCTTGACCTCATACGGCACGGTCTTGATCTCGGAGGTGCACTCGGAGTACTTGCGGCCCATGAAGCGCTTGATGGAGAACACGGTGTTCTTGGGGTTGGTGACAGCCTGGTTCTTAGCGGCCTTACCCACGACGCGGTCGCCGTCGGCACGGAAGCCCACGACGGACGGGGTGGTGCGGTCGCCCTCGGCGTTCACGATAATGGTCGGAGAACCGCCCTCGAGGACGGCCATAGCGGAGTTAGTAGTACCAAGGTCGATACCAAGAATCTTGCCCATTAGAAATTCCCTCTCTCTTGTGCGTTTGCACCGACTCGGCGGTCTGCCGAGCGGTGTTTCGGCTTGTCTTTCAGGATGTAGTGTATCCCCTTATGGGCCGGAATATACAAAATCTAAGTCAATTCATATAAGATTTCTTATTGCCGAGAGTTTAGGTTCGCAAATACGCAGGTAGACGCACTGTTTGAGTTCTCGGCAAATCTATCGAGATCTATGTAGAGATGGCTGAGGTTTGCGTCCGGGGGTGCCTGGGGGCCGTCTTGCGGAAAGCTCATCCCGGTTTGAGCGTGGATTCCGGGTCGCAGTTTCCGTCTGAAGGCTCAACCGAAAACCGTATCCCGTTTTGAGAGCTGATACCGGCTCGCATTTTCCGCTAGCGGGCCTAACCGGAAACTGCGACCCGGTTTTCGGCCAAATAACGGGATGCCCTTTCCGCAGACGCGCTCAATAGCTCAATATTTCAAGTCACCTTTAGCTAACATTTGCGCAGCTCAACGGCCCCACCTGCGCATTTTTTAGTAAACCTTGGCATACTCGGCGAACGGTATGAAGATGCCGGCCAGAGGGTATTGCAAACGGTCGCTCCCGTGGTATGTTTTTGCCCGAATCAAACCGGCGCGCATCGCCTGTAGCGTCGGTCAACAGAGAGGAAACTACCATGGCTCATCCCGTAATTGATGCCGACGAGTGCATCGCTTGTGGCGTTTGCGTCGACTCCTGCCCCGCTGGCGTTCTGGAGCTCCAGGACGTCGCTACCGTCGCTGACGAGGACTCCTGCGTCGCCTGTGGCGCTTGCCAGGACGCTTGCCCCGCCGGCGCGATCACCGAGATCGTCGAGGAGTAACAACTCCCCCACTTGCACACTCACAAGTACACCGTGCACAAAAAGGAGGCCTCCGCATCGCCGCGGAGGCCTCCTTTTGCATATGTGGGCAGCTAATTGGGGACGGTGTCGGGCTAGGACAAATCATCCTCGTAGGGCATTAAATCGGCTAGGTAGCCTTTCTCTTTGAGCATGGCCTCGATCTCGTCGAGGGTTTGCTCATCCTCCGCGGCGATGCGATGGAAGTGGTAGCCGCTGGTCACCGTTAGCAGCGGAAAGCTCTTGCCGCTCTCGATATCGCGCAGATAGCGCTCGACATCGCGGCGATTGCGGATGTCCAGATCAGCCGTGATCTTACCGTATACGCGGTGATTGACGATCACATTGAGCACGGAGCCGCCGGCGTCGACGATACTCGTGAGCTCATCGCCCGCCTGCTCCACGCTGTGGCGAACCTTGACCAAGCGCGTAGGCACGGCGGGGCTGCTGGGGGCCTCCTGCAGCACGTAGCCGCGGTTGGTCGCCACGATATCATGCCCATCGGCGCGCAGCAGGGCGATGTCCTGCACCACGACCTGGCGGCTCACACCCACCTCGCGGGCAAGCGCGCTGCCCGATACGGGCCCCCTGGCCCCCTCGAGCACGGCCATGATGGCACGGCGACGCTCGCGGGCGTCCATTATTTACCGTCCAGCAGACGCAGGTGCTTAAGCGAGAGGTCGAGGATCGGCGCGGAGTGCGTCAGGGCGCCCGAGCTAATGTAGTCGACGCCCAGATCAGCCAGGGCGCGAATATTGTCGGCGTCCACGTTGCCCGAACACTCGGTCTTGGCGCGACCGGCAATAAGCTCGATGGCGGCGGCCATGTCGTCATGGGTCATGTTGTCGAACATGATGATGTCGGCGCCGGCCTCCACGGCCTCGCGCACCATGTCCAGGTTCTCGCACTCGATCTCGACCGTCGTGGTAAACGATGCGTGGGCGCGCGCCATCTCGATCGCGCGCGTCACGCCACCGGCGGCATCGATGTGGTTGTCCTTGAGCATGACGGCCGTCGACAGGTTGTAACGGTGGTTGCTGCCGCCGCCAATCTCAACCGCCGCCTTCTCAAACACGCGCATGCCCGGTGTGGTCTTGCGCGTGTCGACGAGCACGGTCTTGGTTCCCTCGAGCGCCGCGGCCATGCTGTGCGTATAGGTGGCGATGCCGCTCATGCGTTGCAGGTAGTTGAGCGCCACGCGCTCACCCGAAAGCAGCACGCGCGCATCGCCGCGCACCTGACCCACGTGGTCGCCGGCATGCACCTCGTCACCGTCGGCAACATCAAACAGCACCGAGCTCTGCGAATCCAGCAGCTCAAAGGTACGGGCAAACACATCCAAGCCGGCGATGATGCCATCGGCTTTGGCGATAAGCTCCACCGTGGCGGGACGCGCCGTGGGGCACACGCTCGCCGTGCTCACGTCCTCAAACGTAATGTCCTCGCGCAGAGCCTGCAGAATCAGATCATCGACGACAAGCTTCATGGTAATGGGATTCATGGTCTACTCCTCCACGGCCTGCGTGCCGGCGGCACGGGCCAAATCATCGATTGCCAGAGGGTCGGCGCCCAGGGCGCGATGACGGCCATCGAGCGCGGGATCGCCCGCCTGCTCCACGGCCAGCGACTCGCCGGTACGCATGTACCACGCGGCGCGACGACCCCAGACCAGCGCCTCGAGCAGGCTGTTTGATGCAAGGCGGTTCTTGCCGTGAACGCCGTTGCAAGCCGTCTCGCCCGCGGCGTAGAGCTCGGGCATCGAGGTGCGGCCGTCCTTGTCGACCCACACGCCGCCCATAAAGTAGTGCTGCGTCGGCGTAACGGGAATGGGCTCGTCCAAGATGTCGCGGCCGTCCTCAAGGCAGCGCGCACGAATGTTGGCAAAATGCCCGGTCACCACATCGCGCTCGACGGGGGCAAAGCTCAGCCACTCGTGCTCGGCACCGTCCTGCTTCATCTGCTCGCGAATAGCGGCGGCGACCACATCGCGCGGCTGAAGCTCATCGGTAAAGCGCTCGCCGGCGGCGTTGAGCAAAATCGCGCCCTCGCCGCGGCAACTCTCGCTGATCAGGAAGGTGCGACCCGGCTGCGGCGAGAACAGTCCCGTGGGGTGAATCTGCACGTAGTCCAGATGCTCCATCTTAATGCCATGCTCCTGAGCGATGTAGCAGGCATCGCCCGTGAGCTGCGGGTAGTTGGTCGAATGGTCGTATACGCCGCCGATGCCGCCCGTTGCCCACAGCGTGTGGCGGGCATGGATCTTAAACGGCTCGCCGGCATGCACACCCTCGGCGGCATTTGCCAGCTCGTCGGCGGGGCGAACCGAGTTGTCCTCGTCCACGGCTACGGCGACGACGCCGGTGCACACCGTGGCGCCATCGCGCTCGGCGGTCAGGATGTCGGTCATGGCCGCGTGCTCCAAAATCTGCACGTTGTCCAGCTTGCGAACGGCCTGGAGCAGCTTGGTCGTGATCTCCTTGCCCGTAATGTCGGCATGGAAGGCAATGCGCGGACGGCTGTGCGCGCCCTCGCGGGTAAAATTGAGGCTGCCGTCGGCCTTGCGCTCAAAATCCACGCCCATCGCTAGCAGGTCGTTGATGACCGAGCGGCTCGAGCGAATCATGATGTCGACGCTCTCGCGGCGGTTCTCGTAGTGGCCGGCGTGCATGGTGTCCTCAAAGAAGGCATCGTAGTCCGAGCCTTCGGGCAGCACGCAAATGCCGCCCTGCGCGAGCATCGAATCGCACTCGTCGACCGCGCCCTTGGAGAGCATGATCACGCGCGTGCTCGTCGGCAGATTGAGGGCCGCGTACAAGCCCGCTACGCCGCAGCCGGCAATGACGACGTCGCACTCCATATCGGGGTATTGCTTGGTTTCCACAGGAATCCTCTCCCTTGAATGTGACATAAGGGACCGTACCTCATGCAACATTGTTCTAGCGTGCTGCGTACTCGAGCATACGGTCGAGCGTGAGCTTGGCCTGGTCGGCAGCCTCGTCCGACACGCCGATCTGCACCTCGCCCTCACCCGTCTCCAGGCAGCGCACGAGCTTCTCGAGCGTGATGAGATCCATGTTGACGCAGGTGGGCTGCACCGCGGGGAAGTAGAACTTCTTGCCGGTGCCCTGGCAGCGGCGCTCGAGCTCGTAGAGCACGCCGCGGACCGTCACGATGATGAATTCGCTCGCGCCGGACTCCTCGGCATACTTGATGATGCCGGCGGTGGAGCCGATGTAGTCGGCCTCGGCCAGGACGTCGGCCTTGCACTCGGGGTGCGCCAGCACGAGCGCGTCGGGGTGGGCCTCCGTCGCGTCGACGATCTGCTCGACGGTGATGATGTGATGGCGCGGGCAGTAGCCGTTGTTGAGGATGACGTGCTTTTGCGGCACCTGCTCGGCTACGAAGCGGCCCAGGTTTTGGTCGGGAATGAACAGGATATGCTGCTGCGGCAACTCGGACACGATCTTAACGGCGTTGGAACTGGTGACGCACACGTCGCTCCAGCTCTTGATCTCGACCGTGGAGTTGACGTAGCACACCACGGCCAGGTCGTCGCCGTACTCGGCGCGCGCCGCGTCGACCGTCTCGCGCTTGACCATGTGCGCCATGGGACAGTCCGCGCCCGGCTCGGGCAGCAGCACGGTCTTAGTGGGATTGAGCAGCTTGGCGCTCTCGCCCATAAACTCCACGCCGCACAACACGATGGTCTGCTGCGGCAGGCTTTTGGCGAGCTTTGCCAGGTAGAAGCTATCGCCGACGTAATCGGCAACGGCTTGGACCTCGGGCGCCACGTAATAGTGCGCCAGGATCACCGCGTCACGTTGGGTTTTTAGTTGCTGAATGGCCTCGACGAGCTCTGCGGGCACCAATGCCGCGCGCTCCGTTGCCGTCGTTGCCGATGCCAGGCCGGCCGCAATGTCGCGTGCAAGCTCCGATGCATCCATGTTCGCGCTCTGTGCCATCAAGGCCCCTCTCTTTTGGCGAATCTTGGAGCTTTAGTATGACACCTAGGTTTACAGCTGACAAGACAGCTGTAAACCTAGGTGTAAAGTTGAAATAAAGATTCAATCATGTGGCAGGTCCATATTCGAACTGGCAAGCTGAGGATAGCTGAGCTCTCGATGGCGCAGGAGGCATCTTTCGCCACCGCAATACCGCTTGGCGCGAGTTGCACGCCGTGGGGCGCAAACGGTCCGCACCCCCACAAGCGGTCCGCACCCAATGTGGCAAAATCGAACTACTTAAGGGGGCCGAATGCTCAAGATTATTGCCTGCGACGATGACGTCGCTTTTCTAGATAGACTGCACCGGATGATCGACCGTTGGTCGACCGAGACGGGCACGGCGGTCGATGTTGCGCTCGTCACGCGCGGCGAGGACCTGCTGGCCCGCCATGCCGCATCGCGCGCCGACATCATTCTGCTCGACATGATCATGCCGCTCGTCAACGGCATGGACACCGCGCGCGAATTGCGCCAGGCCGATACCGCCGTGCGCCTGGTGTTCCTCACCTCGTCGCCCGAGTTCGCACTGGAGTCCTACGAGGTCCGTGCTTTCGACTATCTGCTCAAGCCCGTGACTTACGAACGCCTGGCGCAGTTACTTAACGAGCTTTCGAGCATGCGCCCGGCGGCAACCGACGAGCTCGTGATCAAAACTTCCTTTGGCTACCACGCCCTGCGCCTGTCCGACATCGAATATGCCGAGGCGCGCAACAAGCACGTGGTCTTCCACCTGCGCGACGGACGCGATATCGAGGCACTCGAGTCGTTCCGCAGCGTCGAGGACCGTTTGGCGCAAAATGCCACCTTCTTTAAATGCCACCGCAGCTACCAGGTCAACCTGCGCAACATCGATCACTTTGACCGCACGGACATCGTCATGCGCTCGGGCGCGTGCATCCCGCTTTCGCGCAGTTGCAAGCAGGGATTCCAAGACGCCTACTTTGCGGTGCGCTTTGAGGCTGGGAGACACTGATGGTCTCCTCGGCCGAAATGGTCCTTTGGGCAATCCACCACGCCACAACGCTACTCTTTGGCGTCTTTGCCTCGGCGGCGCTGTGCGGTGTCGAGATCAACCGGCGTCATGCGCTTGAACTGGTGCTGGTCGGTGCCGTAACCGGATGCGCATTTGGCCTCGCCAATGCCGTCGGCGGAGAGCTTTTCGCCCGCCAGGTATATCCGCTCGTCGTGCATCTGCCGCTCATCATCTATTTGTGCGCGCGCTACCGCCTGAGCCCGCTGCTTGCCGTGCTCGGCATTACGAGTGCCTATCTGAGCTGCCAGTTCAGCAATTGGATGGGCATCGCCGCATTTGCCGCAACCGATTCTCAGATCGCGTACTATCTGGCGCGCATCGCGACCACACTCGCCGTCTTTGCCGTCCTGCTGCATTGGGCCGGCGACATCGGTCCGCGCTTGGCGATTAAAAGCACCACCGAGCTGGGCATCCTTTTAATCCTGCCGCTCGTCTATTACGTCTTTGACTATGCCACCAACGTCTACACCACGCTGTTCCACTCGGGCTCGGTGGTGACGGTTGAGTTTTTGGCATTTGCGCTCTGTGCCTTCTATCTTATGTTTCTTGCCGTTTACCTGCGCGAATACGAAGAAAAGGAAACCGCCGAGCGAGAGCGCTGGATGCTCGAAACCCGCGACAGCGCCGCCATCAAAGAGCTCGAGGCTTGGCGTCAATCTGGGCGCGAGCTGTCGATTCTGCGCCACGACATGCGCCACTTCCTACGCGGCCTGGCCGCTTTAATTGAGGAGGGCCACACCGACGAGGCGCTCGATCGCATCGACGAACTCTGCGAAGCCGGCGACCGCACCGCCGTACGCCGCTTCTGCGCCAACGAGACCGTAAACATCGCGCTTTCGTCATTTAACTCGGATATCAATAGAAACGGCATTACCGCCAACCTGCGCGCCGCCGTACCCGAAACCATCCACGTAGGTGACGCCGACCTGTTTAGCGTGCTCTCAAATGCCTTGGAAAACGCTATCACCGCCGCAAGCGCCGCACCCCAAGGAAAGCGATTCGTCGACTTTGACCTGCGATTAGAGGACGGCCAGCTGCTGCTGTTAGTTTCCAATACGTTTGACCGCGCGCCGCGCATGGTCGACGGCATGCCCGTGACCCGGCATGCGGGCCACGGCTTTGGCACCAGGAGCATCAAACTTGCCGTGGAGCGCATGAACGGCAACTGCCAGTTCCGCATTAACGGCGATCGGTTTGAGCTGCGCGCTGTGATGTAGGGGCTGCCGCCAGCCTCGCTACAGCGGAGCGGCTGCCGGGGTCAGCTGCTTGATGTATGCCCACATGCGCTGCTTGGCGGCTTTGTCAGTGAGTGCCGCCTCAAAGCCGTCGAGCGCGAGCACGCGGCGGCCCTGCACATGGGCGACCAAGCCGGGCTTGAGCATAGCGGTATCGAAGTCGTCGATTGCCACAAGCATGTCGGCATAGGTCTCGCGCATGGTATCGGCCGCGCGATCGTCCAGCAGCAAGACCGCCTCGGGGTCCAAGGCCTCGAGCGCCTCGCGGAACAGCTCGCACGGTAGGCCCTCGCCTGTCGCGACCGCCCCGTCACCCACGCCGGCGACGCTTGACAGCACGCAAAAATCCTCGGGCGCGTAGCCGATGGCCCCAAGCGCCTTGCGCAACGCCGCGCCATCCGGGCCGGCGGCAAGCTCGCCACCCGAACGCTCGGCCTCGTCCAAATCGCCTTTGACCAGCACGAT
>URIK01000059.1 GCA_900547855.1 uncultured Collinsella sp. | reverse complement strand
TTCATGAGCGTCTCGTGGGCTCGGAGATGTGTATAATAGACAGCTTGTAGCCCTGGCAGAACTGCAGCATCTCGGCCGTGTTGCCAAAGACGAACATGACGCGCTCGCCGAGGGTGTTGAGCTTGTCCATCTTGGCGAGGGCACGCTCGACGGTGAAGACGTTCAGGCGCACGCCCTGGGGCTTGGCCAGCTTAAGAGCGCCCTTCTTGATGTCATCGTTGGCGGCAGCGTTGTCGACGACGATGATGCGCTCGGCCTGAACCTTGGTGGTCCAGGTAAAGACGACCTGGCCGTGCAGCAGACGGTAGTCAAGACGTGCGAGGACGATCTTGGCGGGACCGGAGCTGTGACGGGACGCCTTGGCCTTCTTGGCGGGAGCCGCGGCGGGCTGGGCCGGTGCATTGGGGTTGGTCAGACCGTTGCGGGCCTCGTTGATGAGGGCCGCGAGCTCGGCACCCTTGATGGGGGCGGGGCTCATAGCGAGCGTCAGTGCCAACGGGATGTTGAAACCGCTGACAACCGTGAACTTCGTGCCGTTCTTGGAAAGCTCGACCATGTTGTTGTTGACCGAGCTGCCGAGCATATCGGTCAGCACATAGACGGTGTCGTCCGCGTTGAACGTGGCGATCATGGCGTCCACCTTGTTGGTGATGGGCTCCTTGTCGTCACGAGCAAGCGACACGACGTGGACGTTCGACACGTCGCCGAGAACCATCTCGAGCGTGTCTTTGGCGCCTGCGGCCAGGCCGCCATGAGATGCGAGAATGATCTGATTCATCTTGCCTCCTCCTTTTCGTTATGGTCATTATAACGTCTTATACGTTGCTTATATTGCTAATTAGTATAAAGACCGTTCGCGGGTGAAAATCGACCGTTGACGGGTTTAACGTACTCGAAACGTTGGACTGGGTAGGCCGGCGCTAGCTGGATAACCCCAGGTCAGACCCTGCGCGCAATCCCCTATCGCACGAAGTACCAGGGGCTTTCCTGTACGGTGGGTTCCAGCGCAATGCCGGTGCGTTCCTTAAACAGATCCATGTCCTGAGATTTTTCGGTCCACCACGCGTTGGGCTTAAAGGTCATGCTCTCAATGACATGACCGACAAACACACTGTTGCGCAGCTTGGAGAAGTCGGTGTTCATAATCAGGATGGACGCGAGCACCAACACGATGCCCAGGACTTTAATCGCGCCGGCGGGCTCGGCGTAGACACCAATGCCCACCAGTACGGTGACGACCGTCTCGAAAGACATTACGACGGGAACTTTCGATGTCTCGAGCCCCATGGACAGACCCTGCATATATAAGATGTAAGCAACGGCTGTGGGGATGAGTCCAAAGCCAAGGAACAGCAGCAGCAGCTGTGGCGACATTGCCGCGGCGACATCCGGCCACGGAGCCGCGATAGCTGCCATAACCGCACCGCCAAAAACAAAGCCCCAAAACGTGACAGCCAGCGGGTGGACCGTCTTGGTTGCTATTCGGCTAAACACCGCGAGCGACGCACCACAAAGGCCTGCAATCACGCCCGACGTGACGCCCCAAACCGAAAAATGAAAACCGGAAAGGTCGCCATTGGTCACTGCAAGCACGCAGCCTACGATGTTAAAGACAATGGCAACGAGCTTGTTGGGGGTCACGTCCTCGCGATAAAGCACGCGGCCGAGCATGACGCCAAACACCGGCGAGGTGTAGAGCAGCACCGAGGCCGTGGACATGCCCACCTCGCCCATGCACTCGTAATAACAGGTGTTGGCGGCGGCCAAACCGACGATGCCGACAAGCGCACAGGGAACAAGCTCTTTAGGGCTTGCCTTGAACAGGGCCAGCGGACCCTGAGCCACGGTAGACCCCTCACCCGGACGGCAGCCCATAAACATCAGGACCGGCGCCAAGATAAGCGCTCCGACCAACAAGCGAAAGGCAGCCATGCTCTGGGACGAAACGCCCATGGCCGAGATGCCGTTTACAAAGATTCCGATGCTGCCCCACATAAGCGCGGCGATCAGCACCAGCACATAGCCCAGATTGCTCTTCTTCAACGCAGCCTCCTCGGTATTGTTTCCAATATGTTTCGTACTACGTTATAGTCGTTATATACATTTTTCAAGACACAAATCGCCGAACGGAAAAATCTGCTCTACCGCTACAACCCATTGGTGCAAAGGGGTCAGGTTCATATGCGCCAACTTGGTGCAAAGTAACCTGTCCCCAATGACTAGGACTGTCCCCAAGTGCCGAACGTCTCCAAGTGCCGCATCTGGGCCAAGGCGACGCCGATGCTTTGGCAACGCCAGCGAAAACCCACCTGAGCGAGCAAGGTGCCTTGAAGCGAAGCGGCATTGACCTTCTGGTCATGCCGCTGAAGCTGAAAGGCAGATTGCCGCTCAGGTGGGTTTGCAGCGTCGAGCCGTTACGGCGTTTGGTAAAACGCCGTAACTAATAATCAAGCTTCCACATGTAGCGGCGCGTCATGTAGTCCTTGTGAGTAACGGCAGAGAGTGCACGCATATACACGTTGTTGAGGATCGGGGCAAAGATCAGGTGGTTGAAGTACTCGCTCACGCTGTCCTTGATGTCGTTGAGGCCGAGCTCCTTGGCGTCAAGCTGATAGACGCGCTCGCCACCGTACTGGTTGACGAAGCGGATGCCGCGCTCGTCGTTGCAGCGGCTGCGGCCGACGCTGATGAGCTGGAACAGCGAGGTACGCATGTCCAGGATCTCGAAGGGACCGTGGAAGAAGTCGCAGGTGTTGATGGTGCAGGAGTCAATCTGCAGCATTTCCTGCACGTTGCAGATGCTAAAGACGTAGGCGGCACCAAAGAGCGGAC
Source organism: uncultured Collinsella sp. (assembly GCA_900547855.1). Taxonomy (GTDB): domain Bacteria; phylum Actinomycetota; class Coriobacteriia; order Coriobacteriales; family Coriobacteriaceae; genus Collinsella. The sequence continues at coordinate 8,018 of URIK01000059.1, read as the reverse complement.
CCTGAGCCATGACGTTGATGCAGGGCTTGTCGGCGTTCTGCTCGGCCCACTTGGCAGCAAGCGGACGGGTGTACTCGACGGCCTTGCGATAGATGGGGTCGACCAAGTCGAACGCGGCCATAGCGGTCTCGTACTCGGCATAGCCCTCGGTCTGCTGCGTAAGCTCCATGGCGATCATGGTCACGACGGCGGAGTTGGTGCGGCCCATGCAGGACTCGTCGACGGCCAAGCTGTCGTACTGGATCTTGTAGTCGCAGACCTCGGTGAGGCCGGACTCGTCAACATAGATGGCGATGGTGCTGGCGCCGTGGTCCTTGGCGACCTGGGCGGCGACGATGGTCTCCTTGGTGCCGCGCATGGACACGACGACGGCCAGGGTGTTCTCGTTAACGTAGGCGGGGGTTGCGTGCACGAACTCGTTGCTGGTGTAGCTGGAGCTCACGACCTGCGTGGCCTCGTGCTCCATAAAGTACTGGGCAGGATAGTTGCCGCCGTTGGATCCGCCGGCGCCAATCCACACGACGCGCTTGATGCCGCCCTTGTCTGCCTTGTCAGCCAAAACCTGGGAGACGACATCCTTAACCTGTTCCTGAGTAGTCATCGTGCATCAGCCTTTCTTCTCGTTTGATGCTCTCGATGGCATACAAGTTACATACATGTTTTGGTTATGTCGACTAGTTGTATGCTATATTTGACTTAGAAATTCTGCTGGTAAGGTTTTCGACTTCTCGTTACCAGCAGTTTTGTTGTTGTATTGAATACATGCTTGATTAGACTCGCATACAAGTTAGATACAGGTTGATCACATGAACGCTTCGTCTAAAAAGAAACTGAGCCAATACGAGCGCTTGGCGGGCATGTTGCGTGACCGCATCGCCGCCGGTATCTACGCACGCGGAGACAAGCTGCCGTCCGAGATGGAACTCATGGACGAATCGGGGCTGTCGCGCAGCACCGTGCGCCACGCCCTTAAGGTACTCGTTGATGAGGGCCTGGTGCGCACCGAGCGCGGGCGCGGCGCCTTTGTGGCCGACACGCCCGCGCTCCACGAAAACAACCTGGTGTTTTCGAGCTATACCAAGCAGGTCGAAGGCCAGGGCATGAAGCCCACCACGCGCACGGTGGACTCGGGCTTTACCAAGGCGGGCGGCAGCATAGCTAAGTTCTTTGATGCCGCCGTGGGCAGCAAGCTCGTCAAACTTGTCCGCCTGCGTTATCTGGACGATGCGCCGCTGTGCCTGGAGACCACCTATCTGCCACCAAGCTTCGAGGCACTCATCGACCGCGATATCAACGGTTCGCTCTACGCCACGCTGCGCCAAGAATTCCATCGCGCGCCGGCACAGGGGCACAAGACCTTTGAGGTGTGCTATGCCTCGCAAAACGAGGCGTTTTTGCTCAACGTTGAGCGTGGGCAGGCGCTGATCCTGATCACCGACTACGTCTACGACACCGACGGCCGCCCGCTCCATGTCTCCAAGCGCATCCAACGTACCGACCGCGCCAAATACACCGAGCCCATCGGCTAACCTGTCCCTAAATGGTAGGTTTGGAGAGATCGGGGAACCAGGTTGGTTTGGGTTGGTTGGGCGTGCGCTCGGCCAGGACCAACTCCATCCAGCACATGTCGTACCAGCGGCCGAACTTTTGGGCACAGCGATCGAAGGCGCCCACCAAGCGATATCCCATATGGGCATGGAAGTCCTGGCTATTGTGCGTTAGATACTCGTCGTCCTTGTCGTGCGGCACGGCGATGAGCGCGCACATATTGGTGATGCCCATCGCGATCAGGCACTGCTTGAGCGCATCGTGCAGCTTGCGACCCAGCCCGCCATGGCGCACATCGCGTGCCAGGTAGATCGACGTCTCGACCGACCAGTCGTATGCCTCGCGGCTGTTAAGCGGACTCACGTAGGCATAGCCTACCGGACGCCCGTCCAACTCCATCACCAAATACGGATAGCGCTTGAGCGTACGCTCAATACGCCCGGCGAACTCCTCAACGCTCGGCACCTCGTATTCGCAGGTAATCGCCGTCTGGCGCACATACGGCTCATAGATGGCAAGCAACGCCGGCGCATCATCGGGCGTCGCCAGGCGAATCGTCGGCTCGGACATCTCGGTCATACAACCCTTCCCCCTCAAAAACAGAGGCCGCCTTGCGCCAAACCCAGCGCAAGGCGGCCCCCCGTCATTACATCAGGCTACAGGACAGCCGCCAGCGCGTCGATGTCCTCCTGCGTCGTGGCCCAGCTGGTGCAAAAGCGCACCACCGTGTGGGTCTCGTCGTACTTTTCCCAGTACTCGATCGCCGCATGCTCGCGAATGCGCGCCATGTCCTCGTTGGGCAGAATCACGAACTGCTGGTTAGTCGGCGTCTCCAAGAAGAACCGGTAGCCGTGCTCGTGCAGCACGCGACGAAGCGCCTGCGCGGTTTCGATCGCCTGACGGCCAATCTCAAAATACAGGCCGTCGGTAAAGAGCGCCTCAAACTGCACGCCCGTCAGGCGGCCCTTGGCCAACAGCGCGCCGTGCTGCTTAATACGCGGAATGGGATGCGCCGGGGCGCGCATGCCGCAGAACACCACAGCCTCGCCGCAGAGCGCGCCGCACTTGGTGCCGCCGATGTAGAACACGTCGCACAGCTGCGCCAGCTCGGGCAGGGTAATGTCGCACTCATCGGCCGCCAGCGCATAGGCCAGGCGGGCGCCATCCACAAACAGCGGAATCTCGCGCTTCTGGCACACCGCGTGAATCGCCGCGAGCTCGGCCTTGGAGTACAGCGTGCCGTACTCAGTCGATAGGCTCACGTACACGGAGCCCGGGAACACCGTGTGCTCGTAGCTCTCGTTTTCGTAGAACACCTGGATATAGTTCTCGAGATCCTCGGCGTGCATCTTGCCCTCGTAGCCGGGGATGGTGAGCACCTTGTGGCCGCCAAACTCGATGGCGCCCGCCTCGTGGCAGGCAACATGACCGGTCTCGGCGGCAACAACGCCCTGGTAGGGCGCGAGCAGCATATCAATCACCGTCGCGTTGGCCTGCGTGCCGCCCACCAGAAAAAACACGTCGGCATCGGGGGCCTGGCAGGCCTCGCGGATAAGTTGCTTGGCGCACTCGGTATGCGCATCGGTACCGTAGCCGGGCTGCGGCTCCATGTTGGTATCGACGAGCGCCTGCAGCACCGCCGGGTGTGCGCCGTGGGAATAATCGTTGTTGAACGCGAGCATGGCAATCCTCTCTTACCGGGTATCGGCCAGATGATTCAAACGGGGCTATTGTACGCCGTGCGGATAGGCAATGTGCGCGGCAAGGCACTCAAGCGCCAGCACCAGGGCAAAGCCGCAGCTCACGTCACTCAAAAAGTGCGCCCCGATCACGATACGGCCAAAGGCGACGAGCGCCGCGACCACAGCCGCCGTCCAAAAGACCACCCGCCGGCGCGAGGGCTTTTCCTTAAAGGCCACCGCGGGAAGTCCGGCGAGCATAAGACCGATCGCCGCATGCGCGGTGTGCCCGCTCGCGAACGACTTAAAGCCGTCCTTGATTACGCCGGCCGCAATATAACTCCACTTGTCGGGGTTGCCGATCACCCACCACGGCTGAAAATTGAGCCCCGGTGTGACCTCGATCACGCGCATGCGCGGACGCGACCACAGCGGCTTGACGATCACGTTGAGGATAATGGCCTGAGCGACCCACACGGCAAGCACCATCAACGCCCAGCGCGTAAGCTCGTCGGGCTCAGTCGCGCGCGTGAGGCGATAGACGATAAGGTTGGCGGCGATCACCAGCGCAAACGTCAGTACCAACTGAACCGCGATGAGTTTGCCGCCAACCCGCAGGGACGAAACGATCTCGTAGCCGGCCAGGCCAACGTTGACGAGAATGCCGAGCACGGCGAGCCATTTGCTCCCCCTGGAGTCGGGACGCACCGCGCGTACGAGCATAACGCCCGCGACGCTCGCCGTCAGCTCGAACGGCAGCTCGCCGGCGGCCTCGATAAAGCGACCGTACATGCTGCCGATATTGAACAGCGCGCTCGAGATCTGATAATCGAAGAAACTGCCCACGCCCAGACAAAGGCACAGGACAACCGCGATCATGGCGACATCTTTCTTATAGATGTATCCGAACATGCTTTCCTTTCGATGTGGCTGGAATCAACCTGCAACGTGGCGGGGCAAAGATGACTCCGCCCCGCTACGCCCCTTACTTGTCAGTCATCGTCACTCGCGCCTAATTGTTGCAGCAGCATGAGTGCCGCGGCCACCGGGCCGGTGCCGTCGTTGGCGTCGAGGCCGCGACCCAGGCCGCTGCCTGCGCCGGCGCCCGCCTTGTAGGGCACCGACAGTTTGCGGCTCTTGGGGAAGTTCACCGCGCCATAGCGGGTCTTTAGTTCAAAGGCCACCTTCTTGGGCACGTCGACACCCAAAAACGTGATGCGTCCGCCGCTGAGCGTGACGCTCTCGAGCCCCAGGCGCTCGCCGCGAATACGGATGCGTGCGCGATTGAACAGGTTGAGTCCCGCCAACGGCAGCTCGCCATGCGCGGCCTCGGTCTCTTCCTGCACCTCGTCAATACTCTCCAGGTCCCCTGCAGCCGCGAGCTTGCGGTACACGAGCACGCGCTGGTCCACCGCCGGCAGGTACTCCTCGGACAAGAAGTAATCGGCCGGCAGGTTAATACCCACGCTCGCCGCCTCCACGCCGGCGTCGTCATCGCCGCGCGCCTCAGCCACGGCCTGGCCCAGCATCTGCGTAAACAGGTCAAAGCCCACGCTCGACAGGTTACCGTGCTGCTCGGCACCCATGAGCGAACCGGCACCACGGATCTCCAGGTCGCGCATGGCGATGCGCATGCCGCTGCCCAGGTCTTGGAACTCGGAAAGTGCAGTCAGGCGTGCCGTGGCCTCCTCGGTAAGCGGCAGCTCGCCCGGGAACATAAAGTACGCGTAGGCCTGCGTGGCAGAGCGGCCCACACGGCCCTTGAGCTGGTAGAGCTGTGCCAGGCCCAAGCGCTGCGAGTCCTCGATGATCAGCGTGTTGGCCGTTGCGTTGTCGATGCCGCTCTCCACGATGGTCGTGGCGATGAGCACGTCAATCTTCTTGGTCGCGAACTCGATCATCACGTCCTCGACCTCGCGCGGGCTCATCTTGCCGTGCGCCACGCCCACGCGCGCCTCGGGCGCGGCCTCGTGCACGCGCGCCACGGCATCATCGATGGTCTTGACGCGGTTGGACACGTAGTACACCTGGCCGCCGCGGCCCACCTCCAGGCGAATCGCCGCGCTCACCACATCGGGGTCGTACTCCCCCACGTGCACGATCACGGGACGACGCCCGGTGGGCGGCGTGGTGATCAGGCTCATGTCGCGCACGCCGCTCGTGGCCATCTGCATGGTTCGCGGAATAGGCGTTGCCGAAAGCGTGAGCACGTCAATCTGCTCGCGCAGGTTCTTGAGCTGCTCCTTGTGCTGCACGCCAAAGCGCTGCTCCTCGTCGATGATCACTAGGCCCAGGTTCTTGGGGTTCACATCGGCCGAAAGCAGGCGGTGCGTGCCGATAAGCACGTCAATCGTGCCCTCGGCAAATGCCTTGAGCGCGCGCTTTTGCTGCGCCGGCGTGCGGAAGCGGCTGAGCACCTCGACCTCAAGGCCAAACGGAGCAAAGCGCTCAAAGAACGTCTCGTAGTGCTGCTGGGCAAGAATGGTCGTGGGGCAGAGCACCATGACCTGGCGGCCGGAGTCCACGCACTTAAACGCCGCACGCAGAGCGACCTCGGTCTTGCCGAAGCCCACGTCGCCGCACAGCAGACGGTCCATGGGCTTGGGCGCCTCCATGTCGGCCTTAATGTCGGCGATGGCCTCCAGCTGGTCGCGCGTCTCGTCGTAGGGAAAGCTCTCCTCCATCTCGATCTGCTCGGGCGTGTCGGGCGGGCAGGCGATACCGGTAATCGACGAGCGGCGCGTATACAGATCGACCAGGTCAAACGCCAGCTTTTTGGCATTCTTGCGCGCCTTATTGGTGACACGCGTCCAGTCGGCGGTGTTGAGCCTGGTCAAGCGCGGTTTGTCGCCGTCGGGGCCAACATATCGCGTGATGCGGTCGACCTGCTCGAGCGGCACGTAGAGCTTGTCGCCATCGGCATATTCCAGCAAAAAGTAGTCGCGCTCCTTGCCGCCCACTTCTTGGCGCGCGATCTCGCTAAAGAGTGCGATGCCGTGAGTGGCGTGCACCACGTAGTCGCCCGGCTTAAACGGGAACGTGATCTGCGTAATGTCCACCTTGCGGCGGCTGCGCGCGCGGTTGGCGTCCATGCGGGCGTTGAGGTCGGCGATTGAGAACACGGCCAGGTTGGCATCGGGCACCACCACGCCCTGCGGCAGAGCGGCATCGACAAAGGTCACGCGTCCGCGCGAGATGGTGGGCACGGCGGCACCAGCGGCAGCCTGGGCGGCACCCGCCTCGAGCGAGCGGGCGTTGAGCGCGTCGGCGCGGCGCTCGCGAATTGCAGCATGAGCATCCTGACGGGCAGCACGATCGGCAGAATCCGCCGCTGCCACGCGTACGCGCTCGCCGATGACGCCGACGTTTTCGGGCGCTGCCGTCAGCGACTCCTCAAAAGTAATGCCCTCATCGCCAAAGGTGAGCTCCATCGACTCGCGCGCGCCGCGATCGGGAATGGCGAACACGCAGGCGTAGCGCTTACCCACGACTTCCTGAACGCGCGTCATAAAACGGTTGTCCGAGCCTGCGATAGCAGGCTGCTCAATCTTGAGCTCGGCCGTCACCGCACCGCCGGCACGGATGAGGCTTACGTAGTTCAAGCGCTGCTGGGCACCAAAATCGAGCTGTTGAGCGCGCACGTACAAGCCGTCTAGACGGTCAATCCCCGCCTCGCCGGCACGGGCCTCGATATCCTCGTAGGCGCGCAGGCAATCGTCGAACAGCGAGCGCGGCTCGGACAAAACCACGAGCGCCTTGCCGCTCACGTGCGCCAGCGGGCTTACGGTCTGGCCGTACATCACCGGCAAAAAGCGGTCGAGCTCGGGTGTAACAATGCGTGCATCCACCATCTCGAGCAGCGCCGCCAGCTTGCTATCGTCCTGGCTGGCGCGATAGAGCGCCACGTGCATGTTGTGGACGGCATCGTCGGTAAGCGCCAGCTCACGGCAGGGGAAGATCTCGATACTGTCCTCGTTGCCGATGGTCTGCCCCGTTGAGCTCACCATGCGACGGATGCGGTCGATCTCGTCGCCGAAGAACTCGATGCGCACGGGCGCCTTCTCCTGCGCGGGGAACACCTCGACGGTGTCACCGTGCACGCGGAACAGACCGGGCGCGTCGGCGGCGCCGGCATTGGTGTAGCCCATGCCCACCAGGCGCTGCGGCACCTCGTCAAAAGGAATCTCCTCGCCCACCGCAAAAGTGGTGGACTCCCAATAGCGACTCTCGACCGGCGGCACGCAGCGCAGCAGCGCACGGGCCGAGGCGACCATAATGCAGTTATCCCCGCGCACGATGCGCCCCAGAGCCTCGCAGCGCTGCGCCACCACGGCGTCGTCGGGCGCCTGTTCGCGCCACGGATAGTCCTTGCGCTCGGGGAAACGACACACATGTGCCAGGCCCACGTAGGCGGCAAGGCTGCGCGCGGCGCGATCGGCCGCGTCCTCGCCGCTCACAATGTAGACCGTGGGGCGCGGACGGCGCGCAAACTGGGCTGCCGCCATAAGCGTGCGGCCCGACTGCGACACAGCCAGCGTCACGTCCTCGCCAGCATCGAGTCCTGCCTCGACGGTCTGCAAGGCCTCGGCAGTGTAGAGCTGCGCGGCTATACGGTGAATGAGCATGCTGTTCCTCCGGCATCGCAACGCCAAAAGCCCGCCGGGGCAAGCTCGGCGGGTCGTACGTCAAAAGTCTTGATTGCCATGGTAGCGCATGGGGTGGGCACGCCGGCGCACGCCGAACCTGTCTCTTATACACATCTGACGCTGCCGACGACTAGTCGAGTGTAGA
>URIK01000058.1 GCA_900547855.1 uncultured Collinsella sp. | reverse complement strand
ACGCAAAGAAGGCCACTTAATGTGGCCTTCGTCTTGCGCAGGACTGTAGAGCAGGGAACTTCGTGCCCCGACGCCCGGGAGGACGTTTCATTTAGAAAGATGGACCGACCGCCGTCAGCGATGGGAGCTACTCCCCCAGCACGGCCTTTTTGGCGGCTGCAGCCATGTTGTCCAGATCTTCCTTGGTGGGGTGATCCTTCGCGGCGACCCAGTTATCGAGCAGCAACTTAGCGCGGGCGTTGTCGGGATCTTGCTCGAGCATGGCCTCGTAGCGCTGCTTGACCGCGGGACCCATCTTGCCCTGACACATCGCCCAGCCCGCAAGCTCGGCATCCCCAGCCAAATTGGAAGTTACGCGGTCGATAATCTGCTGATAGTAGCTCTGGTCGGCCCCAAAGCCGCAGGTGCCAAACAGGAAGACGCGCTTACCGTGCAAGGCGGAGAGCAATGCCGCGACCGAAGGCGTGCACGCGCCCTTGTCGCACCAAAAACCGACGAGCACCGTGTCGGCCGCGCAGGCGCCCTGCGCCTCGAGCGCAACCTGATCTGCATCCGCATCGTCGCTCAATGCCGCGGCATGGACAAACTCAACGCCCGCAGCCTGCAGAGCGCGCTTGATCGCGCCCGAAACCATCCTGGTATTACCGCTCTTGCTGTTGACCACCAAAGAGCACGTCATAGTCACGTTGCCTCGTTTCCCCCAAAACTAAAGCCACTAATGCAATTTATTAGATGAATATCTTAGTACTAACGTGACAGATGTAAACCACCGTCTGTCGATTGATTAACTTGCCCCACGAGCTTGCTCACTGGGCGAACTGGCTGCGGTAGAGTTCGGCGTAGAAGCCACCTGCCGCTAGCAGCTCGTCGTGCGTGCCGCGCTCGATAATCTGGCCGTCGCGCATCACCAGGATGCAGTCGGCGTTGCGGATGGTGCTCAGGCGGTGCGCCACCACAAAGCTTGTGCGGCCGGCCATAAGCTCGTCGAATGCCGCCTGCACCTGCAGCTCGGTGCGCGTATCGATACTCGAAGTCGCCTCGTCCAGCAGCAAGATAGCCGGATCGGTGAGCATAACGCGCGCGATGCACAGCAGCTGCTTTTGGCCCTGGCTAAACGTGCCGCCGTCCTCGCCGATCACCGTATCGTAGCCGCCTGGCAGCTGCACGATAAACTTATGCGCATGAGCGCGCTTAGCGGCCTCGACAATCTGCTCACGCGTAGCATCGGGACAACCGTAAGCGATGTTTTCGGCCACGGTGCCCTCGAACAGCCACGTATCCTGCAGCACCATGCCAAAGGCACGGCGCAGGCTTGCGCGCGTGTAGTCACGCGAAGACCGGCCATCGACCATGATGCGGCCGGCATCGATATCGTAAAAACGCAGCAGCAAATTGATGAGCGTCGTCTTGCCACAGCCCGTAGGACCGACAAGGGCAAAGCGCATGCCGGGCTTGGCCTCGATGCAGATATCCTGCAGCAGCTTGCGGTCGGGCACATAGCTAAAGTCCACGTGTTCAAAAGTCACCTCGCCCTGCGGGGCGGCAAGATCCACGGCATCTGACGCATCGGGCTCCTGCTTGCGGGCGTCGAGCAGTGCAAACATGCGGCGCGCCGAGGCATACGCCGTCTGGATCTGCGTAATGACGTTGGTGACCTCGTTGAACGGCTTGGTATACTGGTTGGCGTAGGACAGGAAGATCTGCACGCCGCCCACCGTAAGCGCCGCGGGCACGCCCGTGATCACGCCCACGCAGCCGATCACAGCAACCACGGCATAGATGATGTTGTTGATAAAGCGCGTGCCGGGGTTGGAGAGCGAACCCATAAACTGCGCGCGCTCGCCCGCGGTGTAGAGCTCGGCATTGAGGGCATCGAAGCGCTGCTGGGCGTTGGGGCCATAGGCAAAAGCGTCGACAAGCTTCTGCTCACCTACGTACTCCTCGATATGACCACCGAGCTGGCCCTGGATGCGCTGCTGGGCCGTAAAGCTTTTGTTGGAGAGCTTGGCGATGGCGCCGGCCGCAAAGATGGAGAGCGGTGTGACGAGCACCACCACGAGCGTCATGGCCAGGTTAATGGAGAGCATAAACGCGAGCGTGCCTACGATGGTGATGACGCCGGTAAAGAGCTGCGTAAAACCCTGCAGCAGGCCGTCGCCCACCTGATCGACGTCGTTGACCACGCGGCTCATAAGGTCGCCGTGGGCATGGCTGTCAATAAAGCTGAGCGGCATGCGGCTGAGCTTGTCGCTCGCCTCCACACGCATGTCGCGCACCGTCTCGTAGGACAGGCGGTTGACGCAATAGCCCTGTAGCCACTGGAAGGCCGCCGCGCCCACCACGACAATCGCGAGCTTGGTAACGAGCGGCAGCAGCGCATCGAAGTCCACCTGCCCGGTGGCGACGATGAGGTCGATGCCCTCGCCGATGAGGATGGGCGTATAGAGTTGCAAGATCACCGAGATGGCGGCGCTCACGAACGACGCCGTAAACGAGGCGCGGTGCGGGCGAACATAGCCCAGCAGGCGGCGGGTCACCGCACCCACGGGATAGCGCTCGGGGTCGCCGGGCTGGCGCGGACCGTCGCCCAGGTCGTTGAGGTTATCGTTACCGGACACGTTGGCCGTCATCGTGGCGACCGAACCGGAAGAAGTGTACGGATTCATTTAGCAGCCCTCCTTTGCGCAGACGGATGTGGGGGCGATCGGGGTGGGCGCGAGCGCCGCACTCCCCTGCTGGCCCTCGAGCTCCTCACGGCGCAGCTGCGACTGGCAAATCTCGCGGTAGAGCTGGCAGGTCGTGTAGAGCTCATCGTGCGCGCCCAGGCCCGCGACCGAACCGTGGTCAAGTACGCAGATCATATCGGCGTCGCGCACGGTCGAAACGCGCTGGCTTACGATCACCGTAGTCAGCGGCAGCCCGCCCTCGGCGGCACCGCGCACACTGCGCTCGCGGATGGCATGGCGAAGCGCCGCGTCGGTCTTAAAGTCGAGCGCCGAGGCAGAATCGTCCATGATCAATATCTGAGGCGAGCCCACCAGGGCGCGCGCGATGGTCAGGCGCTGGCGTTGGCCACCGCTGAAGTTCTTACCGCCCGCCTCGACCGGGGCATCGAGCCCCTGCGGCTTGTTGCGCACGAACTCGCTCGCCTGCGCCATGTCGAGCGCCACCCAGAGCTCCTCGTCGGTCGCAGCCTCGTCGCGCCAGGTCAGGTTGCTGCGGATGGTGCCGCTCACCAGCGACGCGCGCTGTGGAACGGTCGCGACCACACGGCGCAGCTGGTCGAGCGGCCAGGTGCGCACGTCGGCGCCCATCACACTCACGCTGCCGGTACTCGCATCGTACAGGCGCGGGATGAGCGAGACGAGCGTCGACTTACCGCTGCCCGTGCCGCCGATAATGCCGAGCGTCTTGCCCAGCGGCAGCTCCAGGGTCACATCGTTGACGGCGTTGGCAGCGCCGGCGCCAAACGAGAAGCTCGCATGGCTCAAGCCCAGCGCAGAGACCGGGGCGTCGACGTCCGTCGCGGGTGCCTGGGGCAGTGCGACCGGCTCGTTGTTCTCGTCGGTGATGCTCGGCTCGCAGTTGAGCACCTCGTTGATACGCGAAGCACTCGCGCTCGCCTTGGTAAAGACCACGACCAGGTTGGCGACGTACACGATGGAGGTCAGGGTCTGCGTCATGTAGTTGACGAACGCCATGACCTGGCCCTGCGTAAGCTCGCCCACGTTGACCTGTATGCCGCCCACCCACAGGATGGCGCACACGCCCAGGTTCATCACAAGAAACGTGACGGGGTTAAGGATCGACGAGAGCTTGCCCACCGCGATGGCAGTATTGGCCTGGTCATCGGCGGCTTGGGCAAAACGCTCGCGCTCGTGGTCCTCACGCACAAAGGCGCGAACAACGCGGGCGCCCGAAAGCCCCTCGCGGCAGATAAGCGCGATGCGGTCGAGCTTTGCCTGCAGCTGCCTGTAATACGGAATGCAGCGCGCCATGACAAACCAAAACACCAGGCCGATAGCGGGCGTGCAGATCAAAAAGATGATGCCGAGCTTAAGGTCGATGGCAAGGGCTGCGCACATAGAGCCCACCGCCAGGAAGGGCCAGCGGATAAGCATACGCACGCCGAGCGCCACGGCAAGCTGCACCTGGTTGACGTCGTTGGTGATGCGGGTGATAAGCGACGGCGTGCCAAAGCGGTCGAGTTCGGCATAGCTCAGCTTATTGATGTGCTGGTAGAGCGCACCGCGAATGTCGGTGCCCATGCCCTGCGAGGTGAGCGCCGCCATCTTTTGGCAAACAAGCGTAAACGAGATGCCGATCACGGCCATGGCGCCAAGCACCATACCGTAGTGGACAACGGCGTTCACATCGTGCGCACCGATGCCCTTATCGATCATCTGGGCAATCACCAGCGGCGTCAGCAGGTCAAAGATCACTTCGATCAGCTTGCACGCAGGACCAATCACCATATACCGGCGAAACTTACCACCAAAACGCCTGAGCAGCTCAATCATGTATAGGCGCTCCCTATCATCATCTCTCTTCAATCTGATTCATGATAGTACGGAGAGCCCTGGAGATGCGTAAGCAACTCGTTACAGAACAAGCCCCCGAAACAATCAGGAAACTAGGCACAGAGACAAAGCGCCCGAACATGTTTTGGCAAAGCCAATGAGCAGCACTAGACAAGGGATTGAATTGTTCAGATTAACGCGCCTTTACGGGTGATTTTTGGACGACGGGGCCCGGCCGGCGGCGAGGTGTTTGGTAGTCGAGCGATCCCGCAGGCGAAGCCGAGGACCAGCGAGACACCAAATACCTCGCCGCCGGCCGGGCCATGTCGCGGCACCAAAAAACGCCCGTGCGCTCGATGGATTCGGATGCCCGACAGAGGCTCCTTATGGCTGCTTCCTTCCGGACCTGACCAGATTCGGAACATGTCGTCATCCGAACCCATCGAACGCGCTAGGCGCTCGATATATCTTACCTGCTCCCGCCCGATGGGGCAAGGTGGCTAATTTGGGACGGGGCTATTTTGACTACTTGGGCAATCAGATCGACAAGTAGTCAAAATAGCCCCGTCCCAAAAAGACTGGTCTGACGCTGTGCCACGAAAGGGGCCTATCTACTACGTTTAGGCAGCAGGGGTCAACCATAGCCGGCTTTTCCGAAAATCGGCAAGCTGTCTACCTGCGGTTTTATTTTCGCATATTCCGGGATGGTCGAGGATGCTCGGCTAAACGTAGTAGATGGCCGCATTTCATGGCAGACGATCCGACCCAAGGCCCAAGGTGGCCAGCCTCGGATGGCCATTCACGAAGTTGCGGTGGAATACGGACTGAATTGGCACCTTAAAGGCAAAAACACTCCGTATTTCACCGCGACTTATCGAGGAAATGGGTTTAGATGCGGCCAAGGTCGAAGGCTTGGGCGGCGGCTTCACCGGCGCAGATGAGGTTGGCTATGGCTTCCTGGGGGTCGAGCGCTTGGTCAAGGGGCATGGGTCTGCGACAAACCGGCAAAACTAAGTCGACACCCTGACCATACACCGCATCCAGGTTGTCGGCACGACCGCCGACGACGGCGATCACCGGCTTGCCATATCGCTTCGCACGGCGGGCCACACCCACCGGCGCCTTACCGGCAGCGGATTGCTCGTCCATATTGCCCTCGCCCGTTATGACCAGGTCGACATCACGCACGCGCTCGTCAAACCCAATCAGATCGAGCACCGTCTCCACACCCGAGCGCAACTCGGCACCGAGCGCCAGCAACGCCGCGCCCAAGCCACCGGCAGCGCCCGCGCCGGGCACGCCGAGCACCGAGCCAAATGTCCGTGCGCCCTCGGGTGTGCGCAGCAGCTTCTGGGCTCGCGCCCTAGCAATCGCCGTATCGAGCAGGCGGCCGTAGCCGACCATCCAGCCGTCGTACTTGCCCAGGGCCTCGGCGTCATCCGTCGGCAGGCCCTTCTGCCTGCCAAACACCGCCAGTGCACCGCGACGCCCCACGAGCGGATTCTCGACATCGGAAAGCACGACGATACGAGCGCCGCCCAGCACCTCAAGCGCCGGTGCCAAATCAATACTCACCACGTGTTCGAGACCCGCAAGACCGAGGGCGATATTGCAGCCGCACTCATCAACAAGGTGCGCGCCCAGCGCCTGCAGCATGCCGGCGCCGCCGTCGTTGGTGGCACTGCCGCCCAAACCAATATAGATAGTCTTTGCCCCGGCACGGACCGCACGGAGCATCAGCTCACCCACGCCATAGGTTGTGGCCGCCAACGCCGCCGACTCCGTGCAAGGTGAGTACCCGATGCCCGCGGCCTCGGCCATCTCGATGACCGCGGACTCGTGCTCGCTGTCCACCAGCATCCGGGCAGACACGCGGTCGCCCAAGGGGCCTACAACCTCGCGGGTCGAAAGCTCGCCACCGCGCGCCGCAATAGCGTCGAGCGTTCCCTCGCCACCATCTGCCAGTGGCAATGTGCACACCTCGGCATCGGGCCACACACGGCGCACGCCTTTGGCAACCGCCGCCTCCGCCTGCGCACTCGAAACGCTACCCTTAAAGGAATCGATCGCCAGCAGCACACGGCGGGGCCGCCGCTGCACGGGGCCATAGTTGAGCGTCTCGTCGGCGAGATCCCCAACACCTGCGAGCGCCTCGGCGTGGGCCGCATGTGCCTCAAGGTTCATACCACAATCGCAACCGACGCCGTCGACGCTGCGCAGCCCACTAAAATAGCTGCTCAGCACCTCGCGACACTCGTCTGCCAGCACGCCGGCGGTTACATTAAACCGATGGTTCAGGCGCGAATCGGCATTGAGGTCGTATAGCGAGCCCACCGCGCCCGCCTTGGCATCGGCCGCACCGTAGACGCAACGCCCCACGCGCGCGTTAACCATAAGCCCCGCGCACATGCAGCAGGGCTCGAGCGTCACGTAGACCGTGCAATCGGAAAGGCGCCAGCGTCCAAGCGTCTGAGCGGCGGCACACAGGGCCGAAAACTCGGCATGAGCCGAAGGGGCTTGGTCGAGCTCGCGGCGATTATGCGCCCTCGCGACAATCTCGCCCGAGCGCACTACCACGGCACCAATCGGCACCTCGCCCACCGCAGCGGCGGCGCGCGCCTCCGCCAGCGCCTCGCGCATGAACTTCTCATCGATTCCGGTGCTCGTCATCGTTCGCCTTCCCTGTTGCAAATCCAAAACGATGCTATCATTACGACTCACGGAGAGATGGCAGAGCGGTTGAATGCGGCGGTCTTGAAAACCGTTGAGCGCGAGAGCGTTCCGGGGGTTCGAATCCCCCTCTCTCCGCCACCTTAGTGATTCACCGGCGTCATGGTGCGCTCAAACAGCGCGTCGACCACGTCGGCTATCTCGGGTCGACGCTCAAGATCGTGACCCGATTCCCACCAATTTGTGAACAGTCGAATAATGCCACCGGCGATAAACTCCGATGTCGTCTCGAGCGAAACGGGCGCCAGGGCATCTTCGGCAAGCGAGCTCATCACACGCTCGCGGATGGAACGCGCAATGCGGTCGCAAATCATGCCGGTCAGCATGCCCGACATGCTGCTGGCCAAAAGGTTATCCATGAGCTGCTCATGCGCCAGAATCATATTCATGGCATCGTCAAAGACCTCATGGCGAAGCGCCCGTACGTCATCAAGCGGCTCCGCGTCCGCCGCATCGGTCCGGTTTTGCGGCAAGCCCGTCATAAGCTCATCGATATAGAAGGCAAAGTAATCGTTTTTATCGCGAAAATGCTTATAGAACGTCGTGCGGCGAATCAGGGCACGGTCGCAAAGCATAGCAACCGTCAAATCCTCAAACCGATGCTCTTCCAATAGCTCGGTAAAGGCATCGAACAGGGCACGATAGGTTTTCTTGATGCGAAGGTCCATCCGTATCGCCATCCTCAAGGCGTAGACAGCATTCCTTAATTTGTCGCATATCTTACACCTGTACCACCCGTTCCATATTGGCGCCCCTCTCCCTGGTTGAAACATAACGCTTACCGGAAAGTTCGGCACCGCCAAAGGTTGCGGGTATACTAGATGCGTTATACCAACAACGGCCGGCGCAAGACGCCGCTGCCATTCGAAACGGAGACATCATGCTTCCCGTCATCATCGGTATCGTTGTTCTCGTTGTGATCGCCTGTGCCATCGCCGGCATCTACAACAACATGGTCACCAAGCGCAATCGCATCGATAACGCTTGGCAGAACATCGACACGCAGCTGCAGCGCCGCAACGACCTGATCCCTAACCTGGTCGAGACCGTCAAGGGCTACGCCAAGCACGAGCAGGACACGCTCGCCGCCGTAGTCAACGCACGCAACGCCGCCGTGAGCGCCACCACCCCCGAGGCCAAGATGGAAGCGGACAACGTGCTGACCGGTGCGCTGCGCCAGCTCTTTGCCGTCGCCGAGGCCTACCCCGACCTTAAAGCGAACACCAACTTTACGCAGCTCCAGTCCACACTCGAGGACACCGAGAACAAGGTGAGCTACGCGCGCCAGAGCTACAACGACTGCGTGCTCAGCTACAACAACGCCATTCAGACGTTCCCGGCTGTTATCTTTGCCGGCATCTTCCAGTTTAAGGAGCGCCAGGGCTTCGAGGCCGCCGAGGCAGCCCGCCAGGCACCGACCGTCAAGTTCTAACAATCACGGCCGAGTCTTAAGCCAGTTCATCAACCCTTTGGGGTCCAAGGCACAAACCTTGGGCCCTTTTCTTATCCACGCACAAAGCGCGGCCAAAAGGCCGCGCACCATATTCAATTCAGCCAAGTAATCCCCTGTCGCGACAGCGCCGAGCCGCAGGGCAGAGAGCAAGTTCCCTCCCAGCGCACTCCGCAGGACGCAAGAAGCCCTCGCCACACGAAGTGCGCAGCGAGGACTTCTTGCATGTCCGAGAACGCGCTGGGAGGGAACTTGCTCTCTGCCCGGACGTGCTCGCCAAGAGCTGTAAGACAGGTTACGCCACGGTGTAAACCCAGTTGTGCTTGTCCTCGACAGCACCGGACTGGATGCCCGTCAGGGTCTCGCGGAGCTTCTTCATCACGGGGCCGATCTCGGTGTAGCCAGCCGGGAAGGTCACGGTCTCGTCGGCGCCGTAAACCTTGTTGTCGATCTCGCCAACCGGGGAGATGACGGCAGCGGTGCCGCACAGGCCGCACTCCACAAAGGTGCCGGCCTTGACCTCGGCCCACTCGACGGGACGCTGGTCAACGGTCATGCCCAGGTCCTGAGCAACCTGAACAAGCGAACGACGGGTGATAGAGGGCAGGATGGAGTCGGTGTGCGACTGCGGAACGACGAGCGTGCCGTCCTCCTTCACGAACAGGACGTTGGCGCCGCCGGTCTCCTCGACATAGGTGCGGGACTCGGAATCGAGATACAGGTTCTCGGCATAGCCCTCGCGGTGAGCCTCCATCGTGGGCTTGAGGGACATGGCGTAGTTCAGGCCGGCCTTGATGTTGCCGGTGCCATGCGGTGCTGCACGGTCATACTCGGAAACGCGCAGCTTGACGGGCTTGAGGCCACCCTTAAAGTACGGACCGACCGGGGTCACGAGAATGCGGAACGTGTACTCAGGAGCGGGAGCCACGCCGATCACGTCACCGGAGCCGATCATAAACGGACGCACGTACAGGGTCGCGCCGGAACCGAAGGGCGGAACCCAGGCGGCGTTGGCAGAAACGACCTGCTTGACGGCCTCAACGAACTTGTCCTTGGGAAACGGGGGCATCTCGAGGCGCTGGGCAGAGTTATACATACGCTCAGCGTTCATGTCGGGACGGAAGCAGACGATGCTGCCGTCCTCGGCGGTGTAGGCCTTCAGGCCCTCAAAGACCTCCTGGCAGTAATGGAAGATACCGCCGCACTCGGAGACATGCAGGGTGTGGTCGGTGGTCAGGCCGCCCTCGTCCCACTCGCCATCCTTCCAATGAGCCTCGTAGCTGTAATCGGTCTTCATGTAGCCAAAGCCGAGGCTACCCCAATCGATATCCTTCTTCTCGACAGTCATATGTCGCTCCTTACATACACAGTTGCATACTCGCGAACCCGCACGCAAGGACCGAGGCCGACCGCGTCGCAACGTCGCACGCCCGGAGCGTAGAGCCGGACGGGACACGCGAGCAGCATCAAAGCCGATGGCACGTCGATTCGCATGCACGAGATTGTACTCCCCGCACGCGTCTGATAAAACGCTTTTCTTTAACTAAGTAAAGTATTTTCATTTGACCGAAGCAAAAAGGCCCGCCACCGTAAGCGGTGACGGGCCTCAACTGTACGGTCTGCGCGCTGGCTCGAGCTAGGCGTTCTATTTACCCAGCTTGGCCTTAACCAGACCGACCACGGTCGGGATGATCGACACGGCAACGATGCCGATAATCAGCAGCTCAAAGTGCTCCTGCACAAAGGGAATGCCGCCAAAGAAGTAGCCCAGCAGCGTAAAGACCGTCGACCAGGTAATGCCGCCCAGCACGTTAAAGACGACAAAGTTGCGCCAGTGCATGCCGCCCATGCCAGCGATAAAGGGCACAAAGGTGCGGATAAACGGGAAGAAGCGACCCAGGAAGATGGCCAGGTGACCCCACTTGTCCAAGAAGTCCTCGGACTTTTTGATGCGCTCGGGCGTCATGGCCTTGACCTTGCCCGAAGCGATGATCTTGCGGCCAAAGAAGTGACCGATCATAAAGTTGCACTGATCGCCCAAAATGGCAGCGGCCCATGCGGTGGCCAGAAGCGCCACGATGTTAAAGCCGCCGTTGTGGGCAAAGAAACCCGAGGCGAACAGCAGCGAATCACCGGGAAGGAACGGGAAGAACACCACGCCCGTCTCGATAAAGATGATCAGGAACACGCAGCCGTAGGCCATAAGCGGGCCGGCGGCGATCCAGCTGGCGATCGCGGTGCGCGGGTCCTTAAGCAGCTCGGCAATAAAATTGATGAAACCCATGAAGTAAAACCTCTCAGTTGTGGGCGCGGATACGTCCAAGTTGACCAGTATACGGTTGCGGTGCCCCCTCGTGCGCAACCCCACAAAAGCATGACTCCATTACCAGCAAGTTTGCATAACTGACACTTGTAGCGCAAAGCCGCCAAGATTGTCCTTTTTAATCCCTAGCGAATTGCTATACTTTATTGAATCGCATTGCCATGGCGCTAAGGGAGGGCGGCCGGTGAGCTTTATCAATACCTGTCTCTTATACACATCTGACGCTGCCGACGACTAGTCGAGTGT
>URIK01000057.1 GCA_900547855.1 uncultured Collinsella sp. | reverse complement strand
ATCTACACTCGACTAGTCGTCGGCAGCGTCAGATGTGTATAAGAGACAGGGGTTGTAATCGCTTCCGATGCCGACGGTATGTCGATGAAGGAGTCCATCAAGGAGATGCTCATCGCCGACGGTCACGAGGTCGTCGACTATTCCGAGACCCCTGCCGCGGACTTTGTCGATTCCGCGACCGCCGTCGCCAAGGACCTGCTGGAGCACAAGGATTCCCAGGGCTTCGCATTCGATAAGTACGGCGTCGGCTCCTATATGGCCGCCGTCAAGATCAAGGGCATGGTCGTCGCCAACATTTCCGACGAGCGTTCCGCCTACATGACCCGCGAGCACAACGGTTCGCGCATGGTCACCATGGGCCCGGGCGTTGTGGGCACCGAGGTCGCCAAGAAGATCGCCCGCGAGTTCCTGCGTGCGCAGTACGCCGGCGGCCGTCACCAGATCCGTGTCGACATGCTCAACAAGATGGCCTAACGAGAGCCACCGAGAACTCGAACTTCTACCTCAACTTGTGAATTCAGACGAAAGGACGTTCTGATGAAGAAGACCATCGCAATCGGTTGCGACCATATCGTTACGGACGAGAAGATCTACTTGGCCGACCGCCTGGAGCAGGCTGGCTACAAGGTGCTCGACTGCGGCACCTACAGCCACACCCGTACGCACTATCCCATCTACGGTAAGGCCGTGGGCGAGGCTGTTGCCAGCGGCAAGGCCGACTTTGGCGTGGCCCTGTGCGGCACCGGCATCGGCATCACCAACGCCGTCAACAAGGTTCCCGGCGCCCGCTGTGCCCTGGTTCGCGATATGACCTCTGCCCTGTATGCCCGTCGCGAGCTCAACGCCAACATCGTGGGCTTTGGCGGCAAGATCACCGGCGAGTTCCTGATGGCCGACATCATGCTTGCCTTCCTTGAGGAGCCCTACGAGAAGACTCCCGAGCACGATGCCCTGATTGCCAAGATCGATGCCTGCAATAAGGCCGACGCCGAGGCTCAGGCTGACCCGCACTTCTTTGACGAGTTCCTCGAGAAGTGGGACCGCGGCGAATACCATGATTAGCGGGTATCCGGCGTAATTAACTAGTCCGTTGACGGCTCGCGTTTCTGTGATGGGGCGCGGGCCGGTTTGCTATCAGCCCAATTGGCCCAGCGGGCTGGACGTGCATTGTTCTTTTGTTTGCGGCGCTGCCTCATTACCTTTCTGCTAAAGGCACGACGTTCACAATGGATCGTGCGAGATGATATGTGAAGGAGAAGATTCCCATGGAGTTTGTTCTTGATAACGGCTCTGTCCGCATTGCGTTGAGCACGGCTGGCGGATCGTTCACTTCTATTGCGGCCAACGGCCGTGAGTACCTGTGGCAGGGCGACCCGGCGGTGTGGTCGGGCCAGGCACCCATTTGTTTCCCGATCTGCGGCGGCCTTCGAGACGGTCACGCAATGACCATGGGCGGCCGCGAGGTCAAGCTCGCCCGCCACGGCTTTGCGCGCAAACAGGAGTGGAAGCTCGAGGAGCAGAGCGACAACATGGTCGCGCTGAGCCTAAGCTCTGCCGACCATGCCGAGTTGCTCGAGCAGTACCCGTATCCGTTTAAGATCGTTGCTCGTTACACGATCGATGCGGAAAAGGTGGCCGTGTCGTACGAGGTGACCAATGAGGGCACCGAGGACATGCCGTTCTTTGTGGGCGGTCACCCTGGCTTTAAGTGCCCGCTCGACGAAGGTGAGTCCTATGACGACTACGAGCTCCGTTTTGAGCAGCGCGAGGCCGCCGAGCTCTGTACTGCCGTTCCCTCGACGGGCCTGATTGATGTTGAGCATCGCAGCAAGAACCCGATGGTTGGCCATGACCTGCCGCTGACCCACGAACTCTTTGACTTCGCGGAGACCATCTTTGACGTGCTCGAGAGCCGCGTGGTTACGCTGACCAAGAAAACCGAGGACAAGGGCGTGCGCCTGACGTTCCCCGATATGCCGTACCTGATTGTGTGGAGCAAGCCCGAGGGTGACTTTGTGGCCGTGGAACCGTGGGGCGGCCTGTCCACCTGCTCCGACGAGGACGATATTCTGGAGCACAAGCGCGGCTGCCTGGTGGCCAAGCCGGGGGAGACCGTTACCCGCGGCTTTGAGATCGAGATCCTTTAACGAGCTATCGTATGTTTGGGGCCGCGCGTGTCGTGCCCCGGAAACAGGAGTTCAATATGATTCTGACCGTTACCATGAACCCGTCGATTGATACGCGCTATCAGCTCGACAAGTTGATCATCGACGACGTGAACCGCGTGACGCCCGAAAAGACCGCTGGCGGTAAGGGCCTCAACGTGAGCCGCGTGTTGCTGCAGCTGGGCGACGACGTGCTCGCGACTGGCCTGCTTGGCGGCCACATGGGTGCCTATATGGCCGAGCTCATGGATGCCGATGGCGTCAAGAACGAATTTGTGCCCATCGCCGGTGAGACGCGCATTTGCCTGAATATTCTGCACGAGGGCAATCAGACCGAGCTTTTGGAGAGCGGCCCGCAGATCGCCCCGGCCGAGCTCGAGGCCTTTACGGCCAAGTTTGCCGAGCTTGCAGCGAAGGCGGACGTTGTGACGCTTTCGGGCTCGCTGCCGCGTGGTGTCGATGCCGGCTACTATGCCGAGCTCGTCAAGCTCGCCGAGGAGGCGGGCGCCAAGGTGCTGCTCGACACCTCGGGTGCATCGCTGGAGGCTGCGCTGGAGTCCGACGCTAAGCCTGAGCTCGTAAAGCCCAACCTGACCGAGATTAACGGCCTGCTGGGTACGTCCTTTACGACCGATGATGTCGATGCCCTGCGCGAGGCGCTCGCCGCCGATGACCGCTTTGCCGGTATTCCCTGGGTTGTCGTTTCGATGGGCGCTGCCGGTTCGGTGGGCTTCCATGAGGGTCGTGCGTTCCGCGCCAAGACGCCCGCGATTGCGGCTGTGAACGCGACGGGTTCCGGTGACTCGACCATCGCCGGCTTTGCGCATGCCATTGCTGCCGGCGCCGACGACGTCACGGTGCTCAAGACCGCCAATACCTGCGGCAAGCTCAACGCCATGGATCCCAAGACCGGCCACCTGGTCATGGACCGCTGGGACGAGGTCTACAACAGCGTTGTCGTGACTGAACTGTAGGGTTACGCGGTTTTACCAAACCGCGTAACGGCGCGACGCTGCAAACGCCCCTAAGCGGCAATCTGACGTTCAATCGTCGGGCATGACCAAAAGGTCAATGCCCTCCTCTTTCACGTCACCTTGCTCGCTTAGGGGCGTTTTCGCTGTCGTTGCCAAGACACCGGCGTTGCCTTGGTCGCAAGTAGTCATTGGGGACGCTCTTTAGTAGTCGTTGGGGACGTTCTTAAATGACCAGTCAAACAAGAACGTCCCCAACGACTAGTCATTTAAGAACGTCCCCAACGACTAGCTAATAAAACGGCGCCCGCCGGCGATGTTGCCGGCGGGCGCCGTTGTCGTGTGGGCGGTTATGTCGTGGCCGCTGATGAGGCTCGAACCTGTATGCTACAGCGAGTCGATAAAGCGCTGTTGAGCGACGCGGCCAGCTTCGTCCCATTTAAAGACGCCGGCGTTGTCGAGCACGTGGCCAAACACTACGCCCACCTCCTCGTGCAGGATGTCGATGGCGTTGTCCGCCGTAAGCTCGTCGGCGCGGCGGGCAAAAACATCTTCGGCCCATGCGGCGTGGCCGCGGCAAAGGTCGTCGCCCTCGAGCGCACCGGCAAGGTCGTAGCTGGCATCGGTCTTGGCCGCCAACAGGTGCTCACGGACAGCGCCGAGCTCGGGAACCAAGCGCGGCGGCAAAATGGCCAGGCCCATGACCTCGATCAGGCCGATGTTCTCCTTTTTAATATGGTGATACTCGGCATGCGGGTGGAATACGCCCAGCGGATGCTCGTCGGTCGTGATATTGCAGCGAAGCGCCAGGTAGGCCTCGTAGATCTCGCCGCCAGCGTTGCCGCGAGAGTCGACGCGGCGGATGACGGGCGTCACGGTGTTGTGCGCCACGCCATCGGCTGTGTGCGCGATAACGCCCACGGACTCATCGGTCCACTCGCGCCAGGCGAGGATAATCTTCTCGGCAGCGTCGAGCAACTGGGCGCGGTCGTGCGAGCGCAGTCGCAGCACCGAAAGCGGCCACTGCAACACGGTACCGCTGACCTGGTCAAAGCCAGGCACGCTAAACTGCGAGACCTCGGTGGCGTGCATCATGGGGAACTCGTGCGCGCCACCCTGGAAGTGGTCATGCGACAGAATCGAGCCGCCCACGATGGGCAGGTCGGCATTGGAGCCGATAAAGTAGTGCGGGAACAGGTCCACAAAATCGAGCAGGCAGGTCAGTCCCTTACGGTCGACGTGCATCGGGCGATGCTCGGAGCTCATGGCAATGCAGTGCTCGTTAAAATACGCATACGGGCTGTATTGGAAGCCCCAGCGCTCTCCGTCGAGCCGAATGGGGATAACGCGCAGGTTCTGGCGGGCGGGGTGGGCGCCGCCGTCGGCTGCGGAAGAGCGTCCGGGATAGCCCTCGTTCTCGATGCAGAGCTGGCAGGCGGGATACTTCTCGCCCGCGTTCTTTGCGGCACCGGCCGCGGCAATATCGCGCGGGTCCTTTTCGGGCTTTGACAGGTTGATGGTAATCTCGAGGTCGCCCCAGTTGGTGGGGGTGCTCCATTTGATGTTGCGCGCGATGGCGGCACGGCGCACGTAGCCGGCGTTGCAGCACAGGCCGTAGAACCAGTCGGTCGCGGCGCGGGGCTCGTTGACGCCCATGCGGCCGTTGAACTCCTCGTTTACAACCGAAGGCCTCGGCATGAGCGCGCCCATGATGCGCATGCCGATGCGGTCGCGGCCCGATGCCGTGTCCTCGGCGGCGCCGTTGGCAACAGCCGCCTCGGCAAGCGCGGCAAGTGTGCCTTCAAGGTCAAAGTTGGGCAGGGTATCGGGGTGCAAGAGCGAGAGTTTCTCGACCTGGAGCGCCCAGGCCATGTCGAGCGCCGGGCCCGTAGCGCCGATGCACTCCAAAATGGTGTTGTAGGCCCAGATGCGATCGTCCTGGCCGATCATCGATCGGTGGATGGCGTACTCAATCAGGCCCTGCGTGGCCTCGCGCACGTCAGTCATTACAGCCATGCTGCGTAAGCCCCCTTGTCAGAGATAGCGTAGTGGCGGGTAGAACCCTCGCCCAGCCAGCCGTTCATCTTGGCAATGAAGGTGTTGACCAGATCGAGCGGCACGAAGGCCTGGATGGTGCCGCCGAAGCCGCCGCCGTGAATACGAACGGCACCACGGCCGTCGAGCACATGCTCGGCAAGAGCAAGCGCGTACATGGAAGGCTGCTCGGAGCCCAGCTTGGCAACGACATTCTGCAGGTACATGGCAGAGCTGGCGCCCGACTCGCGTGTCAGGACCAGGAACTGGTCGATGTCGCCGGCGTTCAGGGCTGCCCAGCGCTTATCGACCAGGCCGTTCTCGTACCAGTAGTGAACAGCGCGCAGGCAGGCGCGGTCGCCCAGCTTGGCGCGCAGCTCGGGGAGCTTGGCGTCAAAGTCGGCCACGTTTACCTCGCATAGGCGTGCCTTGCCAAACTCGGCGGCGACGTCCTGCATCTCGCGCGGAACGGCGGCGTAGTCGTCAGTGGCGGCCACATGGTCGGCGCCAACCTTAACGAGCACGAGCGCATAGCCGTGATCCTCAAAGTTGAGCTCGAGCTTCTGGGTTTTAGGCTGAGCCTGGTCCTCAAAGTCCATGTAGGCGAGGCCGCCCAGGCACACAGCGGCCTGGTCCATCAGACCGCAGGGCTTGCCGTAATAGTTGTTCTCGGTGCGCTGGCTCATCTGGGCGAGCGCGACGGGCTCGATGGCGGGTGCGTCCCAGAGCGTCTCCATGGCGCGACCGTATGCCGCCTCGACAGCAGCGGAGCTCGAAAGACCGCCGCCCGAGGGGACGGAGCAGGTGAAGGCAAAGTCGAAGCCCTGGGGCTCAACGCCCAGAGCAGCGATTTCGTGGGCCATGCCGCGGACGAGGCTCGCGGACGTGCCCTTCTCGGACTCCTGAACGTCTAGCGTGTCGAGCGCGATTTCAAACGTGGGATAGCCCTCGTCGGCTACGCGAACCTTGTTGGAATCGGTTGCCACGGCGATGCCGTCGACGGCGACATCGAGCGAGCCGGCGATAACGTGGCCACCCTCGTGGTCAGTGTGGTTGCCGCTGATCTCGGAGCGGCCGGGCGCGTGCACGTAGAGCACCTGGCGGTCGCCGATGGGGCCAAACTCCTCCTCAAACAGCTTGGTGAGCGTGGCGAATGTCTTTTCGTCGGGGGTGGTCATGGTAGTCCTTTCCTTGGCGCGCCCGGGTGGGTTTTGCGTCGTTATGAGTACGTTAACAACTTAAAGCGGCATGAACCAAGTGTTCACGATACCGCACGTTACGGGCTATGTTAACGTACTCATAACACAACGCTTGTCACTTTTTGAGAATCTGGTAATCGGTAGAAATACAGCCGTGAACGGTACTGCCGTATGGACTTATAAAGCAGAAGAGATGCAGATAGAAAAAGTAGAGTACGTTAACATGCGTCCGACGATAGCGGGCCTCGGCGCGGAGTGTATTTCTGCCCGGGCCGGCATTCACGCTATTCAGATCTCGCAAGGGTGAAGGTGATCCTGTGGCAAGGCGCCCGTCCAACGATACAGGTACGCGTCCGGTCTCCATGGCCGACGTCGCCCGCGCTGCCGGCGTTTCGCAGCAGACGGTTTCGCGCGTCGCCAACGGCTTGCCCAACGTTAACGAGCAGACGCGCCAGCGCGTGCAGGCCGCAATGCAAGAGCTCGGCTTTCGTCCGAGTTATGCCGGTCGCTCGCTGCGCGACGGCCGTTACCATTCGGTCGGCCTGTGCGTCAACGATGTCACCAAGTTTGGCAACCTCTCAATGATCGACGGCATCGCCAGCGCTGCTCGCGAGCATAATTGCGCCATCACGCTGGTCGAGATGTCCAAGACCGAGGAGTTTTCGCTTGCCGAGGCCACGCGTCGTATGGCCGCATTGCCGGTGGACGGCATCATCATCGGCATGAGCCGCATGGCGCCCGATTTTGAGACGTTTGATCCACTGCCGGGCATTGGCACGGTTATCGTCACCATGTACGCGCACCCGCGGGTGACCACGGTCGACTCCGATCATTACGGCTGCTCGCTCTTGCTTATGGATCACCTGTTTGAGCTGGGGCACGAGCAGATTCGCTATATTGGCGGCCCGTCGTTCTCGGTCGACGAACAATTTCGTCGCGCCGGTTGGCAGGATGCGCTCGAGCGTAAACACATCGAGCCGGCAGAGCCGCTCGAGGGCGACTGGTCTGCCAACAGCGGCTACGAGGCCGGCAGGTACCTGGCCGAGCACGATCGCACCATGACGGCGATTTACGCGGCAAACGATCAGATGGCAAACGGCGCGATTGCCGCGCTGCGTGATAGCGGCCTGCGCGTGCCCGAGGACGTGAGCGTGGTGGGCGTCGACGATTCACTCGATGATTTTGTGGCACACAACGAGCTCACGACCGTGCGATTCGATCTACATCAGCGCGGACGTGAGGTGTTTGAGCATGCGGTTCCCGAGGCGGGTACGGCGGGCAAAACCGTTGCTATTCGTATTCCCGGCCAGCTCATCATTCGACATAGCACGGCGATACCGCGCGCATAGTTTTTGCAGGTAAACGGCGGTATATTTCGCCTCAATAACAATCGGTAAGGATGCTGACGGATAGCCGTGGCTATGAAGGTGAGTGTTATGATAGACGGGTTCTTTTGTCTATCTAGGAGGCTTTGCCTGATGGAGATCACCAAGGATATCCGCTACATTGGCGTTGACGATCACGACATTGACCTGTTCGAGGGCCAGTACGACGTGTCCGAGAACGGCATGGCATACAACAGCTACGTTATCTTGGGCGATAAAATCGCTGTCGCCGATTCAGTCGACGGCGGTTTTGTTGACGAGTGGCTCGGCAACCTCGAGGCCGTGCTCGATGGCCGTACGCCCGACTACCTGGTCGTACATCACATGGAGCCCGATCACTCCGCTGGCATCGCTGCCTTTATGGAGCGCTATCCCCAGGCGCAGATCGTGGCCAGCATGGGTGCTTTCCGCATGATGGTCAACTACTTTGGCACCGACTACCCCGAGCGCAAGATGGTCGTCAAAGATGGCGACGTGCTCGACCTGGGCGGCCACAGCCTAACCTTTGTCGGTGCCCCCAATGTTCACTGGCCCGAGGTGCTCTTCTCCTACGAGGCCACCGACAAGGTGCTCTTTAGTGCCGACGGCTTTGGCAAGTTTGGCGCCAACGACATCGAGGATCCCGAGGGTTGGGCTTGCGAGGCTCGCCGCTACTACTTTGGCATCGTCGGTAAGTTCGGCAAGTTCGTGCAGGCCGTGCTCAAGAAGGCCGCCGACCTGGACATTCAGATTATCTGCCCGCTCCACGGCCCCGTGCTGACCGAGAACCTGGGCTACTACCTCGACACCTATAACACCTGGTCGAGCTACCAGCCCGAGGACGAGGGTATCACGATCGCCTATGCGAGCGTGTATGGCCATCTGAAGGCTGCCGTCGAGGAGCTCGCATCTGCGCTTGAGGCTCGCGGCCAGAAGGTCTCCGTCTTTGACCTGGCTCGTGACGACATGGCCGAGGCCGTTGAGGATGCGTTCCGCTACGATCGTCTGGTGCTCGCTTCCATCACCTATCAGGGCGAGATCTTCCCGTGCATGAGCACCTTCATCCATACGCTCGCCGAGCATGCCTACCAGAACCGTACCGTGGCGCTTGTCGAGTCCGGTTCCTGGGCGCCTGCGGCTGCCAAGGTTATGACCAAGGAGCTCGAGGGTATGAAGGACATCACCCTGACGCAGAACAAGGTGACTGTGCTGGGCTCGCTCAACGACGCCTCGCGCGCTCAGATCGAGGCCCTCGCCGACGAGCTCTCCAAGTAGCGACACGTTCACTTTTGACGCTCAGCCATCACAACCACCACAAAGGGCACAGGCACCTTTGTGGTGGTTTTTGTTTAAGCGCCGGCGATGATGAGGGCTGGACGTGCGCTGTCGGTGGCCTCGGCGATTGAGGTGGCGACGGCATGATCGGGGTCACGGTCCATCACGATGGCGTCGACATCGGTCAGCTCGGCAAAGCGGTACATGCCGCGTCCGTTAACCTTGCTGGCGTCCATGAGGGCGACGCTTTGATGGGCCGCGGCGATCATAGCCGTTTTGGTCTCGGCCATCTGGGGAAAGTCGGTCGTAAAGCCGCAGCTGGAGACAAAGGCGCCAGGGCACATGACGGCCAGATCGGCATGGACCATTTGGAGCGCCTGCATAGTGAGCGGTCCGTACAAATAACGATGGCCTTTGCGCAGCGCCCCGCCCAGCATGACGACATCGACCGAGGGCATGCTTTCGTCGATGTAATCGGCAATGGTAATGTCTGCCGTGATGACGGTGATGCCGTCGCGCTGATCGAGGAGCCGGACGAACTCGAGCGCCGTGGTGCCCGAGTCGACGAGCAGCGTGTCGCCGTCATTGACGAGCTCGATGGCGCTTTGCGCGATGGCCTGCTTGGCAGCGACGTTGACATTGATGCGGCGATCCTGCGTGGAGACGGTCAGGCGTTTGTGGAGCGAGACGGCACCGCCGTGCGTGCGGCGCAGCTTGCCTGCTTCGGCGAGCGCGTCCAGGTCGGCGCGGGCGGTAACGGAGGACACGCCAAAGGTCTGGGCGATTTCTGCTACCTGCACCGAGGCATTATGCTCGAGCATTTCCATGATGGCGGCACGACGCTCATCGGCGAAGGCTCGGGTTGTTGCGTGGGCCATAGCTGCTCCATTCTCGGCAAAATTTGCAGGAATTGTGTTGACTCTATTTTCGTTCATTTTCTTTTTGAGTAAGAAAACACCTTTCGATTACTTATCTTTTCTATAAAAGAAAGACGTTGAACGCCCAAAATTCAATATCGAACATGTCCGCTCGGCTCAAATTCCTTCCGTTTACTTTTCAAAAACGACTGTATTGACCTGCATGGGCTCAATATCTCGAGCGTGTAAAGCCGCTGAATTTCATACAATGAGCGCAGCAAAACGCAAGGTAAAACGCCTTGTGAACAACTACGCCCGATGTCCAGATGCGGGCGAGGGAGAGGAGCAAACGCTCATGGCACTTGTTACCACCGAAAAGATGCTCAAGGACGCTCAGGCCGGCCACTACGCCGTCGGTGCGTTCAACGTCGAGAACCTCGAGTTTGTTATGGCCGTTCTGGCCGCTGCCGAGGAGACCAAGTCCCCCGTCATCATGCAGACCACGCCGGGCACCATCAAGACCGCTGGTCTGGACTACTTCTACGGCATGGTCAAGGCTGCCGCCGAGCGCGCTTCCGTGCCCGTCGCTCTGCACCTCGATCACGGCGATGGCTATGACCGCTGCATGCAGGCTTTCCGCACCGGCTATACCTCTGTCATGATCGACGGTTCGCACGAGTCCTTCGAGGACAACATCGCCCTGACCAAGTCCGTCGCCGACGCTGGCCGCGCCATGGGTGTGCCCGTCGAGGCCGAGCTTGGCAAGGTTGGCGGCAAGGAGGACGACGGTCCCGCGGTTGAGGGCGAGAGCCCCTACACCGATCCGGCCGAGGCCAAGGAGTTCGTCGAGCGCACCGGCTGCACCTCGCTGGCCATTGGCGTTGGCACCAGCCACGGCGTGTACACGAGCGATCCTCACATCGAGCAGTCCGTGGTCAAGGCCATCCGCGACGCCGTCGACGTGCCGCTGGTTCTGCACGGCACTTCCGGTGTGCCCGATGAGCAGGTCGCCGAGGCCGTGAAGAACGGCATCTGCAAGGTCAACTACGCCACTGAGCTGCGTCAGGCCTACACCAAGGGCTTCATGGCCTACATGGCCGAGAACCCCGCCTGCTTCGATCCTAAGAAGCCGGCCAAGGAGGGCATGCGTGAGATCACCGAGCTGGTTAAGATCCGCATGACCAACCTCAACTCTGTGGGCAAAGCAGAGTAACAGCAAGGGTACTCCGACTCGCTACATATCCCGGGGAGGGACGAGGGCTTAGTTCCTCCCAAGTTGACCTGCTCGAGGTCGTCGCCCTTGTGGCGTTGGGGCTGAAAGGGTGGGACGCGGGGGTTATTTGGTTGTTAGGGTTAGTAGGTCGTTGGGGGTTTTGAGGTTGTAGGTGGCGTTTGTGATGTCTCTGTCTCTTATACACATCTGACGCTGCCGACGACTA
>URIK01000056.1 GCA_900547855.1 uncultured Collinsella sp. | reverse complement strand
CTACACTCGACTAGTCGTCGGCAGCGTCAGATGTGTATAAGAGACAGCAGATATAGGTGTGCTGCTCGTGCGCCATCCGTGTCCCTTCATCAAACACATGTTCTTATCGAATACCTGTTCGATAATACCCGCTCGTCCGGACGTCGTCAAAACCTGTCAAAAAGGGACTGGTTTGTTTTGGTAGGTATGGTCGTGCGGTTGGATCGGGTTTTAACGCAGCTCTAAAGAGTGCGAAACAGCTCGGAAAACCTCGCTTCGTAGCATGAGCCTAACGATTGATACCGCCTATACGCACGGAAGGGTTGTGGAAAAGATGGTCAATTATGGGTTTGGTATGCCGACGCGCCTTGTTGCGGATGGAGACGTGGCTCGCTGGTGCGGACGATTGGTCGCTCACTACGGTGGCACCAAGGCGCTGGTCGTGTTGGGCGGTGACAAACATACGCACGATGAGCTCGTCTCGGCGGCGCTCGGCTCGCTTGATCGAGCTCTGCTCGAACGCGTGCTTTTTCGCTGCGGCTTGGTCGGGGGCGATGGGGGAGACGATTTGGTCGATGAGGCCGTAGCCCTGGCGACCGACGAAGGCGTGGACTTTGTCCTGGCGATTGGCGATGCCGATACTGCCGGCTTTGCGCGCGAGCTCGCGCGTCGCATGGCGGCGCTCGATGCCGGCGAAGACGGCTTTGTGCCTTATGGATGCATTGTCTCGGAGGGCAAGGTGCCTGCTGTCGTGGGCACCGGCGAGGTTCCCGTTTTTGCCATTATCGCGCCCGAACTGCTGGAGGGCATCGGGTCTCCTCTGCGTGAGTTACTCGGTAGCGTCTGCGCCGCGGCCTAATATTTGCCATAAAAGGACGGGTTATTTTTGGTTGGTAAAGCGTTTGACCTGCCAAAATAAGCCTGTCCCTTTTTGATCGGTTGCCGTTTGGGGGCCGATTGGCAACGCTCGCTGATTGTAGTCTTGACCTGCGCTAGAATAGTGGCATCTGAATGTCCGGGCGCATGGAGGCGTGCGCCCGTATGCTGAGGAGGACTCTATGGCAACTGTTGCCGCACCTATCGATGCTACGTCGACTGCCGCTTGGAAGGCACTCGAGGCTCATCAGGAGAAGCTCGAGGCCGATGGTATCGACCTCAAGGCCTGGTTCGCTGCCGATGCCGAGCGCGTGAACAAGCTGAGCTTTGACGCCGGTGACCTGCACTTCGATCTGTCGAAGAACCTGGTGACCGATGAGACCGTCAAGCTGCTGTGCGATCTTGCCCGCGAGGTGAAGCTCGAGGAGCGCCGCGACGCCATGTTCTCCGGCGAGCACATTAACACCACCGAGGACCGCGCCGTCCTGCACACCGCGCTTCGCCGCCCCGCAACCGAGAGGGGCCAGCTCATCGTCGACGGCCAGGATGTCGTCGCCGACGTGCACGAGGTCCTCGACCGCATGTATGCCTTCGCCGAGCGCGTGCGCTCCGGTGAGTGGAAGGGCGTTACCGGCAAGAAGATCGAGCACCTGGTGTCCATCGGCATCGGTGGCTCCGATCTGGGCCCGGTCATGGCCTACGAGGCTCTGCGTCCCTATGCCGACGCCGGTATCGACTGCCGCTATATCTCCAACATCGACCCCAACGACCAGGCCGAGAAGCTTAAGGGCCTGGATCCCGAGACTACGCTCGTGATCATCGTCTCCAAGACCTTCACCACGCTCGAGACCCTCACCAACGCTCGCGAGGTCAAGACCTGGATGCTCGAGCAGCTCAAGGCTCAGGGCGCCATCGACGGCTCCGATGAGCAGAACGCCGAGGCCGTGGCAAAGCACTTCGTCGCCGTCTCCACCGCACTCGAGAAGGTCGAGGCCTTCGGTATCGACCCCGCCAACGCCTTCGGTTTCTGGAACTGGGTCGGTGGCCGCTATTCCGTTGACTCCGCCGTGGGCCTGTCGCTGATCGTCGTGCTCGGCCCCGAGCGCTTCCAGCAGTTCCTCGAGGGCTTCCACGCCATCGACGAGTACTTCTGCAACACCCCGCTCGAGAACAACGCCGTCGCGCTGATGGGCCTGCTCAATGTCTGGTACGTCAACTTCTTCGGTTCCAAGAGCCACGCCGTGCTGCCGTACTGCCAGTACCTGCACCGCTTCCCGGCCTACCTGCAGCAGCTCACCATGGAGTCCAACGGCAAGCATGTCCGCTGGGACGGCAGCGCCGTGACCTCCGACACCGGTGAGATCTTCTGGGGCGAGCCCGGCACCAACGGCCAGCATGCCTTCTATCAGCTGCTGCACCAGGGCACTGTGGTGGTTCCGGCCGACTTCATCGCCTTCGCCAATACCGCCAACCCTGCGACCGACGGCGGCCAGGATGTCCACGAGCTGTTCCTGGGCAACTTCCTGGCCCAGACCAAGGCGCTCGCCTTTGGTAAGACGGCCGATGAGGTTCGTGCCGAGGGCACGCCCGAGCAGATCGTCCCGGCCCGTTGCTTTGAGGGCAATCGCCCGACGACCTCGATCTTCGGCGACACGCTGACCCCGTTCGCACTCGGCGAGCTCATCGCCCTGTACGAGCACATCACGTTTGTCGAGGGCACGGTCTGGGGCATCGACTCCTACGACCAGTGGGGCGTCGAGCTGGGCAAGCAGCTTGCCAAGCAGATTACCCCGGCCTTCCACGATGACGCCGCCAAGGTCGAGCAGGACGCTTCGACCCAGGCGCTCATCGAGTTCTATCGCGCGCATCGCAAGTAGTCGCTGCTGTTAACGCATCGCGCCTTATAGTCAGGGGCCCGTATCCTATCGGATGCGGGCCCCTTTGCTTTGCCGTAGCCCCGGGGCGCACGGCCTTTGTGGAACATCGCTGGGGCGCCGCGCGCCGCGAGAACCCTGCGCCTAGATCTCGGCCTCCGCATGGCCTCGCTGCGCCTCGGGCAGCTCCCCGTAGAGCGGATGGTCTTCGAGCCTAAAGCGCTCGACCTGTTCGGGAGTGCGACCGCGTACAAAGAGCCACGAGCGATCGATCGGCGTTGCCATGAGCGTGCTGGGCAGCGCGTCGGCGCGGTCGGAAAACACCCGGGCACTCTCGGGATCCTGGAACGCCAGCACCAGATGCGTGTCGCAGTTGCCCATGATGGAGCGTGCGCGTGCCTCGCCATAGAGCGCATCGAGCTGGTTGGTCGACTGCAGCAGCAGCGTTGCCCAGATGTTGCGGCTTCGGATAATCGAGAGCACGTTGTCGATCTGGGGGATCTGCAGATTTGCGAAGTCATCGAGCATAAAGCGCACGGGCACGGGCAGGCTGCCGTCGGGCTGCCTATCGGCCTCACGAATGAGGCCCATAAACGCCTGCGAAATAAAGAGGCCGGTCAGCGGATCGAGATTGCGGTCAATATCGCTCACGGTTACAAACAGGGCGCAGGGGGTGTGTCCCATGGAAGCGAAGTCCACCTGATGGCACTCACGATAGAGCTGT
This sequence comes from uncultured Collinsella sp., assembly GCA_900547855.1. Classification (GTDB taxonomy): domain Bacteria; phylum Actinomycetota; class Coriobacteriia; order Coriobacteriales; family Coriobacteriaceae; genus Collinsella. The sequence goes on along the minus strand of URIK01000056.1, from coordinate 7,895 downwards.
GCCGCACCGTCGAATCCCAGACACATGACCTTTTCGGCAAGGATGCCGACGATGCTCGCGTGCATGCGCTCGGCATTTTGCGTAATGGCGTAGCGCCGCCATAGCGAGAGGGCATAGCTTTGGGGGTCGGTCGTGATCAGGTCGTCAAACAATCGACCCGTGGCACTGTCCTGCAGGTGCTCGATCAGCTTGATGACCGAGCTGATCGTCTGCTCGTCGGCGGGTAGCTGTTCGGTGACGTAGGCGATAAGACACGACAGCAGGTTTGCCGCCGCATGATCCCAAAAAGGCTGGTTGTTGTCCTCGATGGGACAGATGGCCTTTGCCACCGAGAGGATGTCCTGCTGGTTGGGCCTGCCGTCCGCCTTGCGGCGAATGTGCCTCAGGGGGTTGTAGCCGCAGCGCTCGATGCCGGGCGCAAGGGCCGGGACGGTGTTGAGGTCGGCGAAGTTGAGGCATTGCACGCGGTAACCGTGGGCTGCCAGCACGGGTCCCACTTCGCGACAGAGCGTGCCTTTGGTGTCGAGCACGATGTAGCTTGCGTTCATTTGCAGCAGGTTGGGCTTGAGGACGTTTCGGGTCTTGCCGGCTCCCGAGGGGCCGATCACAAGTGCGTTGTTGTTGAGTCCCGTTTGGCGGGTGTCGCAGGAGAGCGTTCGATCCTTGGCGAGGATGGTGGACGATGCGGACTCAGATGCGGCGAGGCGGCTGGCGAGGTTAGACATGGGCGACCTCCTTGGTGGTCGAGAGAATTTCGTGGGCAAAGCCGAGCTCGACGGCGCGCTCGGCCGAAAGGTAGGTGTCTTTTGCAGTGAGGGACTGGATGCGCTTGGGCGTGAGGCCGCTGCGGTCCGAGAGGATTTGCGTGAGGGTCTTGCGGGTCTGCATGAGACGCCGGCTGGTTTCCTGCAGCGCAAGTGCCGAGCCGCCTGCCCCCTGGGGGATCAGCGGGTCGTGAATCATGAGCTCTGCATGGGGCGCCATACGGCGATCGTCGCCGCCCATAAAGATCACGGCGCCCATGGACGCGGCGAATTCCAGGCAGACGGTGCGGATGGGGCACGATGCGAGGCGCATGGCGTCATAGATCGCAAGGCCCGATCGCACGCTTCCGCCGGCGCTGGCGACAAATATGGTGATGGGGCGGCTGGGGTCGGTGGCATCGAGCAGGCGGATCTGCTGGCATAGGTCGTGGGCCATCGGGGTTTCGATGTTTCCCATGACGGAGAGCTCGCGACGGGCGAGCATCTCATCGTAAATGCTGGTGAGCGTGATGCCTCGGGCGGATTCACGCATGGTGAGGGGGCTGATGATGGGGGAATGATTGGTGTCCATGAGGACTCCTTTCTGTTGGTTGTGTTGTGGAATAGGATTGTTGCCCGCGGAGGGGCTGGCGGGCTACAGGGTTCGTCCGAGCCTGAGATCGAGCTCGGTTGTGGGGCAGGCTGCCTGTTCGTGCGGCTCGCAAGCGCCAAGGGCTCCAAAGCGATAGAGCGTTGCGGCGGGCGTGGTGTAGGCGAGCCGCAGCTGATGCTCGACAGGGGCACATCCGTCATTTTTGTAATGAGCCGCGTAGTACTGCGCGATGCTGGCGTTCATCTCGCTGCCATTGCGATGGCGCTCAAACTGGCGTCTGCAGGTCTCGATGATCTTTGCTACCGACTTGGGTGCCGTCGCGGGAACAAGGGCGAGATAGCCCTCAAATAGCTCGTTGATGCTCAGGAGGCACAGCAGGTCGATCAGCGTCCTTATGGCTGCTCCCTCGGCAGAAAAATGCGCGGTCATGCGGTTATATCGGTTGCGGTCGACGATGGCCGCATGGGGTCTTGGAGTTTTCTGCCCTGTGGTCCCGGGCTTTTGCCGCGCCTGTGTATTGAGCTCGACGTTGCAGCGCTTGAGGCCGTCCAACGGAAGGAACAGTGCGGTGCGCAGGGTGTTCCGCTTGCTTTCGAGTTCATGACGCTCGTCGGGTTCCCATTCGAGCTTGAGTTTCGTGTCGAGCGCCGTAAGCATATGGGCTAGGCAGCCTACGGTAAGAACGTACGAATCGTTGTCGCGTTTTGGGGCATAGGGGTCTGTCAGCTTGCGAATGTCGGGGTCGCCCATGATCTTTGTACAGCGCTTCAGCAGTTGAGGGTGGTCGGCCAAGATCGTCGCGAGCGGTAGCGACGCGTAGTTCTTGATGGTCGCGGCGGCAAAGGCGGCGTCATATTCGTTTGCATATGCTCGCTCAATGCGGGCATCCAGAATGCTTTTCTTATCGCCGTCTTCAGCGTGGTGGTTTGTCATAGCTTCTCCAATCGGTTGATGTTCGTGCTGTTTGTTGATGTGTTGGTTGTCGTGAGTGATGTGCTTGCCGTGGGTGATGTGCTGACGTTGGGGTGCTATGCGGTTTTCAATGAGCCCGTGAGGCAGTTGCTGCAGGGGCGGGATGGAACGGCCCATGCAAGGCGGAAGGCATCGTGCTCAAAATCGAGACAGCAATGCCCTGGGTGCCTCACATGTGGCAGTTACCTCATTAAGTTGTCATTGCGTTTGGGGTTGTACTTTGCCGATCTTCTTTCTCTTACACGCTAAAAACTGAAATTTCATATGCTCGATCTACTTAAAACCGCAACGGCGGTCTTTTATCAACTTATATGTCGGAACGCGTCTTTGCAAGTACTTTTTTGCGTTTGTTTCAAATGGGGTGGTTTTGCAACCGTCGCGCGCCACGCTATGCGAACGTGCCCCTTTTCTGTTGTCGGTCGGATACGATGAGTCGCGTGACGTCGTCAGAGGTCGAATTCGACCGCTAACGACGTTGTGCAGCTCATCATTTCTGGTCGCAAACAGTAAAGGGGCATGAGGGTGTATTGAGGGGGGATGTCTTGCTGTCGGCATCCGCGTGCGGTGCCATTCGCTGTCTGTAAATATACGTTTACAGCTAATTTCATACCACTTGTCGGAATGCGGACGCTGTCCTTGTATGTCGGGCGTACATTGAACGTGGTATTTCGCGTGAAACCACGAATCGGTTGTCAGTCCTGAACAAGGAGGCCCAGCATGACACTTGCCAAACCCATCAATAAATACATCGACTATATCGATGCCCCCGAGGACACGTTTGAGCAGTATGTCGAGAAGGCGTTAAAGTACAACTTTCGCTGCGTATTTGCGAACCTTCAGGAGTACGAGACGGGCCGCGCCATGCTCGAGGGCTCTGACATCATCCTTGCCGGCGCCATCGACTTTCCCCAGGGCACTATGACGCTTGAGGAGAAGCTTGCGAGGTTTGAGGAATACGCTGCGTGTGGCTTTACCGAGATTGACTACGTTTTGAATCAGGGGTCGATCGAGAACCGCGATTTTGATGCCATCGAGCGCGAGATGACTACCATTGCTGATTTTTGTCGCGCGCATGGCATCACTGACAAGGTAATCGTCGAGATGTGCAAGCTGGACGGCGACGACGCCGCCAAGCGCCGTGTATGCGAGATCGCGCTGGAGGCCAAGCCGGGATTCCTTAAGACATCGACCGGCAGAAGCTTTGGCGGTGCTAAGCTCGAGGACGTGCGGCTGATGCACGAGGTGCTCGGCGATGCCGTGGCAATCAAGGCGGCGGGCGGTATCCATAATTACGAAGAGGCTTGCGCATTCATCGAGGCCGGCGCCAGCGCGTTAGGCGCATCGGCGGGCATCGCGATCGTCGAGGGCGCACCGACGGATGAGCGTCGCTAGCAGACGTATTTGACCTGAGCGATAAAGCTTCACGACCACACGCCGTTCATGTTCGAGACAATATGACTTTTTGCCCGTTGTAAACGGAGTCGCGATGGGTGTTCTGTATGATGGCTCAGACAAGGTTGTTCAATGACAGGGAGGCATATATGGCAATCAAAGCCATCGCGATGGATATCGACGGTACGCTCACCAACGACCAGAAAGTGATTAGCCCGCGTACGCGCGAGAAGCTGCTCGCGGCGCAGGAGTCGGGCATTAAGCTCATCTTGGCTTCGGGCCGTCCCGCATGGGGACTGCACGCCTTGGCGCAGGAGCTCGACCTTCAAAACCATGACGGTCTGCTGGTTGCCTTTAATGGCGCGCATGTGGTCGACGCTCAGACCGATGAGGTCCTTTTTGACCAGGCTATGCCGGCTGACGAGCTGCACCGTCTGATTGATCACCTGCGTAATTTTGACGTGATCCCTATGATTTCGCTCGGTCGCGATTTGCATGTCGTGGATTCGTATCACTGCATGATCACGCTGCCTGACGGCTCGCAGAAAAACATCGTCAAATACGAGCGCGATGCGTGCGATCTTAAGATTCGCGAGGTGGAGAGCCTGCATGAGGTCGCTGATGCTTATCCCGTGGACAAGCTGCTGACGGCGGGCGATCCGGCCTACCTGCAGGCGCATTACGAGGAGATGTATGCGCCCTTTAAGCAGACGCTTTCGGGCATGTTTACGGCCGACTGGTACTTTGAGTACACGGCGCCCGGTATCGACAAGGCCCGCGCACTCGAGGGTGCCCTGCCCAAGCTCGGCATCGATGCCAGTGAGGTCGTATCGTTTGGCGACGGCCAGAACGACAAGTCCATGATTGAGTGGGCCGGCACCGGTGTTGCCATGGGTAACGCCGTCGAAGAGGTTAAGGCTGTAGCCCAGATGGTGACCGCCGATAACAACGAAGATGGCATTGCGGTGGCGCTGGATAAGCTGCTGGGTTAGAATCGCCGATTAATGCATGGCTCGGGCGCCTGCTTGCGGGCGTCCTTTTGTTAGGGAGGGTGCCGTGTCCGCATTTCCGTTCGACGCCGTTATCTTTGACATGGACGGCGTCATTGTCGATACCGAGTATTACTACTTGGGCGAGACTGCCGCGTTTGCCAAGGAGCTTGGACTTAATCTGACTCAAGAGGAGTTGAATGGGCAGGTCGGTACCTCGCATCAGTTCTTCCTGCATATGCTGGTCGATTGGTTTGAGCGCGCCGGTAAGGGACACTTCACTGGCGAGGAGGCGTTGGCCCGTTGGGACGAGTGGGCGCATAAGCGTCCGCGTGACTATCAGGCTTTGATTAACCCAGGCGCCGTGGATACGATTCGAGAGCTGCCGCGCCGCGGCGTTCGCGTGGCGCTTGCCAGCTCGTCTCCCATGGATAGCATCGAGGAAGTGCTCAACGCATGCGGGCTGTCGGATGCCTTTGAGTATGTGGTGAGCGGCGAGCAGTTTAAGGAGAGCAAGCCCGAGCCCGACATCTACCTGCATGCGCTGGACCTGCTGGGGCTGCCCGCGAATCGCTGCTGCTGCGTTGAGGATTCCGTTCCGGGCATTACCGCGGGTAAGCGAGCCGGCCTGACGGTCATTGCCAAGCGCGAGGAGCGCTTTGGCTTTAGCCAGGATGCCGCGGACACGATTATCGACCAGCTGCCGGAGCTGCTCACGCTTTCTTAGGAGCGCGGTAGTTGCGCGTTTTTCGGGTCTGATGAGTAAATAGCCGACATTTTGGTGCGACACCTAGCATACTTAATGCTAATGCGGGCTTAAGGGCTTGCTGAATGCCCTTGGGCCCGCTTTAGACTTAATTGTGCTGGGAGAGGGTATATGCCACCGACTGGAGGGCTAACTGACGGTAAAGCAGCGATACCGCTGTACCAACAGGTCATTGATATCATTAAAAACGAAATCAACTCCGGCGTCTACAAGGCAGGCGCGCGGATACCCAACGAATTCGAATTGGCTGAGAGCTATAAAGTTGGCCGCGTTACCGTGCGACGCGCTATTGAGGAGCTCGTCCAACAGGGCTATCTAACGAAGCGGCAGGGGAAAGGCACGTTTGTCAATGCCCCCAAGCTTAAGCGCAAGATTCGCCAGAAGGATGACGTCCAGAGTTTTTCGGACGCATGCCGCGTTAACGGAATGGAACCGGGGGCGCGTGTCATTTCGAGAAAGATACTGCCGGCGGATTCTACCGAAGCACAGTTCTTTGGTGTTCCCGTTGGAACTGACTTGATTTGCGTCGAGCGTGTGCGTACTGCCGATGGCGTCCCCGTCATGCTCGAGAACAACATATACGTTTGCGAGGACAACGCCTATCTATCAACGGCGCCTCTATCTAACCAATCCATTTTTGAGTTCGTGCGCAACCAGACGGGCCGCATGCCCGCGTTTACCGACCCGTGCACGCTCGAGATCGCGTGCGCATCGCCCGAGGTCGCTCGGTTGCTGGCGGTTCCCGTTGGCGAACCCTTGTTTTATATGGAAGCCTTCTTTTTCGATGAGCAACGGCGGCCGTTTATCATCGGTCGTCAGCGGATCGTTGGGTCTCGCTACGTTTTTGACATCTAGGACATTGCGAATGGAAACGCCCGGTGGATCATCTCACCGGGCGTTTCCATACCGTTCACGGTGCGAACGCAACCGTTCAACCGCGTTGCGGCAATCAGTTTGAAATTATCTTGATGACGGGAAAAGCTGCTGGTAATCTATAGAACGTCATAGAACGTTTGCCTTGTGCAAGCGTTGAAGCGAGATGCGATGCAGTCTCGAGTTCTTTGGAGGTATCTATGTCAGATACGAAGGCGAAGAAGACAAACAGACGTTTTAAGTTCAAATTACCGCATGTCTATACGATCATGTTCTTGCTGATCGTTGTCTTCGCGGTTCTGACTTGGATCGTTCCCTCCGGTCAGTATCAGCGCAAGACGATTTCGACAGCGGCGGGCGAGCGTGAAGTCGCCGTTGCTGGAACCTATGAACAGGTCGATAAGAACTACACCGATTCCGAGACCGGCGAGACCATCAATCTGGGTCAGGATATCTTCGCGGTCCTGCAAGCGCCCACCAAGGGCATCCAGGAGGCTGCCGACGTCGTTGCGTTCGTCTTATTGATTGGCGGATCGTTCGCAATCATCACCAAGACCAACGCTTTGAATGCCGGCATGAGCCGTGTGATTAAAAAGCTCAAGAACAAGGACATCCTCATCATTCCCATTACGATGACGTTGCTGTCCATTTGCGGCACTACGTTTGGCATGTCTGAGGAAGCCCTGCCGTTCTATGCCATCTTCATTCCCATCATGATGGGTATCGGTTATGACTCGATGACGGCATTCATCATCTGCTTCCTTGGTCCTAACCTGGGATATTGTGCTTCGACCATCGACCCGTTTAATGTTTTGATCGCCCAGGGCATCATTGGCATCGAGGGCAATCCTCAGCTGTGGCTGCGCGCCGTTTCTTGGGTCATCTTTACTGCCGTCGGTATCGCATGGGCCATGCGCTACGCTATGCGCGTCAAGAAAAACCCCGAGTCGTCCATTACGTACGAGGACGACAAGCTCAAGCGTGTTGAGTTTTCCGTGACCGATGCCTCCGTCGAGGAAGAGTTCACTACCCGTCAGAAGCTCGTACTTATCGATTTTGCCTGCGGTATGGGCATTATCGTCTGGGGTCTTGTTACCCAGGGCTGGTACATGAATGAGATTTCCGCCGTGTTCCTTGGCATGGGCTTGCTTGCCGGTATCCTGGGCGGTCTTGACCAGCAGACGATCGCTGAGGAGTTCGTTAAGGGTCTCGCCGATTTTGCGTACGCTGCTATCGTTATCGGTATCGCTCGCGGTATTCTGGTCATCGCCGAGGGCGGCATGATCATCGACACCATCCTCCAGGCGCTCGCTACTGCGCTCGCCGGTGCACCCGCCGCCGTCTACACCACGTTTATGTATATCGTCCTTGGCCTGCTCTCTTTGCTGGTTCCCTCGAGTTCTGGACTTGCGGCGCTCACCATGCCCGTCATGGGTCCGCTGACCGAGCTTATGGGCCTCAATCCCGAAGCTGCCGTTACCGCGCTCCAGTTTGCTAATCCTGTCTCTTATACACATCTGACGCTGCCGACGACTAGTCGAGTGTAG
>URIK01000055.1 GCA_900547855.1 uncultured Collinsella sp. | reverse complement strand
GAATAGAGCAGATGGATCACGGCGGGCTGGCCATCGCGACCGGCACGGCCGCTCATCTGGTTAAACTCAATGCCGCCAAACGGCATGTGATAGAGCACGACATGGCGGATATCGGGCAGGTTGACGCCCTCGCCAAAGGCAGATGTCGAGACGATGCAGCTGAGGCTGCCGTCTCGGAATGCTTCCTCCACGCGACGGCGATCGGAACGCGCAAGCCCCGCGTTATAGAACGCGATATGGGTTGCGCAATCGGGCACACGCTTGCGCAACGTCTTGGCGAGCGCCACGGACTGGTCGCGCGAATTGACGTAGATGACGGTCTTTTCCCCCGTCGCCACAATCGACACCAAACGGTTCTCGCGACTTGCAAGATCGCGGTCGTCCTCGAGCTGCAGGTTCTCGCGCACCGTCTCGTCGACCACCGTGCGAGTGATCGGCAGCATGCGGGCAGGCTCGGCCACGACCGGAGCCGTCGCGGTGGCCGTCGCAGCCATAACGACCGGGTCGCCCAGGGCTTTGAGGATATCGGGCATGTCGAGATAGGCGCTGCGGTCGCCGCCCTTGGCAAGACCGGCATGATGCGCCTCATCGATAACGACAAAGCCGATGCGGCCCGAACGCGCGAAGCGGTCACGGTGAATAGATAGGAACTCGGGCGTCGTGAGCACGATACCGGTGCGGCCCGAAGCTAGGCCGGCGAACACGTCATCGCGTGCGGCCTCCACGGTCTCGCCGGTCAGCACGCCAACGCCAATGCCGAGCGCGGCCATCGTCGAGGAAAGGTGATAGGCCTGGTCGGCAACGAGCGCGCGCAGCGGATAGACAAAGATACTCGCACGCCCGCGAAGAACCGCCTCGCGCGCGGCATGCACATGGAAGATAAGAGACTTGCCGCGCCCCGTTCCCATAACGGCCAGAACACTTTGGTGATCGGCCAGGGCATCGAGCGCCTCGACCTGCGCGCGGTGCGGCTGGTTCGATCCGATAAAGCTGTGAATGAGCGAGCGCGTGAGCTCGGTATAGGAAAGTTGGGCAAGCGTCTCGCGTTTACGCGACTCCAGGCGCAGGCCAGAATCCGCCGGTTGTACGCCGCGGCGAAGCTCACATGCCGGATCGTCGATATTGGGTGCCGTGGTATCGCGCACCAAGACATCTTTGATCATGAGCTTGGGCTTCACACGTCCCTGCCAATGCTCGGCCACGGCCTCGAACACCAAATCGACGGCGCTATCGCAATTGATAAGCCTATCGATCTGCGGCACACGAAACATGATGGCCGGCACACTCGTGGCGCCATCCGTCGCCACGAAGCGCATATGCTCGCCGGTCTTGCCCACCACGGCGCGATCGCACATCGTCACGCCCTCGGCAGCCAGCAGCGGCACCTTATTACCCTGGCCAAACGGCTCAAGGCGAGAAATCTGCTCGATGGTCTCGATATTCAATTCGGAAAGGTCGACCGTGGCGGCAACCTCATCGGTGTCCTCAAAGTCCTCGGCGGGAAGCTCGGACAACACGGCGGAAAGGCGACGACGGAACTCGTCGAGCTTGGACGCCTCGATGGTCACGCCCACCGCACCGGCATGCCCGCCGCGGCGAATCAGCAGGTCGGAACAGCGCTCGACGGCTTCGAACAGGTTGACCTTGCCCACCGAGCGGCCCGAGCCACGTGCTATACCGTCCTCGATAGAGAAGAGCAACGCCGGCACGTGATATCGGTTGGTAAGGCGGCTCGCCACGATGCCTTTAACGCCCTCGTGCCAGCCCTCGCCACCCACGACGATTGCGCGACCGCCATCATAGGTCTCCTCGACCTTTGCCATGGCATCACGCGTGAGCTCCGCCTCAATCTCGCGACGCTGACGGTTGATCTCCTCGAGCTCGGCCGCCAGTGCACTTGCCTCGATAGGATCGCGGGCAAGCAGCAGGTCGAGCGCCAGCTTGGGATCGGCCATGCGGCCGGCGGCGTTTAAGCGGGGAATGAGCGAGAACGATAGACCGTCCGCCGTAATGGTAGCCAGATCGGCCTTGGCGAGCGCTGCAAGCGCGATGTAACCGGGACGAGCCGTCACGCGCATCTGCTGGATGCCCTCGGCGACCAGTGCGCGATTCTCGGGCGTGAGCGGCATCATGTCGGACACGGTACCCAGTGCCGCGACCTCAATCAGCGAACGCCAATACGACGGCTTGCCCAGACGCTCGCCCAAAACCTGCACCAGCTTGAGCGCCACACCGGCACCGGCAAGTTCACGCGAGGGGCCCTTATCCTCGAGTTTAGGGTCGGTCAGGGGCACGCCCTGCGGCACCTGATCGGAGGGCTCGTGATGGTCCGTGACCACCAAATCGATCCCCAGGCTCTCCAGATAGGAAACCTCTTCTTTGGCGGCAATGCCGTTATCGACGGTCACGATCAGCTGGGGACGAGCGAGCTCGTTAACGCGGTCGAGCGCCGCGCGCGAAAGACCGTAGCCCTCGTCAAAGCGATGTGGAATAAACGGCGTAACATCGGCGCCAAACGTGCGCAGTGCCTCGGTCAACAGACAGGTCGATGTAATACCGTCGACGTCGAAATCACCAAAGACGGCGATGCGTTCGCGGTTGCGAATAGCACGCTCGACGCGGTCGGCAACGACCGACATGCCCGGGATAATGAGTGGATCGGCCCAATCACGGTCGAGCGAAGGCGTCAAAAATAGCTGGCCTTCCTCGATGGATGTAATGCCGTGCGCAACCATAATGCGCGCCACCAGCCCGGGTATGCCCAGACCAGCCGAAAGCTCCTTTTCGAGCTCGGGATTTTGCTGAGCGACCGCCCAGCGATGCGTCGTCTTAAGCGATGACATAGGCGCCCACCCCCGATAGGGGCAGGTCGCCGCGATACCTCTCACGGTTCATAGCGATGAGTCCTCTGTGTATGCCCGCTTCGGCAGGCAGATCTGTTGAACGGATTTATTATACCGTGTGGCACGGACGCAGAACCTCGCAGCGCGCCGCGGTTTCGGTAAACGATGACGGTAATACCCTCGAAATAATCGAGCGTTTCAGCCGCACAGACACATACGAGCGTCTAGCATATCCATACAAACGAGTTCGCGGATAAAGGGAGTCACGGGGCATATGAAGCAATGGGCTGGACTGGGAAAGTTCCTCGCGGGGCATATGCAGATCATCGTTCCGATTTGCGTGGCGCTCGGCGTGCTCTTTCCCCAGCAGATCGGCGTACTCAAGCCCATCGTTCCCGCTCTCTTCGCCTTTATGACATTCCAAGGCGCGCTCAGTAACACCTTCCACCAGGTAGCTGAGGTGTTCTGCCGTCCGCTGCACCTGATTTTGGCGCTGCTCGTCTCGGCGGTGTTTATTCCCATAGCAGCTTATGCCATGGGATCGCTGTTCTTTGGCTCCAACCCCAACCTTGTCTGCGGCATCGTGCTCGAGTACAGCGTACCCGTGGCGGTCACTGCCTTTATGTGGATTAGCATGTTCGGCGGCAACGGCCCGCTCGCGCTTACCATCATCCTGACGTCCTCGGTTATCTCCCCTGTGACGATTCCGCTCACGCTTAAGCTCTTGCTGGGTGCCACCGTCTCGATCGATGTGCCGAGCATGATGCAGGACATGGCCTTTATGATCGCCATCCCCGCCGTGCTCGGCATCGTGATCAACGAGCTCACACGTGGATGGGGACACGAGAAGCTCTCCCCCGCGCTCTCGCCCGCCTGCAAGTTCATGATGATGGGCGTTATCGCCTCCAACTCCACCGCCATGAGTGAGTACGTTCTGCACATGAACGCGATGCGCCTGGAAGTCGCCCTCTTTATTTTGACCTTCGCCATCAGCGGCTTTATCGTCGGTTTTCTGGTCGCCCGTGCGCTCCATCTGCCATATAGCGAGACGACTACCATGTGCTTTACCTGCGGCATGCGTAACATCTCTTCGGGCGCCGTCATCGCCACGCAGTACTTTCCGGGCGAAGTCGTGTTTCCCGTCATGTGCGGAACGCTGTTTCAGCAGATACTCGCCTCGCTTATCGGACATCTCTTTGAGCGTCTGACCGGCGAGGAGCGCGCCGCCCAGCGCAAGCGGGTCGAGGCCGGCCGCGACGCCATGGCACGCTAGACTGTCCGCATTACGCGGGTGTTAGTCTTGCTATACGAGCGTTTCCAGATGCGCGCGCAGGCGCTCAGCATCGATATCGAGCGTCGTCTCGGCATTGACCTGGGCCAGACGATAGCCCACAAAGTAGGGCGATACCACCCAACGTGGCAGCGCCTTGGCAATTGTCCGGCCGTCTATGTGGTAGAAGAACAAGTTGTACGACTCCGCGCGACCACCGTGGTGCTCGTTCAGGATATAGCGCAGAGCTACCTGGATCGCATCGGCGAAGAGGTCCGCCTCGGCTTGGTCTCTTGTGTCATCGCTGGCGGCGATTCCTTGCGGGGCTGAAACGTTGACCTCAAAGAACCCCATAATCGGTTCGATTGAGATGTTGACCGAGATTCTCCCCTGTTGCCAGACATTGATGCCTTCGAAATTGGCGGAAGTCAGCGAAGCATAGCCGTCTTCCTGCTCCAAACCCACAATCTGCATGTGCGGATGAACGAGGCTGCCGCCCGAAAGCGGGCCTTTGTTCTTGTACATGAGCACGCTTCGATACTGCTGTGAATCGATCATCTGCTGCCAGCAACCCAGGGCAAACCTCATTACATGGTGGAGTTCATCCGACTCATAGGTCACCAGGTCTGCGTCGTGATTGGCCGACTCGATCAATACGGTCTGACGGGTGGCCCGCAAGGTCTTGAACTTATTCTCGAGCCAGATGCAATCGCCATCGCGCCGGATGATATTGGCAAGTTCCTCAGTATCGCAAAAGGGGCACGCGGTGCCAGGGCGCCGGTTGTCATCGGGCTTATCGCTCGCCTGCCGAACGTCAAATACCAGCGCCACGGGCTACGCCTCCAGTGGCACGATCTTGGTGCCATGGAGCTCGGAGACGCCCAATGCCGCCGCCACGGTATCGCGGTTGGCTGTAGAAATGCCGCCGCCAGGAAGGATGGTCAGGTGGTCGCCCGCATACTCGACAAGACGCGACAGGTGCTCCAGGTTGTCCTCGATCGGCGTTCCAGCAGCGCCACCATGCGTCAGAATGCGCGTGATGCCGCAGTCGGCGAGTGTGTCAATGGCATCGAGCTGAGCCTCGAGCGAGAGCTGGTCAAACGCCATGTGGAAGGTGATGTCGATGGGCTCACGCTTGCACTCCTCGGTTGCGCAGCCCACAGCCATCACGAGGGCGCCGAGTGTAAGTTCATCGAGCGCCCATCCGCCGGCACAAGGCTTGCAGCAGCCAAAGACCAAGCCGTCGGCGCCGGCGCTCACGGCAAGACCCAAGTCCATCTCCATCATGCGCAGCTCGTCTTGGTTGTAATGAAAGTCACCGCCACGCGGGCGAATCATGCACATCACTCGCGCGTCATGCTCGTGAGCATAGCCGACCGTAGCACTGATAACGCCAGCCGAGGGCGTGGTACCACCGACGGCAAGGTTGTCGCACAACTCGATGCGCTTAGCACCGGCATCGATAGCCGCCGGCACCCGCTCAAAGTTCTCGGCACAAAACTCGTACAGCATAGATAGACCCCCAGATGACAAACGTTTTCCGATGGGCATTGTCGCACGCCCCCATGAAGTTGCGGTGGAATAGGGACTCTTTTGGCCTCTGAGACTCCCATTTAGTCCCTATTCCACCGCAACTTAAAGGGGGCAGAACCAAAGTAACGCCGCAGGCAGAGGACGGACAGCGAGCGGGCACCAGAGCGAACAAATTGGCATGAAAAGAGGACGGCATAGACCTTCTGGTCATGCCGTCCTCTTTGAATGACAAGTTGTCGCTCTGGTGCCCGCGCAGTGTCGACTGGTCCGCCGTTCGGCAGAACGGCGGAACCGCCTAACCGCCCAGGTAGGCTTTACGCACGTTATCGTCGTGCAGGAGCTCTTGGCCCGTGCCGGTCATGGTGATCTTGCCGGTCTCGAGCACGTAGCCGCGCGTGGCGATCGAGAGCGCCATCTGTGCGTTCTGCTCGACCAGAAGCACCGTGGTGCCGGCCTTGTGCAGGTCCTCGACAATCTGGAAGATCTGCTCAATCAGAATCGGCGCCAGGCCCATGGAAGGCTCGTCGAGCATGAGCAGCTTGGGGTTACTCATAAGGGCGCGCCCCATAACGAGCATCTGTTGCTCGCCACCTGAAAGGGTGCCGGCGATCTGTCGACGGCGCTCCTTAAGGCGCGGGAACTGCTCGTAGACGCGCTCCAGGCCCGGAGCAACCGTGGACTTGGGCTGTGTATAGGCGCCCATCTCCAGGTTCTCCTCGACCGTCATCTGCAAAAAGGCGCGACGGCCCTCGGGGACCTGTGCCAGGCCCTTACCCACCAGCTTATCGGCAGGCGTATGGGTAATGTCCTCGCCCATAAACTTGATAGAACCGGTCTTGGAACGCAGCAGGCCCGAGACGGTCTTGAGCGTCGTGGACTTACCGGCACCGTTCGCACCGATCAGAGCCACGATCTCGCCCTCGTTGACGTTAAAGGAGATGTCCTTGATGGCGTGGATAGCGCCGTACCAGACGTTGATGTTGTAGACGGAAAGCATCGGCTCTGCCATTTAGTTCTCCCCCTTATCCTGCTTGCCCAGATACGCCTCGATAACGGCATCGTTGTTCTGGATTTCCTCTGCCGTGCCCTTGGCGATGACCTTACCAAAGTTGAGCACGCAGATGCCCTCGCAGATGTTCATAACGAGCGACATATCATGCTCGATAAGCATGATGGCAATGCCGAAAGTGTCGCGAATCTTAACGATGTTCTCCATGAGTTCCGCGGTCTCGGACGGGTTCATGCCGGCGGCAGGCTCGTCGAGCAGCAGCAGCTTGGGGTTGGTGGCAAGCGCACGGACGATCTCCAGACGACGCTGAGCGCCGTAAGGCAGCGATCCGGCCTGCTCGTTTGCCAGATGCTCCATATCAAAGATGGACAGCAGCTCCATGGCGCGCTCGTGCGCGGCCTTCTCGTGCTTCCAATACGTCGGCAGGCGCAGCACGCCCTCAAAGCCGGAGTAACGCTCCTGGTTGTGCAGGCCGACCTTAACGTTATCCTCCACCGTCATGGTGTTGAACAGGCGAATGTTCTGGAATGTACGGGCAATACCCATGCGGTTGACCTGGTAGACCGACTTGCCCGAGGTGTCCTCGCCGTCGAGCAGGATGGTGCCGTGCGTGGGCTGGTAAACCTTGGTGAGCAGGTTGAAGACCGTAGTCTTGCCGGCGCCGTTGGGACCGATCAGACCGGCGATCTCAGTCTTGCCGATGGTCAGGCTAAAGTCGTCTACTGCCTTAAGGCCGCCAAACTCAATGCCCAGGTGGATGCACTCGAGCGCCGGGCGCTGGCCCAGGTCGCGGTCGGGAACGATGGCGCCAGAAGGATACGGGACCATCTTGCCCTTCTTGAACTCAAATTTACTGGGCATCGGCTGCCACCTCCTTCTTGGAAGCAAAGCGGTCCTTGACGCGACCGAAGAACGCCTTGAGCTGCGGGTTGTTGGTAAAGATCATGACCAGGATCAGCACGATGGCGTAGATGAGCATGCGGTAGTCCGAGAACTGACGGAGCAGCTCGGGAAGCACCGTGAGCAATGCCGCCGCGATGACGGAGCCGCGCATATTGCCCAGACCGCCCAGGACCACGAACACCAGGATGAGGATGGACGTGTTGAAGTCGAACTTGGTGGCGGAAAGCTGCGAGAAGTTACCGCCGAAGAGAGCTCCGGCAGCACCGGCGAGGGCAGCGGAAACCACGAAGGCGATCATGCGGTACTGGGTGACGGAGATGCCCACGGACTCGGCAGCGATCTTGTTGTCGCGCACGGCCATGATGGCACGACCGGTACGGCTGCGAACCAGGTTGAGTACAATCACGAGCGCAACCATGACCAGGATGGCACCGGCGAGGAAGGTCGAGTACGTCGACACACCCGAGGCGCCCTGCGCGCCCTTGATGATGGCGGTGCCGTCCTCGAGCAGATGCAGGTCGTCGATCGTAGAGTTGCCCGTGATGTTAAAGATCACATGCAGGCCGCGGGAATCGACGCCCACAATGAGGCAAGTGACGATCTCTTTGATGATCTCGCCAAAGGCCAGCGTCACGATAGCCAGATAGTCGCCGCTCAGGCGAAGGACCGGGATACCGATCAAGAAGCCCAGGATGGCAGCAGCGAAGGCGCCGACCACGATGCTGATGATAAGGCGCACCGGATCGGAGGGAACGGCGCTCTCAAGGGCGACCGCGGTGACGATGCCCGTATAGGCACCGACGCTCATAAAGCCCGCATGGCCCAGCGACAGGTCGCCCGCGATGCCGACGACGAGGTTGAGGGAGATGGCCATGACGATATAGGCCGTGATGGGAACCAGCTGACCGGCGATCATGCGCGGAATCATGTGGTTAGACTGCATAAAGAACACGATGGCGAACGCCACAAGGCACATGGCGTACGTAACAAAGTCGTGACGCGTCTGCTTGTCTTTAAGAAACTTCATAACGCTCACCTACACCTTCTCGGGGACGTACTTGCCCAAGAGGCCGGCAGGCTTGACGAGCAGGACGATGATCAGAACACCAAAGACGATGGAGTTGGCAAGGCTCGTGGAAATGTAAGCCTGTGCCATCGCCTCGATGATGCCGATAAGAATGCCACCGACAAAGGCGCCGGGGATGGAGCCGATGCCACCGAAGACGGCGGCGTCGAAGGCTTTGATGCCAGGCATGGCGCCCGTCGTGGGCTGCAGCACCGGCGAGTAGGAGCACAACAGCACGCCGGCGATGGCGGCAAGGGCAGAGCCGATGGCGAACGTCATCGAGATGGTACGGTTGACGTTGATGCCCATGAGCTGAGCGGCGGCCTTGTCCTCGGACACGGCGCGCATGGCCTTGCCCATCTTGGTCTTACCTGTAAAGAACATCAGTCCGGCCATGATAACCAGGCAGGCGACGATGGTGACGAGTGAGACGGCGCTTACGTTGAACTTGGCCAAGAACTCCGGCACCTGGAAGGTGACGAGCGAAGTGAAGTTCTTGGGCGTGGCGCCCCACAGAAGCTGCGCGGCGTTCTGCAGGAAGTAAGACACGCCGATAGCCGTGATTAGAACGGCCAGCGGACCCGCCTGACGCAGCGGCTTATAGGCCAGACCCTCAATGAGAACACCGAGAACCGTGCAGGCCACACAAGAGAGAACTACAGATGCCCAGCCCGGGAGGCCGAGATACGACGTGGCGCAGAACGAGACATAGGCACCGACCATGATGACGTCGCCGTGAGCGAAGTTCAGCATCTTGGCGATACCGTAGACCATGGTGTAGCCCAACGCGATGATGGCGTAGACGCTGCCCATGGACAGGCCGTTGACCAGGTATTGGATAAAGACCGTCATGTTCCACATCCCCCTTTCGAATAGGTTTCCAGTTGATGTATGAAACAGGGACGTTACATCGTCCCTAGATACCAAGCAAGCAGGGAAGGCCAAAACCTCCCCTGCTTGGGATCAAAACCGCTCTATGTAAGGCGGCCAGTTAGGCCTGTACGTACTTGCCGTCGGTGATGACGTACGCCGTGGGCTCCTTCTGGACCTGGCCCTTATCGTTCCAGGTGAGCTTGCCGGTCAGACCGTCAACGGTAATCTTGAGCATAGCCTTGGACAGCTTCTCGGCGGCCTCGGTCGGGTCGGCGTCGACACCAAGACCGGCCTCCTTGAGGGCCTCGGCCACCGCGTGCACGCCGTCGTAGGCGTCGGCGGCAAACTGGTCGGGGGTATCGCCGTACTTATCCTTGTAAGCGTTGACGAAGTCGGCGTTCTTCTCGTCGTCGGCGGAGAACGGGGTCATGAGCAGCAGACCCTCGGCAAGAGAGGTGTCGAAGCCCTCAACGCCCAGGATGCCGTCCATGCCGTCGCAGCCCATCATCTTGACGTCGTAGCCCATGTCCTTGGCGTTCTTGAGCAGGACGGACGCCGGCGTGTAGTAGATCGGCGCAAAGATCATGGTGGCGCCGGCTTGCTTGGCCTTGGTCAGCTGGTTGGTAAAGCTCGTGGCGGAGTCGTCCTTAAAGGTCTCCTCGTCGACAATCTCGAGCTTGGACTCAGCGGCCTGGGCCTTAAAGGAATCTGCGATGCCCGAAGAATAGGCGTCGCCGGAGTTATAGAACAGCACGAACTTCTCGTCCGCATACTTCTGCGCCAGGAACTTGGCAGCGTTGACACCCTGGTTGGGGTCGGTGAAGCAAACCTGGAAGACGCAATCCTTGCCGTCGGTGACGTCCTCGGAGGACGCGGACGGGGTGATCATGAACGTCTTGGGGTCGTTACCGCACTCTGCGGCAACGGCAACCGACGCACCCGTGGTGGTCGGACCGACGAGGGCCTGCATGCCCCAGTCGAGCAGGGTGTTGAAGGCGTTGACGGCCTTCTCGCCATCGGCCTGGTCGTCCTCGGCCTTGCTGGCAAGCGGCAGCTCCTTGGTCGAGAAATCCTTGCAGCCAAGCTCGACACCCTGGGTAACGGACTTGCCGTAGGACGCGTTGGCGCCGGTCAGCGGGCCGATGGTGCCGATCTTAAACGAAGCGTCGCTCGAAGCGGAACCGCTGTCGCCGCCGTTGGAGGAGCAGCCAGCTAGAATGGACATCGCCCCCAGACCTGCTGCGCTCGCGATAACGCTCCTGCGATTCATAACAGGGTTCAATGACTTACCGGTGAGGCTCGACATGCGGCTCTCCTCTCAAATCTCGTCGGGTTTCGGTTACCCGACAGGCCATCCTTCGCCGTGTTCGGCGTTCGCAAAATACTAGACGCTTTAGTTAAGGAAAGTGGCGATTATTTCAACTTTTCTTTGGATTTGTTCATTTATCCATAGTTCTGCGTATTTCTATTATTTTATGCAGTATTGTCACTTTATTATGTAAAAGTAATGTTTCCGTTCTGTTACAGGCGTCCTTGTCCTGAATATAACGGCCCCACCGGTGTCGTTATATGCACTTAGGCGGCGATGTACTTGCCATCCAGAATCACATAGGCCGTAGCGGGCTTTTCGACCTGGCCCTCGTCGTTCCAC
Organism: uncultured Collinsella sp.; assembly: GCA_900547855.1. Classification (GTDB taxonomy): domain Bacteria; phylum Actinomycetota; class Coriobacteriia; order Coriobacteriales; family Coriobacteriaceae; genus Collinsella. Next base: position 206 of record URIK01000055.1, on the reverse strand, counting down.
GTCAGCTCGCCTGTCAGGCCCTCGATTTTGATCTTGCGCATGGCACGGGCAAGGTCGCCGGCAATGTCGGCACCGTCGGCCGTAATGTCGATGCCCGCCTTATCGATAGCCTCGACAATTGCGTGGACGCAGTCATAAGCATCGGCGGCAAACTGGCTGTCTCTTATACACATCTGACGCTGCCGACGACTAGTCGAGTGTAGATC
>URIK01000054.1 GCA_900547855.1 uncultured Collinsella sp. | reverse complement strand
GAAAGGCCGGCATCGTAGTCCTCTACGCGCCTGATGGCTTTGGGAAAGGCTCTGTTAGACCAGGATTGACATTCCGCCCCGTCATCTTCTTGCGATTGCACAATGGTCGCCCCTTGTCGAATCTGAATCCGGCAAGGGGCGATGCGCCCGAGACCGGACGAGTTGCTCGCCTGGCCCTGCCGTTTCATGCCGACCTGCCGGCTAACTCGCCGTCTCCTCGTCGGGCGCCGGCGTCTTGACCCTCATCTCGAACGGCATCCCGCCCTCTCGGACGAGCGCCCTGAGGAACGCGTTGACGGCGGTGGACATGGACAGGCCGAGCTCGTCCAGGATGGCCGTGGCCTCCCTCTTGACCTCCGGGTCGATGCGGATCGTCGTGGCCGGTATGTTCGACGGCATGGCCTCACCCCTCCTCGTGTATCGCGGTGCGACCATTCTACCGCCTCTATGCGGCGGGCGCGGCCCAGTAGTCCATGTAGGGCGGCTCCACGTTGAACATGTCGCGGACGCGGCTCCTGCAGACGCCGTGCGCGAGCTGCCGCGCGACCGTGCGCCCGGCCGCGCCGGAATCGGTCGCCATGAAGGTCCGGCACCACCTGAACCAGGCGAGGTAGGCGTCGAGGTGCTTCGTCGACACGCCCCTGAACGGCTCCATGAAGGCGCCGAGGAGCGAGTGGACGGTGTTGACCCGGTTGATGGTCCCCCCGGAGCGGTCCTTGGGGTCGTAGGCCGCGTGCGCGGCGACCTCGAGCTCGGCGAGGACGCCGACGTAGGCGGCCGCCCTGTCGGTCGCGACGACCGAGCCGGCCGCGATGCGGCCCCTCAGCGCGTCCATGGCGCGCTCCCTCGAAAGGGCGCCCCGCCCCGTGACCTCGAGGAACGTCTCGTTCGAGTCGTTCACTCCGGTCATGACGCAGATCCGCTCGCGCGACAGCCCGCGTCTGTGCACCTGCTTGCCGCGGTGCCGGGAGGGGCGCGGCATCGTGAACGACCCCTTCGCGTGGTTGCCCTTGAACGACTCGGGGAAATAGGTCTCGTCGAGCTCGCAGCCGCAGCCCCGCTCGACCCTGAACGAGGGGGAGTAGGCCGAGAGGCACTCGATCAGCCTGTGGCGCATGGTGTAGGCGGTCTTGAGGCAGACGCGGCAGCGCCTCGCGCATTCGCGCAGGGGCAGCATGAGCACGAAGCACTCGGCGTAGGCCATCCAGGTCTCCTTCGGGAGCTTGCTCGTCCCCAGGATGCGCTCGCTGCCCATGCCGAAGGTCCTGCCGCAGCCCCGGCAGAGGTAGCGCTGCTCGCCGTTCTTCGATTTGCCCTTCTTCACGACCGCGGCGGACCCGCAGCGCGGGCAGCGTTCGATTTCGTAGGCGGAGCCGGCCGCGTCGTCGAACGCCGCCGCGCGGATCACGTCCCTGACGGACTCGATAGCGCGGCGGCGCTCGGTCTTGCTGAGGTTCGCCATGCCCTTCTTGAAGTTGAGGACCAGGTCTTCGGCGTTCATGCTGCCCCCATCATCGCGGTCTATGGGGTCAACGATATGGCACCGTGGGGACACATGTATGTCAATCCTGGTCTAACAGAGCCACTACTAATCCTCTCAAATTGCTGCGGTTGTCTGCAGGCGAGCTGCGCAGAATGCCTCGCCTGCAGACCTGTTTCTGGGGTTGATCGAAATGGTTGTCCAGTATCTTCTAGTTGCACTGGTCGCATTTATTGCGTCCATGGACGAGCAATTATTTGGCATTACGATGCTTGGTCGTCCGCTGTTTACGAGCCTGTTTGTCGGCTTGATCCTTGGCGATGTCCAGCAGGGCGTTATCGTCGGCGCTGCTTTGGAGTCCATGTTCATGGGCGCCATCATGGTCGGCGCGGCGGTTCCTCCCGAGGTCTATGCCTCCGGCGTGCTTGGCTGCGCGTTTGCCGTCATTACGGGTACGGGCACGGCAACTGCCGTCGCACTCGCCCTTCCCGTCTCCGTCTTCCTTCAGGTGTGGCGCAACTTCTGCTACGCCGTTCCGGGTGCCTTTGCCTGCAAGAAGATTGAGACCGCTCTGGCAAATCGTGATCTTGCCAAGGCGAATCTGTACCATCTGACCATCGTGCCGCTGTCGATTGGCGTTCCGTCTGCACTGCTGGTGTTTTGCTCGCTGTTCTTTGGTGCCGACCTCATCAACAATGCGCTTAACGCGATTCCGCAGTTTGTGATGGACGGCCTCAACGTTGCGTCCGGCGTCATGGTCTGCATCGGCTTCGCTCTTCTTATTAGGACCATGGGCGACAACAAGCTTCTTCCCTGGCTGTTCCTGGGATTCATTATGGTCATCTACCTCAAGATGGACGTGGTCGGCGTCGCCGCAGCTGCCATTTGCGTCGCGCTGCTCCTGGCCTTCCGCGAGGGCTCGGCCGGTCCGCAGGCGGTTGCCGAGGATGAAGAGGAGGACTTCTAATGGCTACCCAGAACACCGATCTCAAAGAGGCCAAGAAGGACGCGATTATGACTCCCGATATGTATCGGAGCATGTTCCTTCGCCAGTTTACGAGCCAGTGCTCGCAGTCGTACGACAAGATGATGGCAATGGGCTTCATGTACACCATTCAGAAGCCCCTGCGAAAGATCTATCCCAACGACGACGATTACTATGCGGCGCTCGATCGCCATACCGAGTTCTTTAACATCACGCCTCATGTGCTTCCGTTTGTAGCCGGCCTAACGGTTTCGATGGAAGAGCAGGCGGCTGCCGATAAGAACTTCGACACGTCCTCGATTAACGCCATGAAGGTCGGCCTCATGGGACCGCTTTCCGGCATCGGCGATTCGTTCTACTGGGGTACGTTCCGCGTGGTCGCCGCCGGCATTGGTATTGGCATCGCGTCGACGGGCAACCCGCTCGGCCCCATCGTGTACGCGCTCATCTACTCCGTGATTAACTTTGCAACGCGTATCGTCGCCGCCCATCTGGGATACGACCTGGGAACCAAGTTCCTGCAGCAGTCCGAAGAGAACAACCTTATGTCTCGCATGACGCATGCTGCCGGCGTTCTCGGAATGACCGTCATTGGCGCGATGATTGCGGCACAGGTCTCGCTGTCCACAGCTTTGACCTTTGATGTGGGTGGTTCGGAGATTGTCCTGCAGGATCTGTTCGATTCGATCTTCCCCGGTCTGCTGCCCTTGCTGGCAACGTTCGCTTGCGTTGCCCTCTATAAAAAGGGTGTCAAGACCATTTGGATTATTATTGGCATCTTCGCGATCTGCATCATCGGAACGGGCTTGGGAGTGTTCGCAGCGGCGTAATGTTGACTGCTATGCTCGCGCGTTGGAAAACTAACTGACCGTTTGAAAACGGGGCTCGGCGTAAGGCCGGCCCCGTTTTTTGTTTGAGGGACTTTCCGACCGTCCAAAAATCCACGCTCGTTCATTACTCACGTATCTCTCATCTCTCATTCGTCACTAATACGAGAGATAACAGAAAGACGAGAGATAAATATGAGAGATAACTGATCAGCAAAGAGACAAGCAATCATGGTATTGTCTCAATACTGATTGTTCTACCAGCAAAAACATGTTTAAATGAAACAAATGGCAGATATCTTATCTTTCATCTCTCACTTATCTCTAATATGAGAGATAGCAGAAAGATGAGAGATAATTACGAGAGATAACTGAGAGACGAAGGAAATCTATTCGCGGCATTCTCCGCCGGGCCGAGCGAAAGGACATGCAGATGAACGAAAACGAGCTGACCGGTCTGCTCGAGTCTTTAAGGCGCATGGGCTCGGACGATCTTAACGTCGAGGTCAAGGAGAGCGCCACGACGCTTTCCCGCGACGTATGGGAAACGGTTAGCGCATTCGCGAATACCGCTGGCGGAATTATCGTGCTCGGCGTGAGCGAGCGCGCGGGCTTTGTCCCGGTTGAGAACTTTGAGACCGAGAAGGTGCTCAACCAATTCGTAGCGGGCATGGGTGATGCCGGCGGGCGCGGAAAACTGGCCAATCCGCCCAAATACACCATTGAACGCGTGGAGCTCCAGGGCACCGTGGTTCTGGTCATCACGATTGAGGAGCTCGACCCGTCTAGCAAGCCTTGTTATGTCATAGAGCGGGGCGCTCAAGGCGGCAGCTACAAACGCATCGATGATAAAGATGTTCCGCTCTCGTCGACCGAGGTCCTGTCCTTGTCATCGTATGAACGGGCGAGCCCCAGTGATCGCGATGCAGTGCCCGGCGCGGTCGCAGGCGATCTTGACGAGGCCCTGGTCGACCGCACGATAGAGCGTGCTTTCTCACTGACACCTCGTGCGATGCGCGGCGCGCCGGACAAGAAAACGAAGCTGGAGCGCCTGAATTACCTCGACTCCCAGGGCAATGTCACTAAGGCCGGACTCCTGGCTGCGGGTGCCTATCCTCAGCAGTTCTATCCCAAGCTCTTTATCGATGTGGCGGTCTATGCCGGAACGCAGAAGGGCGCGGCGGGGTCGTTGAGGTTCATGGACCGTACGATCTGCGAGGGAACGTTGGGCGAAATGATCTCGGATGCCGTCGCGGCAATCGCCAAGAATTTGCGGCGAACCTCGACGATCCAAGGCGTCTCGCGTGTCGACTCGCTGGAGATTCCCGAGGAAGTCCTGCGCGAGGCAATCGCCAACGCCGTAATCCACCGAGAATACGGAGATCGGTTCTGTGGGCAGTCGATCGCTGTTGACGTCTTTGATGACCGTATCGAGGTGACGAACCCCGGCGGCCTATACGGGGGAAAGACTCGCGAGAACTTGTTTGACGGCAGCTCCCGATGCCGTAACGCGACGCTCGTGAAACTCATGTCGATTGTCCCGCTGCCGGATGGCGCAGGTTCGCCGGCTGAGGGCAATGGCTCGGGCATCCCGATGATGATCGATGCCATGCGCGCGCATGGTCTGGCCGAGCCCCTGTTCTGCCCGGGGTTCGATCGGTTCAAGGTCGTACTTTACCGTTCAAAGATCGAGCCGGTCGATCATGGCGGGGGCTTAATTGTGACGGCACTCAAACATTACGGCGAGCTGGGGACGCGTGAGCTGGCAGAGCGCACGGGGCTCACAATTTCCCAGGTTAGGTCGCGCGTCAACGCGCTCATTGCTCAAGGCGAGCTTGAGCCCACGGCGCCGGCGACGAGCCGCAACCGCAAGTATCGACTGTTGGAGCGCGTGGAATAAATGCGTTAGCGGACGAGGCGACCCAATAATCGACTCTCGATTGGCGCCCACTAAGGTTAAGCGGTTGTTGCCCAGTTGACGGTGATGCTAAAGACTCGGCTTACGCCGGCATGGCCGCGAACCCGTCCATCAAGAACAGCCTAAGAACCAGCTTGATGACATATCCCGGTTTGACTTCAGCCGCGTCAAAGACATGGCGCTCGGCGAGCTCGCTGCAGTATGTATAGATGTCGCGGATAAGGTCCGCGCCCGAAAGCGTAAACATGTAGCCTGCGTCCGAAAGCGCATTGGGCGCGGCGGGCAACTTGGCCATGTGGCAGAACGTTTGCAGGTCGGGCGCCATAACATTCTGGTAGTCGAGGTGGCCGCTGGCATCCTGTGCGGCAAGCTCCAATTGGCGCACAAAATCCAGCGCCGCTGCCAGCACAAAGCTCGGCGTAGGCGCGTTGACGTCCTGAGTGGTCGCCACGAGCCTGCCCGCCGCCTGCGTGACAAGCCAAGCGACCTCGCGCTGGCAACGCACGGCCTTGCGCGTAACCGGCTTGATGGACGAAGAAGAAACGCTCCCCTTAGGCGGATTCGAAGCAGCCATAAGACCCTCCCATGAACAATCCGGCCCAACAGGCCCGGACGAAACACGTGCTACATCAGTATACAGGGGAGTGGGGTGGAAAAATGGAGTCGACAGCGCGACTGCCGGCTCCGGATTGCTTGCCTTAGAGGCCGTACACTTCGACCATAGCTTCGCCAATGCGATGGGGCACGCCGGTGACGAGCGCGTTGCCCATGCAGAAAGCTCGATGGCCGTCGGTCATACCAGTATCCGTCCAGCCCTTGGGGAATCCTTGGAGCTGATCGAGCTCGTCGGGAACGAGGCGGCGGAAACGGCCGTCGGGGCACTCGATAACATGCTTAAATCGGCTGGCGCCCGTGCCGCCTTCGCCCGTGAGGATGGTGCGGCTCGGTTTGTCGGTGGCATCCGGGAAACTCATGGCACCCTCGGAATACGTGTACGTAAAGCCCGTCTTTTTGTTGGTGCGTTCTTCGCGCTTGCTGCCCTTGAGGTAGCGCCAGTCGGGAAGCTTCTCGTCGGAGATGTAGAACTGCTCCGGAACATACTCCTCATTAACAAGTACATCGCCAAGCACACGGCGCTCGCCGTGATAATCCTCAACGAAGTCGCAGGTCAAAACATGGCAGCCCTGCATGACACCGGCATTCTTGAACTGAGATGTCTTTTGACCAACGCCAAAACGAGTCGAGTTCTCGTAAGGATCAGGCAGGACATCGAGCTCGGCCATTTCGTCAGGGTAGATGGCGGGGAAGGCCTTCGCCATGACGCCGTTGTGCATGCGATCAACGAGATCAACCTTGCCAGCGTCCTTTTCGCAGAAGATATAAACACGCTTGCGACGCTGGGGAAAACCATATTCCGCGGAGTTGACCACGCGCCATTCGACCGTGTAATCGAGGTCGGCAAGGCAGCTTAGGATGATGGCGAAGTCGCGACCGCGCTGAGACGCGGGCGACTTGAGCAGACGATCGACATTCTCAAAGAGACCGAAGCGCGGCTTCTTCATCTCGAGGAAGTGGTAGATGTCCCACCAAAGGACACCCTTCTTGCCCTCGATGCCATGTGCCTGGTTAAGCGGGCGAGCGACGGAGTAATCCTGGCAAGGGAAGCCGCCGACAACCATCTGGACGTCGGGGATTTCAACCTCTCCGGCTTCAGCCTGTTCCAGGACTTTATTGATATCTTCGTTGACTACGGAATCCTCGCCAAAGCGGTCCATATAGCAGCGTGCCGCGAACTGACGAGCCTTGGTTCCGGGCGGTTCCCACTGATTGGCCCAAATGGTGCGAAAGGGTCCGGCGGGCTTCATGTAGAAATCTGGATAACGAGGGTCAGCATAGCCTTCGAGGCCCAAACGAAATCCGCCGACGCCAGCAAAAAGCTCGGCGATTTTGACCTCTGACATACTCACTCCCCCAAATCGCTGCAAATGCAAAGATCAAGGGTACAGAAATCGGGTTGCAAATGGAAGATCCCTTAGGGGATCTTCACGGTATAACCCGAATTTACAGTAGCATACGTATTAGATCATGTCTTATTTCGAGAGGATTTGCCATGTCCAAGAAGCACCTCGATTTCAAGCGCATGCTTGACGATACTGATTTTTCTGACCCCTCTAGCATCGAGCGGTATGCTGCCAATCTCGACGGGATGACGTTTCGCGACATTCTGGAGCTTGGCATTGCGCCGGAGGGGGAGAGCGCGCCTAAGGACTTTGGATCCAAGAAGTACAAGGGCGGTATGGGAACCCTGATCGAGGAGCGTTACTTTGGCTACAAGGCCAACAGCGACGACCGGCCGGACTTTCCCGAGGCGGGTGTCGAGCTCAAGGCAACGTGTTTTGACGTACTTAAAGACGGTCGTAAATCTGCCGGTGAACGTCTTGTCTTGACGATGATTCCCTACGACCGTCCCGTTTCGCTCGACTACGACAGCTCGCATCTCAAGACCAAGCTCAGCAATATCCTGCTGATTTATTACGGCCGTGACCGCTCCATCGACAAATACGACCAGCGCATTGAGCGTGCAGTCATGGTTCGTCTGCCCGAAGAGGATATGAAGATCATTCGCGCCGACTACGAGAAAATCATTTCGTACATTCAGGATGGTCGCGCAGACGAGCTGTCGGAGGGCATGACCACCTACTTGGGCGCCTGCACAAAGGGCGCAACCGAAGCGACAATGTGGGTCGACCAGTACTACGAGTACTTCAATACCGATACGGGCGAGATCGAACGCCGTCGCGCGAAGCGTCGCGCCTTTTCTCTCAAACGCTCGTACATGGACTATGTGCTTCACGCCTATGTTCTCGGTGCCCCGCGTATCGGCGAGAGCATCGTTCGAGGCGACGACGAGTCCATTGATTTCGAAAGCTACGTAACTGGACTGATCGAGCAACACTATGGCGAAACTGATCGCCAGATTGCGGAGCAGTACGGCTTGGAATACACAGGAAACAAGGCGCAATGGACGACACTCGTTTATCGCATGCTCGGCATAAAAAACAATGCTGCCGAGGAGTTCGTTAAGGCTGGGATTAACGTCCGCGCTTGTCGCGTTAATAAGAGGGGGCACATCGAGCAAGCAATGTCCTTCCCTCCGTTTGAGTTTAAGCAGCTAATCAATGAGGATTGGGAAACGTCTTCCTTCCGTGCGCGCCTTGAGACCAGTCGTTTCTTCTTTGTCGTGTTCCGTGAGGACCACGAGGGGGAGTGGCGCCTTGACCGCTGCCTATTCTGGGCAATGCCGGCAAACGAAATCGAAGGCCCCGCAAAGGCTTGTTGGGATGAGACGCGAAAGGTAATACGTGAGGGCGTTGAGCTCAATCCGTATCGGGATGCGAGCGGAAAGCTCAAAGTGACTAACAATCTGCCCGGTATGGCGGACAATCCAATTGTTCACGTTCGCCCGCATACGTCAAAAGCGGCTTACAAGTTTGCCGATGGAACAGAGATCGGTGACATCGCAAGGAATGCTTACGAACTGCCCGACGGGCGCTGGATGACGAAGCAATCGTTCTGGTTCAACAAGGGCTACCTGGAGCATATTCTGGGGCTGTAGCGTTTCGAGATTATTTAACAATCAACCCCTGCTCCTCGATACCTCGATGTTGCCCCTACAAATAAATCCCCTCACCAAGCTGCTTATGGAACTCGGCGTGATGGTCACGTGCCCAGGTAAAGAGCGCCTGGTCAAAGTCGGTGCGCGTGGCCGGGACGCCAAAGACGCCGGCAACTTCGACGCGCACAAACTCCAGTGCCGGCAGCTTGTTGATGGCAGTGAGGGCAAACGGGGACGAGGGCTCCTCGAACAGATAGCGGCTGCCTTGCAGCGCGTCGCAACTGGTGCACGTGTTGCCGAGCGACGGGGCTTTGGAGGCTCGCGCGCCTACGGGCTTGTAGCCGCAGCGCTTATGAAGGTAGTCGCGGATCTCGCCCGGCACGCAGCCAAGAGTGGGCACGATGGCGAGTGCGTTGGCGTTGGCCGTGTCGATGGCAATGTGCCCGGCTTCGTTGGGCGCGTGCGCGATGGCGATGCTCTCGTCGTTATCGGCTCGATAGGGAATGCCGAAGGCCGCGACCGAGGTCTCTTTGTGACACTTCCAGCACTCGCGCTTGCCCAGTACTAGATATATATACGGTGCTGAGGGGTCGGATCGGTCAACACCGGGCAGCCACTCGGCAAAGGGCTCGGGGTTGACGCCGCTGGGTACATACCAGATCTTCTTGATCCGGTCCCATTTGGCGCCCAGCGCCTTGGCTTCTTCTTTGTGCGAAAAGGGGACATCGAGCTCGGTGCGCATGGCGGCTCCTTGGTGCTGCAGGTGCAAGTGGCTCAAGGATACCGCAGGGCGCAGACATCGCGGCGTTTTGCCGAGAAGTTGCGGTGCGGACTGATTGGTTATGCCGATGGATAGATCGGCAAGTAGATAGTCGGCATTTGGCCAGTTGGGCGGTTGGAACTGCCGGCGGATTTGGCGACATAAAACAAAACAGCCCAGAGAGCATAGCCTCTGAGCTGCGAACATTTGGTGGGCGTTAGAAGATTTGAACTTCTGACCTCTTCCGTGTCAGGGAAGCGCTCTCCCCCTGAGCTAAACGCCCGATCAAGGGTGCGCAAGCGCGCAAGGGATAATATAACGGAGCCTGAACTCGGTGGCAAGAACATTTTTAAAAATCGCTTACATTGTGGAGTTCGGGGGCTTTGTCATATCCATTTCAAAAGAGCCTGCTGCCGCGATTTGGCTGTCGACCAATGCAAGGCCATTGCGGTATCGAGCTATGGAAAGACACCTGCGGAATTGTCCTACCGATAAGCGGACAAGCCTCTAGCTGGTGCCTTCGCCGTGGTAAGGTAAGCCGAATTGCTTCCAGACTGTTTCGGGGGAGTGGAATGAGCAAAGAGTGTGTCGAGCAGGTCGAAGGCGCAGGGGCTTCGGTGCCGATGACCGATATATCGAACATTGATGTGCCCGAGGGCATCGACGAGCTCAGCCGTAGCACCCGCCGCGCCTGGCGCGAGCGCCTTAACGATGCGTCGTCGCGCAAGATGATCACGGGCGTCTTGGCTACGCTGGTGGGCGGTTCGTTTTGGGGTTTCTCGGGTACCAGCGCGAGTTTTTTGTTCGATACCTACCATGTCGATACGCTGTGGCTTATGAGCATACGGCAGATTCTTGCCGGCCTGCTCTTTATGGCTGTGGTTGTCACGCACGACCGCGCACGCCTGGTCAAGCTTTGGACGACGCCCGCTGATCGCAAGCAGCTGCTGCTCTTTACCGCTTTTGGCCTGCTCTTTAACCAGTTTTGTTATCTTTCGGCCGTGCGCCTGACCAATGCCGGAACCGCGACGGTGCTCCAGTGCCTGCAGCTGGTCATCATTATGGGCTACACCTGCGTGATCGACCATCGCATGCCTCGCGTGCGTGAGGCCGTTGGCATTGGGTTGGCCTTGGGCGGCACCTTTTTAATCGCTACCGGCGGTGACCCTACCAGTCTGAGTATATCGCCGCTTGGCCTGGTCGCAGGCCTTATGTGTGCGGCTAGCGCCGCCTGTATGGCGGTGATTCCCGCCAAGATTCTGTCCGAATACGGCAGCCCTATTGTTACGGGCTCGGCTATGCTTACGGCGGGTGTCGTTTCGAGCGTCTTTGTACAGCCGTGGGCTCATATGCCGGCCCTCGATACTGCTGCCGTCGAAGCGCTCGCGGTGTTTGTGATCGTGGGCTCTTTCCTGGCGTATATGCTCTATATGCAGGGCGTCAAGGATATTGGCTCCGTACGTGCGAGTCTCATCGGAACTGTGGAGCCGGTCTCGGCAACCATTACCAGCGCCGTTATGCTGGGCACGGTGTTTTTGCCGACCGACTTGATTGGCTTTGTCATGATCATCGTGATGATGTTCCTGACGGTATAGCTTACGCCGCTGCCTAGACGGGCACGGTGTTGCACCACAATTCCGCGAATTGGTGCCTGCATCTGGAGTTTAACTGACGATGCCAAATATGTCATAAACTAATACCGTTATTGACTTTTAGTATTGCGAGGACTCCTCTATGGCTGGTAACCACTTTAAGAACGGCGACGGCGAGCGCTCTGCAGTTCCGCCGCGTTCAAATGGGACTGGAAACGCTGGCGTACCGAGTGGATCCAGCCAAAACGGTGCTGGCAACCGTACGTCTCCGGGCGAAACGGCGATGTTTGCCGCTCTGTACGAACCTGTCTCTTATACACATCTGACGCTGCCGACGACTAGTCGAGTGTAGA
>URIK01000053.1 GCA_900547855.1 uncultured Collinsella sp. | reverse complement strand
GGCATGACCAGAAGGTCTATGCCGTCCTCTTTTCATGCCAATTTGTTCGCTCTGGCGCCCGCTCGCTGGCATTGCCAAAACATCGACGTTGCCGTGGTCCTAAGTAGTCATTGGGGACGTTTTTGTTTGACTAGTCGTTTAAGAACGTCCCCGATGACTATTTGAATTGCTAATTTGTGCGGGTTGTGGTTTTGTGACCTGCTGAAATTTAGGATACTGTACAACTGTACGTTAACTCATCTTCGTAGTATATTGCTACCCGCAAAACTCAATACCATTGTGCTCTGAGACGCTAAAGCGCCTACGTACAATGGTTGTCGATAGTACGATTCGATTTAACGACAGGATGGATGGTCCAAGCGTGAGTCTCGGCAGCAAACTATCCAATGCAAAGGTGTCCTTTGCGATATTTAAGCGCGACATTAAGCGACTGCTTGTGAACCCCGTCGCCTTGGTGGTTACCCTTGGCGTGTGCGTTATTCCCTCGCTGTATGCCTGGTACAACATCGTGGCCAACTGGGATCCGTACGGAAACACCCAGGGTATCAAGATTGCCATCGCCAACAACGATCGGGGCACCCAAAACGACTTGGTGGGCGAGCTCAACGCGGGCGACCAGGTTGTCGATCAGCTCAAGGAGAACGATCAGCTGGGCTGGACCTTCGTCGATTCGGCGTCCGATGCCAAGGAGGGCGTCGAGAGCGGTGAGTACTATGCGGCCATCGTAATCCCCAAGAACTTCTCGGATAACCTGGTTTCGATGCTCGACGGTAACTACCATCAGCCCAAGCTTACGTACTACGTCAATGAGAAGAAGAGCGCTATTGCGCCCAAGGTTACCGACACCGGTGCAAGCACCATCGAGGAGCAGATCAACTCGGAATTTGTCTCCACGGTGGGCGAGACCGTTGCCAGCATTGCCAAGGATGCCGGAGTCGATTTAAAGGACAAGGCAACCCAGACTCAGGATTCGTTGGCAAGTTCTGTCTCCGAGGCATCCGATACCTTGGGCGAGGTGCGCGATTCGATTGGCGACATGAATGCCGCCATCGATAAGACGAGTGGCGCTATCGCCTCGGCTGATGCGGCACTTGCCGGCATGCAGGGTCAGGCGCCGTCACTGACGCAAGCGATCTCTCAGGGCAACGACCTGCTGGGTGAAGCTCGCACCACGGCGGGCAACTCTATCGCCTCGCTCTCCAAGGCGCTCTCGGAAGGCAGCCTTGCGCTCACCAAGACGTCGGCCTCCGCGAACGCTGCCATCGGCAAGCTGACGGGCACGGTCACATCTACGACCACCCGTATCGACAACTCGCTCGAGTCTCTCCAAGCGACGATCGACCACAATAAGGCCGTTATCGGGCACTTGGAGATTCTCGCCAATGACACGTCGACAGGTTCCGAGGAAATTGACGCGCGCATTGTATCGACCATCAATACGCTCCGTGAGCAGAACGAGAAGTTGCAGAGCATCAAGGACGGTCTGTCTGCGCAGTCGAGCGCCATGGCGAATGACGCCGCGGCTGTCTCGGGTGCCAGCGACGCTATCAATAACGCAATTCAGACCGGTGCGACCAACCTTGGCCAGGCCCAGACGGACCTGGGTCAAAACGCGCTGCCGAAGGCCTCGAGCGCGCTTGATTCCTTTGCCGCCGTCTCGGGTGATTTGACGGGTATCGTATCTGGCCTCACGCCCACGATTGCAAGCGCGCGCGGTACGCTTTCGCAGCTTAACGCTACGCTCGGCCAGGCCAAGACCACGCTGTCCCAGACCGATTCCTCGCTTGCCAAGGTCCAGGACAAGCTCGCAACCGCCGCCAACGACATCGCGGCGCTACAGACCTCCGAGTCCATGGGCGAGCTGGCCGACCTGATGGGCGTCGACGTCAATGACGTCGCAGACTTCATGGCATCTCCGGTTGAGCTCGCGTCCAAGTCGATCTATCCGGTTAAGAGCTTCGGCTCGGGCATTGCCCCGTTCTATACCAACCTGGCGCTTTGGGTGGGCGGCTACGTGCTTATCGCCATCTACAAGCTCGAGGTCGATCGCGAAGGCATCGGCAGCTTTACGGCGCGCCAAGGCTACTTTGGCCGCTGGTTGCTCATGGTGATCCTGGGCGCGTTGCAGGCCATCATCGTTACGGTGGGTGATCTGGTCATTGGCGTACAGTGCGTCAACCCGCTGCTGTTCGTGCTGGGCGGCATCGCCATCTCGTTTACGTACGTCAACATCATTTACGCGCTGTCCACTACGTTTAAGCACATCGGCAAGGCAATCGGCGTCATTCTGGTTATCGTGCAGATTCCGGGTTCATCGGGCATGTACCCCATCGAGATGATGCCTGGCTTCTTCCAGTGGCTGCACCCACTGCTGCCCTTTACCTACGGCATCAATCTGCTGCGCGAGACGGTCGGCGGCATGTACTCGTTTAACTACCTGTTTAACCTGTGCATTCTGGGCGTGTTCTTGATCGTGGCGCTCTTTATCGGCCTGCAGCTGCGTCCGCTGCTGCTCAACCTTAACCTGCTCTTTGATAAACAGCTCTCCACGACCGGTATGATGATTTGCGAGTCCAACGACCTGCCGCGCCAGCGCTACTCGCTGCGCACGGCCATGCGCGTCATGCTCGATTCCGATTCGTACCGTCGCGAACTGCTCGATCATGCGGTCGCCTTTGAACATCGCTACCCGTACTACATCAAGGGCGGTTTTGCCGCCGTGGTGGGCGTTCAGGTCTTGCTCTTTGTCCTGTCGACGGTTCTCGATATCGACAATAACGGCAAGATCATCCTGCTTGTCATTTGGATTATCTCGGTTATTGCCATCTGCGGCTGGCTGATCAATATCGAATATATCCGAGCGAGCCTCAATACCCAGATGCGCATCTCGGCGCTTTCGGATGAGGACCTGCGTCGCGAGATGCGCGAACACACGGCCGCCATTCCTGCCGCCCGCCACATGTTTGGCCTCAACGCCAGCGAGCGTGGTGCCAAGGGCGGCGATCAGTCCACGGGCCGCTTGCCGCATATAGGCTCGAACCATAAATCTCAGGACAGCGACAGTACAGCCACAAATGATGGAGATGCCACTCCGCTTGGCAAGCACTCCAAAGGAGGTGAGGCATAAATGAAGAACATCCTGCATCTGTTTAAGCGCGATGTCCAAAATGTGTCTCGCTCCGTGATCGGCTTGGTTGTCGTGATGGGCCTCGTTATCGTACCGTGCCTGTACGCGTGGTTTAACATCGCCGGCAGCTGGGACCCGTACGGCAACACCGGCAATCTTAAGATCGCCGTGGTCAACACCGATGAGGGTTACGAGAGCGATCTGATCCCCGTTGAGGTCAACGTGGGTGAAAACGTGACCGCCACCCTGCGCGGCAACGAGAGCTTCGATTGGGTTGTACTCAACAATCGAGAAAAGGCCATCGAGGGCGTCAAATCGGGCGCATACTATGCGGCTGTCGTTATCCCTAAGACGTTTAGTGCCGATATGATGACGCTCTTTTCGACCGACGTGAAGCATGCCGATATCGAGTTCTACGAGAACCAGAAGGCCAACGCCATTGCGCAGATCGTGACCGAGAAGGGTTCGAGTGCCGTTCAGAGCCAGGTTAACAAAACTTTTACCGAGACCATTACGAGCATCGGTCTTAAGACGGTGTCCAGCCTGCTCGATTACATGAGCACCGACCAGGTCAGCAACTTTATCGCCAACCTGTCCTCGACGCTTGGCGATTCGATTGAGGACCTGCGAGACGTTCAGGCAAATGCTTCGTCGCTGGCGGGCATTTTGAGCTCCACGTCCGATTCGCTGACGTCGGCGAGCGGCATGCTCAAGCAGACCGGTGCCGTCGATGAGTCGACAAAGCAGCTCATGGAACATGCCAAAAGCGGCATCGATGATTCCAAAGAAGCGCTTAAGGCGGCAAACGATGCCATCGATGCCGCAATCGATGGAAGTGCGGGTTCGTTCGACAATGTGTCTGCCGAGCTCGCGAAGGCGTTCGACACCGCAAACCAGCATGTCGACCTTACGGTGTCCCAACTCAACGATGCCGCTGCGGCCCTCAATGCGCGCGCCAAGGATATCGATGCGATGGCCGATCAGCTCCGCAGCCTTGCCGACCAGGTGAGCGATGAGAATTTGAAGGACGGCCTCAAGTCCGCCGCGACGTCGCTGGGCAGAATCGCCGTTGAGTACCGCAACAATGCCAAGGATCTGGCGGCTACCGCGAAGTCTCTCTCCGATAGCATGGCCGAGGTCAACAACTCGCGTGCCGAGGTCGATCAGGCCATCGCTGATGCCAAGGCCGCCATCGCGGGTGCCAAATCCGATTACGATTCCACGTTCTCGGTTAAGGCCAAGGAGCTCAAGAAGACGGTTTCGGGCATTCTGGACTCGCTTGATGGCATCTCGGGCGACCTGGATAGCGCCGTAGGCGGCCTGACCGACGCATCCGGTTCGCTGGCAAAGGGCCTCTCCAAGGCTGCAAAGCTGGTCAACAAGGCCTCTGATCAGCTGGGCGAGGCGTCGGACAAGATCAGCGCGTTTAAGGACGAGCTCGACGGCGCCTTGATGTCGGATGACCTCGCTACGATCAAGACGATGATCGGCAATGATCCCGAGGGTCTGGCCGTGTCGCTTTCCGGCCCCGTCGCGCTCGATCGCAAGCCGGTCTATACGATCCGCAACTACGGTTCGGCCATGGCACCGTTCTACACGATTCTGTCGCTCTGGGTCGGCTCGATCGTGCTGGCGGCCATGATGAAGGTCTCGGTTGACGACGAACTCATCAATGAGCTGATCCCCGTGCGCTTGCACGAGATCTACCTGGGCCGTTACCTGTTCTTTGGCGGTCTGGCCCTGCTGCAGGCAACGCTCGTGTGCGCGGGCGACATCCTGTTCTTTGGCATCCAGTGCGACGACCCGCTGCAGTTTGTGCTGGCGGGCTGGGTCGCGAGTCTCGTGTTCTCCAATATCGTCTACACGCTTACGGTTTCGTTTGGCGATATCGGCAAGGCGCTCGCCGTCGTGCTGCTGGTCATGCAGGTCGGCGGTTCGGGCGGCACGTTCCCCATCGAGATGACCGGCCCCGTGTTCCAAGCGATCTATCCGTTCCTGCCGTTTACTCACGGCATCAACGCCATGCACGCCGCCATGGCCGGTGCCTATCATATGGAGTACTGGGTTGAGCTGGGTATTCTGGCGAGCTATCTGATTCCGTCGCTGGCACTGGGCGTCGTCTTCCGCCGCCCGGTCATCAAAGCCAACGACTGGATCATCGAAAAACTGGAATCAACTAAGTTGATTTAGTTCAGCAACGTAAACGCCGTCGGAACATCGAGATCTTCCAACCCGATGCTTTAGCGTAGTGAATTGCACGGGCTGCTTGGTTGTTGCTACAGTAGCGGGGCGTGCCGGGGGTCCGGTGCGCCCTGCTTTTATTTGACCATGAGGCGGCACGCAGCCATGCGCGTGCGGACACCACGCCCAGATTGAGCGCGAGGATGCCCTATGGCCCAGCATGCCACTGACAATATCGAAATGATGCCCGATAGCCCTGTTGCTCGCGAGGACCTGGGCGCGGGCGGCACCTCCCGCGGCGCCGGCGCTCGCTCGCCGCTGTTCTGGAAAGTCCTGCTGCTTTCGGTGGCAGTCGTCTGGGGCTACTCCTTTACGACCATGAAGGACGCGCTCGACACCATTCCGGTGTTCGAACTGCTCTACGTGCGCTTTCTGCCTGCGGCGTTGGTCATGTTTTTCATCTTCCACAAGCGCATCATCGCGCACCTCAACGCCCGCAACCTTATCGTCGGACTTGGCATGGGCGCACTTATGTGGGCCGCCTACGCCCTGCAGACAGTCGGTCTGGCGCACACCACGGCGGGCAAGAATGCTTTTTTGACGGGCACGTATTGCATCGTTGTGCCGTTCGCGAGCTATTTTCTGAGCGGCGAAAAACTCACCCGCTATAACCTGGGCGCGGCGCTGCTGTGCTTGGCGGGCATTGGCTTGGTGGCGCTCGATAGCGTTGAATTCAACATCGGTGATGTCATTACGCTGGCGGGTGCGGTCTTTTTCGCCATCCAGATGGCGGTGACTGCCAAGTACGGTCGCAAAATGGACATCAACGTCATCACGTTTTGGATGTTTGTGGGCAACGGCGTGCTGAGCCTGGCAACGTCGCTGCTATTCGAGACCCAAGCGCCTCTGTCCGTGTGGACGCCGAGCTTTATCAGCGCGATGGCGTTTCTCTCGGTTGGTTGCACATGCGCGGCTCTGCTCATCCAAAACGTCGGCCTGGCGCATGTCTCGGCCTCGACGGGCTCACTGCTCCTTTCGATGGAGTCGCCTTCGGGCGTGCTGTTCTCGGTGCTGCTGATGGGGGAGGCGCTCACCTCGCGCCTGCTCGCCGGCTTCGCGCTCATCTTTCTTTCGATTATCTTGAGCGAGACGCATTTCGATTTCTTGCGCCGAAAATCACACCCGCAATTGTAAACAACTTGTTGCGCCGCCCTCCCAGGGCGGCATTTTTATGTCATGCCCTTACAGTTGTACCTTGCACTTTACGCTATCAAAGTGCGTGCTGCAAAAACGTTACTGGAGGGCTTCTATGGCATCAGCTCTGTCCGATTTTCAACCGCAACCAGCGCCTCAGGCTACCACAGCGGCGCAGACCGCTATCGGTGACGGTCTTGTCGCAGAAGCTCGGGCTTTTGCAGACGAGCTCGCTGCGTGGCGACACGATCTACACCAGATGCCTGAGCTCGGTAACAATCTTCCGCAGACGTCTGCCTATATCCAGGCACGTCTGGACGAGATGGACATCCCCCATACCACGCTCGTCGACGGTTCCTGCGTCGTTGGCCTGATCGGTTCCGGTGCGGCCGCGGCCGCTCAGGGCAATGGCACGTGCAAGGACGAGCAGGCCGGAACGGTCGTCATGCTTCGTGGCGACATGGATGCCCTGCCCGTTGCCGAAGAGTCGGGCGAGCCTTTCGCCTCTACCAACGGCTGCATGCACGCTTGTGGCCACGATATGCATGCGACGGCCCTGCTTGGTGCGGCGCGCCTGCTCAAGGCCCGCGAGGCCGAGCTTGTGGAGGCCAACGCTACCGTCAAGTTGCTGTTCCAGCCGGGCGAGGAGACCTTTGAGGGAGCACGCGCTGCCATCGCCGACGGCTTGCTCGAGAACCCGCGCCCTCAGGCGGCCTTTGCCATGCATGTCAACAGCCAGTCGCCGCTTGGCCTGGTGCTCTACGGCAGCCCGGCGCTCTCGGGCGTGTACGGTTTCCGCATCACGCTCCAGGGCAAGGGCGGCCACGGTTCCAGCCCCGAGATCTGCATCGACCCCATCACGGCCGGCGTCCACGTGCACCTGGCGCTCCAGGAGCTTATCTCCCGCGAGGTGCCGGCGGCCAAGGAAGTCGCACTTACCGTTGGTAAGTTCGCCGGCGGCTTGGCGGCCAACGTCATCCCCGACACCTGCGTGCTCGAGGGAACGCTGCGCGGCTTTGATGTTGAGCTCATGGCTCACCTAAAGACCCGCATCGCGGAGGTCGTTAACGGCGTTGCTACGACCTATCGTACGCCGTCGACCATCGAGACGCTTTCGGATGTTCCGCCGCTTGTACTCGACAGCGATATGACTCAGGCGTCGCTTGGCTACGTGGGCGCAGTGCTGCCCAAGACGGCTTTCTTGCCGCTTTTCCATGCCATGGCGAGTGAGGACTTCGCGCTTATCTCGAGCGAGATTCCGAGTGCGTACTTTACCGTGGGCGCGGCCGTAACCGACACGGACGAACACTTTGCCCAGCACCATCCCAAGGCACGTTTTAACGATGCCGAGCTGCCGCTCGGTGCTGCGGCTTATACCGCCGTCGCTTTGGGCTATATCGCCGACCACCGGTAGCACCCAACCTTGCCTTTCAAGCCTGCGGGCATGGCCGTAAGGCCTATGCCCTTGTCTTTCAAGGCAATCTTGGGCACTACCGGCGCCCGGCGCCGGCTATTCGTTTGTTAAATAAGGAGCAGTATGCCCCAGCAGCGTAAGTTCTTCCCCGGCTGGCTCGTGGTGGCCTCCGGCTTCGTGATCATGGCCACGTGCTACACGATTTTCGTCAACTGCATGAGCCTGTTCCAGCCGCTCATCGTCAGCGACTTGGGAATATCTCTTGCGCAGTACAACATCTCCAATGCGATCTCTACCGTGGTGAGCGTTATCGGATCGCTTGTCATTGGCCATGTTGCCGATAAAGTAAGCGGTCGCGTATTGGGCTCGCTCACCGTTATCGCTACCTCTGCCGTTCTTGCCAGCATGAGCTTTGTCGGTGAGCTGTGGCAGGTCTACGTGCTCTTTGCCGTTTCGGGCTGCTTCGCTGTGGCCTCGACCCGCCTGCTCATCAGCCTAGTGACCGCCAACTGGTTTACCGCCAAGCGAGGCCTTGCCATCTCCATCGCACTTTCGGGCTCGGGCTTTGGCGGCGCTATTCTCTCGCCGATCGTGAGCTCGCTTATCGTGAGTGTGGGCTGGCGCTCTGCGTTCCTGGTACTCGCTGCCGTCTGCATGGTGGCGGCACTGCCCATCACGGCCTACTCCTTCCGCACTAAGCCTTCCGAGATCGGCCTTAAGCCGCTCGGCGAGAACCCGGACGATCCGTCCGTCTCGACGGCTGGCGACAAGGACGAGCACACGGCGCCCGAGGTTAGCGTCGGCTGGTCTCGCATCAAGAAGAGCCCGGCGTTTTGGCTGCTTGTCGTCGCCTTCCTCTTTATGGGTCTCGTTAACGGCGCCATCTTGCCCAACCAAGTCACCAACATGACGAGCGTTACCGTCAACGGCGCCAAGATCGTCACGGGCGGCCACGATCCCATGTGGGCCGGTACGGTGCTTTCGGCCTATATGGTCACCGTCGTTATCGCCAAGATTTCGCTCGGCGCCATCTACGATCGCTTTGGCCTGCGCTTTGGCAACGTGCTGGGATCCGTTGCGTGTATTGTCGCCTGTGTGGCGCTGTGCTTCCCCGCGACCGATCTTGGTCCCATCGTGGCTGCCGTGAGCTTTGGCGTCGGAACGTGCATGGGCACCATCACGCCTACTATTGCCGCGTCCAAGCAGTTTGGCATGGCCGACCTCGGCAAGGTCACGGGTACCATCACCTCGCTCGAGATGGTCGGCGGCACCGTGGGCGCCATTGTCTCGGGCGTGCTGTTCGACGCCACGGGCTCCTTTGCGAGCACCTGGATCGTGTGCTTGGCGTGCTCCGTGGTCATGCTCGTGTTCCTGCTGGTATCCGAGCCCATCGCCGCCAAGCTGCGCGCGAGCGTGGCGGGGGAGTAAGCACGCTGCCGCGTTTGCCGGCTCACCCAACTCTGCCCGCGGCGGTCTTGGGAGCCGAATGGATGCTCGTACCATCATTCGGTTTCCAAGGTCGCCGCAGGCCAAAGGACGATCCCTATTCCTCCGTCCCCAAGGAATCACGTGATCCGAAGGGGACGGAGGAAAAGGGATCACAAACAGCGGCGGCGCGTCTGGCCGAACGAGTCCCCATACCCTCGTTCGGTCAGACGCGCCACCGCTGTTTGTGTTTGTGCCGTATAATGACCGTTACCTATGACGCGATACAAAAGAAAGGTGTTTGCCCATGCAGGCACAGAAGGCGGAGGGAACCCGCGACCTTATCGGCGCCGAGATGCGCGCCTGGCAAAAGATGCAGCAGATTGCGGCCGGCGTGTTCGAGCCGTTTGGTTTTAAACCCATCGAGACGCCCGCGATCGAGCAGGTGGACGTGTTTGTCCACGGTATCGGCCAGTCGACCGACGTCGTGCGCAAGGAAATGTTCCGCGTGTTCAGCGGTGCCAACCTGGAGCGCGTCTTTACCGAGGGCACCGACACCAAACTCAAGCCCAAGCAGCGCCTGGCGCTTCGCCCCGAGGGCACGGCCGGCGTGGTGCGCGCTGTCGTCGAGAACAATCTGGTGCCCCAGGGCTCCACGCCGTTTAAGGCGTACTACGCCGAGGCCATGTTCCGCGGCGAGCGTCCCCAGAAGGGCCGCCTGCGCCAGTTCCACCAGGTGGGCATCGAGTGGCTCGGCGCTCCCGATCCGGCGGCAGACGCCGAGTGCATCATCATGCTCATGGAGTTTTACAAGCGCCTGGGCTTCGATCTTTCCAAGCTTCGTCTGCTCATTAACTCGATGGGCGACGCTCAGTGCCGTCCGGCTTACCGCGAGCAAGTCAAGCAGTTTATCCTCGATCACGCAGACGAGATGTGCGATGAGTGCCGCGAGCGCGCCGAGCTCAACCCGCTGCGTGCCTTTGACTGCAAGAACGACCACTGCCGCGAGATCATGGCCGAGGCTCCGCTGATGGGTGACAACCTGTGCGATGAGTGCCGCGAGCACTACGAGCAGGTCAAGCGCTATCTGGATGCCGCCGGTATCGAGTATGTCGAGGATCCCACCTTGGTGCGCGGCCTGGACTACTACACCCGTACTGTCTTTGAGGTCGAGGCCCCTGGCGCCGGCGTCGGCTCCATCGGCGGCGGCGGCCGCTACGATGGCCTGGTCGAGCTCGAGGGTGGCAAGCCCACGGCGGGCGTCGGCTTTGCTGTCGGTTTTGAGCGCGCCCTGCTGGCCCTGCAGGCCTTTGGCAGCGATTTGGGTGCCGATGAGGCCCCGTGCGTCTATGTCGCCAACGCCGGCAAGGAGCTGCGTCAGAACGTCTTTGCCATTACGCAGGAGCTTCGCGCCGCAGGTATCGTGACCGAGGCCGACTATCAGGGTCGTTCGCTCAAGGCCCAGTTTAAGCAAGCCGATAAGGTAGGCGCCAAGCTCATCTTGGTCCTGGGTGGCGACGAGCTTGCCGCCGGCAAGGTCAAAGTGCGCGACATGCAGAGCCATGACGAGGTGCTCGCCGATCTGGACAACGTCGTCGAGGCGGTTCGCGAGCGCCTGTAGCGCATCTTTTTGAGCTTCGGGCCTGCTAACGTGCCCTGCTCATGGAGAGCGATTGTTACGGGGGTGTTTCGCTTTTATGCGGAATGCCCCCGTTTACGTATGCCGCCCACCGAGAAATACGACCATTTAGGGCAAAAACCTTTGCAATGCAGAAAATACTTTTGTGTGGTAAAGCGCAATCAGTGTCGAAAGTATTTCTCAAGCGCCTATAATGAATACCGCATGTTACGTGCATAGAAGGAGGAATGGGAGGAAACGTGGCTGAGAACCTAAGCAACCAGTCTGTACCCGAAGCCGCGGCGCGCGTCGCTGCCGTGGTCAACCGCCTCGTTAACCGAATCGGCTCGAATGCCGAGTCCAGGGAGCGTCTCGCCGAGATCGAGATCCCCGAGGAGCTGCGCGACAATCTGGCGCTGTTCTTGCGCCTGGAGCGCCGTGTGCTTAGCGAGTATGATCCCGAGATCGCGGACCTGTTCGACAAGATTTTGACAGCCGAGATTGTGGTCAATGCCGGCAACCCCGGTGCTGTCTCTTATACACATCTCCGAGCCCACGAGACGCTCATGAATCTCGT
>URIK01000052.1 GCA_900547855.1 uncultured Collinsella sp. | reverse complement strand
GTCCTGCGCAAGACGAAGGCCACATTAAGTGGCCTTCTTTGCGTGCGGAACTCATTTTGAGCAAGCACCCGCCCTGCCGGGGCTCCCGGGTTCCGTGACGACTCGGCCGTTCGGGTCAGGCGGGCTGATATAAATAGAGTGAATGGGCGCGCCGTTGGCGCGTCCATTTTTGTGCGGGTGACAAAGGGACTGTCCCTTTGTCACATTGCAATAAATGTGATGAAAGTGTGGCGAAATGAGCTTAAAACTTCCGTAAACGTGATATTTCCCACGTTTTACCTAGGGTAAAATGTGGGAAATATCACGTTTACGGAAGTTTCTTTGCGGGAGGTTCGTCCATGCAGCGAGATATCATTGCCAAGCTTAACGCTTGGAAAGCGTCAGAATATCGTAAGCCGCTTATCCTTAAGGGGGCGCGCCAGGTTGGAAAGACGTGGGCGCTTAAGGAGTTCGGCCGAACCTCGTACATCAATTTTGTGTATCTGACGCTCGAGGAGCCGTCACCTGGGGTACAGAGCGAGTACGCTCAGTTTTTCGAAGGTACGCGCGATCCTCGACGGATCATCTCAAATCTTTCCCTGGCACTTGGACAGCCTATCGATCCCGGCGAAACGCTGCTTATTATTGATGAGATCCAGGACTGTCCTTCTGCAGTCGGCGCCCTTAAATACTTCTGTGACGAGGCCCCCGAGTATCACGTCGCATGCGCAGGGTCTTTGTTGGGCGTTCGCTTGTCCCGTGAGACCAGCGCTTTTCCGGTGGGAAAGGTCGAGTTCATGGAGATGCGCCCCATGAGCTTTTCCGAGTTTCTGAAAGCCGAGGGCGCTGCAAACTACGACGAATACCTTGGCGGCCTGGATCAGATCGAGACAGTGCCCGATTTCTTCCATGTCCGTCTCGTCGAGCATCTTCGTCGTTATTTTGCATGCGGCGGCATGCCAGAGGCTCTTGGCCGGTGGGTGGAGACGGGCGATATCGTTCAGGTCGATAAGGTGTTGTCTGATCTCTTGGATTCCTACGAGCGCGATTTTGCCAAGCATGGTGGCCGTGCGCAGTTCGCCAAGCTTTCACAAATATGGAACTCGATTCCAGCTCAGTTGGCGCGCGAGAACAAAAAGTTCGTTTGGGGTGCGGTACGCGAGGGGGCTCGTGCTCGAGAATACGAGGATGCTCTGGAATGGCTTGCCGATGCTGGGCTCATCACGGCGGTTCGCCTTAATGCTGCCGGTGGTGTGCCGCTCTCTGCGTACGATGACCTCAAGGCATTTAAAGTCTACTGTCTTGATGTCGGCTTGCTGCGCCGCATGGCAAGGCTGGATGCGTCCGCTTTTGCCATCTCGGATGCGCTATTTTCGGAGTTCAAAGGTTCGTTCGCCGAGAACTATGTGCTTCAGGCATTACTTTCACAGTTAGATGCTACTCCGCGTTATTGGACAAACGAGAAACCGAAGCACGAAGTCGATTTTTTGATTCAAGTCGGAAACGAAATCGTTCCCGTCGAGGTCAAATCGGGAGAGGTCGTTCATTCCAAGAGCCTTAAGTACTATGCCGACAAGCATGCGGAGACGACTCCATTGAGGGTCCGCTACTCACTTAAGAACCTAAAGCTCGACGACGGGGTGCTCAACATTCCGTTGTATTTGGCTGATCGATCTGTCCCTCTTATCAAAAAGGCGCTTGATTGTGCGCATCTTGACGTTTAGATCCTGGGTGAGCTGACGGGCGGCGGCTAATTAATCGCTCCGTTACGGCCAGGGAGCTTGGGCCCTAGCGATGCTTGCTTCGCCAAGCCGTGGGTGTCATGCCGGTGTGTTGCTTGAAGGCTTGGGCAAAGGCGGCCTGCTGAGGGTAGCCTAGACGCTCTGCCACCTGCGCTATCGTGAGCCCGCTATCGGCCAAAAGGTCCTGTGCTCGCTCCATACGGCGTCTGCGAATGTAGGCGCCCATCGACTCGCCTGTTTGGGCCTTAAAGGTGGCGCATAGTTTGGAGCGGCTTGTGTAGAGCCTCTCGGCCACGTCGTTGATACCCACACGTCTGCCTTTGTCGAGCGCGCGCTCAATCATTGCCGTTGCTTCTTCGGCAATGGTTATGCTGACGCGTGTGTCTGCCGCCTGCCGCGCCTGCTTGTGGGCCGCGCGCGAACAGGCGAGCTCCGCGACCATGGTCTCCACGATGCCCTGCATATAGACGTGTCCGCCTACGGTGCGGGCGCGGTCCTCGTTAATCCGGCGCAGCGTGTGGCAGATGGCAGACGTCGCTTCCTCGTGCCATGGCTCGGCAAACGCCTCAAAGATTCCCGCGAACTCGGTGGGATAGCGGTGCTCCAGTTCGTCAAAATATCCAGGCAAAAAGAGCACCGAGCGCGAGTGATAGAGCTCCCCCGCAAACAGCGGGCTTAATTCCTCGCCACAGCTATCTTGGATAAAGCTGCAAACGGCATTGTTTGGCCACGGTCCATGCAATGGTTTGAGGTTTGCGGGCGTTATGCCAGCCTCGGGCATGCATGTAAGTGTGGGCGCGCTGACTTCGCTCACGCAGGCGTATGGCTCGGGTGTGTATTCGGCCAGGTACATATCGTGCGTCGGGGTGATGAAATGCTCCATGACGATGCAGGCAGGGGAGAGAGGCATGATCCATGCGCGGCCGTGCGCCCGGTCGTTTGCCACCTCGCCGGTAAAGACGGCGCCCTTGCCGGTAAGCTCCAGGCCAAACTGCTCAAATTGCCGTGCGTAGAGCTCGGTTATGTCGGTCGCTGCCCGCCGTATTTGCAAAAGCGTCCCTTTCCTTTGCAGAAACGTCCACGCCTGGCTTGATTTTGAGCCATGGCTAACACATCAATGATAAGTTGAATACGGTTAACTCTCAAGCCGTTAGAAAGGAATCTCATGGCAAAGGGATCAAAAAGGGAAGGCGGCGGTATCGGCGAGCTGCTTGCATATGCCGGTGACCGCAAATTCCTAACGTATTTGGGCATGGCGCTCTCAGCGCTCTCGCAGCTGCTGAGCTTTGGCCCGTACGTGTGCATTTGGCTTGTTGCGCGCGATCTGATCGCCGTGGCGCCCAACTGGAGCGAAGCCACTAACATCGCGATGTACGGTTGGTGGGCCGTGGGTTTTGCCCTGGCAAGCATCGTAGCTTATTTCGTGGGGCTCATGTGCACGCATCTGTCCGCGTTTCGCTGCGCGTCCAATATCCGTAAGGCTACGAGCGAGCACCTGCTTAAGTTGCCGCTCGGCTACTTCGACACGCATGCCACCGGCGAGCTGCGCCGCATTGTAGACGGGTGTGCCGCCTCCACCGAGACTTTGCTCGCACACATGCTGCCCGATATCGCCGGCGCCGTCGCCATGGTCGTGGGCTTGCTCGTGCTGCTTTTCGCCCTCGATTGGCGCTTGGGCGCGGCATGCCTTATCTCGGTCGTCGTTTCGCTTGGCGCCATGGCCACCATGATGAGCGGCAAGGGCGCCGAGTTCATGAAGGCCTACATGGGCGCGCTGGTCAAGATGAACAAGACCGGCACCGAATACGTACGAGGCATCCCCGTGGTCAAGGTGTTTCAGCAGACGGTCTACTCCTTTAAGGCCTTCCACGATGCGATCGCCGAATATGCCGACATGGCGCAAAACTATGCGGGCACGTTCTGCCGAGGTCCGCAGGTGCTCAACCTTACCGCGCTCAATGGCCTTGTGACATTCCTGCTGCCCGTGGCGTTGCTGTTGGCGCCGGGCGAGACGGACTTCGCGCATTTTATGGCCAACTTCACGTTTTACGCGATATTTTCGGCCGTGGTGCCGACGGCCATGACCAAGCTCATGTTTGTGGGCGAGGCCTCTCAGATGAGTGCCGATTCGCTGGCTCGTATTCGAAGCGTCATGGATTCCAAGCAGCTCTCCGTGCCCGCCCAACCCAAGCACCCTGCCGGTGGCGACGTGCGATTTGAGGACGTGAGTTTTACCTACGAGGGTGCCGAAACACCTGCCGTTAGCCATGTGAGCTTTAGCGTTTCCGCGGGTAGCACTCTCGCCCTGGTGGGTCCCTCGGGTGGCGGCAAGTCAACCTGCGCAAGCCTGATCCCGCGTTTTTGGGACGTTTCCTCGGGTCGAGTGCTCGTAGGCGGTGTGGACGTTCGCGATATGGATCCGCACGAGCTTATGGGCCAGGTCGCCTTCGTGTTCCAGACCAACCAGCTGTTCCGGCAAACACTTGCCGATAACGTGCGCGCCTCCAAGCCTACGGCCACTGACGACGAAGTGCGTGCGGCCCTCACTGCAGCTCAGTGCGACGACATTGTGGCCAAGCTCCCACAGGGCATCAATACCATGCTCGGTGCCGGCGGAGCATATCTTTCGGGCGGCGAGGTCCAGCGCGTGGCACTCGCCCGCGCGATCCTTAAAGACGCGCCTATCGTGGTGCTCGATGAGGCCACGGCGTTTGCCGATCCCGAGAACGAGGCGCTCATCCAGCGCGCCTTTAGCAAGCTGGCGGCTGGTCGCACAGTCATTATGATTGCGCACCGACTCTCGACTGTGGTGGGCGCAGACCAAATCGTGGTGCTCAACCAGGGCAGCGTGCAGGAGTCGGGTACCCATGCCGAGTTGCTGTCCCAAGAGGGTCTGTATGCCAAGATGTGGGCCGAATACGAACAGGCCGCGAGCTGGAAAATCACTGCAGCGACCGCGGATGCCGCCGTCACGAAGGGAGGCGAGGCCTAAATGTTCGCCTCATTCCAAAAGAAGTACTTCCTATCCGATAAAGGCGTCGCCGGCGTAAAACGCGGCATTTTCTGGACCACGCTCACCAATCTCATTACCATGGCCGGCATGGGCTTTTTATTCCTGGTTATGGCCGGCTTTGTCGAGCATCTCGCCAGCGGGGCTGACCTGCCGGATGCCCTGCCGATCGTGGGTGGCCTCCTGGTCTTTTTCGTGTTGCTCTTTGCCTCTAACTGGCAGCAGTATTACTACACCTACTGCATCTTTTACGAGGAGTGCGGCAAGCAGCGTATGGAGATTGCTGAGCGCTTGCGCAAACTGCCGCTGTCGTTTTTTGGTCGTCGTGATCTGGCCGATTTAACCGAGACTATCATGGGCGACGTCCAGGCCATGGAGCACGCCTACAGCCACGTGCTGGGAGAGCTTTGGGGTGCCATCATCGCAAGCGCCATTGTGTTCGTGGCGTCGCTGTTCTTTTGCTGGCAGCTGGCGATCGCGGCGTTTTGGAGCGTTCCCGTGGCCTTTGCCGTGCTGTATCTAACACGCGGCCCCATGACCCCGGTGTTCGATCGCGTGCGCGGCGAGAAGGTCAAGGTTACCGAGGCGATTCAAGAGACGCTCGACTGCGTTCGCGAGATCCGCGCCACCAACCAGGAGGCCCATTATCTTGAGAGACTCAACGCCGTGATCGATGCCGAGGAGCGCGAGACCACCAAGGGCGAGCTCGCTAACGGGCTTTTGGTCAACTCCGCCTTTGTCATCCTGCGTCTGGGCATTGCCACCACGCTGGTTACGGGTGCCGCGGTGGTCGCCTCCGGGCAGGTCGACTTTTTGGTGATGTTTGCCTTCCTGCTTATGGTGAGCCGTATCTATGCGCCCTTTGACCAGGCGTTAATGTTAATGTCTGAGCTGTTTATCGCCGAGTCGTCTGCCAAGCGCATGCGTTCCATCATGGAAGAGCCTGTGGCGCGGGGCAGCGAGAAATTTGAGCCCGCGGGTCACGATGTGGTGTTCGATCACGTGGCATTTGGCTATGGTGCGGGCGAGGACGGACGCGCCGGCGAGAAAGTTCTTACCGATGTGAGCTTTACCGCCAAGGAAGGCGAGGTCACGGCACTGGTCGGTCCTTCGGGTTCCGGTAAGTCTACGGTGAGCCGCCTGGCCGCGCGCTTTTGGGATGCCACTGCGGGCAAGGTTGCCGTGGGCGGTGTGGATGTTGCGGGCGTGGATCCCGAGGTGCTGCTGCGCGACTACGCCATTGTGTTCCAAGACGTGCTGCTCTTTGACGACACGGTGATGGGAAACATCCGCCTCGGGCGTCGTGATGCCACCGATGAGGAAGTGCTTGCGGCCGCGCGTGCCGCCAACTGCGACGAGTTTGTGAGCCGCATGCCGCAGGGCTACGACACCATGATCGGTGAGAACGGCTCCAAACTCTCCGGCGGCGAGCGCCAGCGCATCTCTATCGCCCGTGCGCTGCTCAAAGACGCGCCTATCGTGCTGTTGGACGAGGCGACGGCGAGCTTGGATGTGGAGAACGAGACCGTGGTGCAACAGGCACTCTCCCGTCTGCTTGCAGGTAAGACGGTTATCGTTATTGCCCACCGTATGCGTACGGTGGAAAATGCCGACAAAATCGTTGTGCTCAAGGATGGAGTGGTTGCCGAACAGGGCATCCCGGCGCAGCTCAAGGCGGCAGGTGGTGAATTCGCCCGCATGGTAGCGCTGCAAAAGGAGGCGGCTGCCTGGCAGCTGTAGGAATGTGACAAAGGGACAGTCCCTTTGTCACATTGAGTTCACCCCCATAGTTTCCAAAGAGTTAACCTTTGTTGACCTCAATAGTTAGATAAACTAAACTATTTTCCAAAAGTGTGCTCGAGCAAACTTGTTTACTCGGGTGCTGAGGCACCGTGCCGCGTCCAATGCGGCAAAAGGGAGAAGCAACATGAAGAAGTCGACGTTCAATACCCTGCTTGTCGGTGGCGGTTTTCTGCTTGGCACGGCCGGCATCAAGCTGCTTACCAGCGCTCCGGTCAAGAATGCCTGCGTGCAGGGCATCGCGTGCGGTATGCGCGTCAAGAACTGCTACCAGGACATGGTCGAGCAGGCCAAGGCCAACGTCGATGACATGGTTGCCGAGGCTGCCTACATCACCCAGAGCGAGGCCGCTGCTGACGAGGCAGCCGAGTAACGCTCCCAGGCACAAACTATGAGATTCTCGATTATTAGCGAGATCCCCGGCAGGACCCGCCTTCAGTTGGCGGGTCCTGTGCCAGAGAGCGATCTCGATGCGCTTCTTAAGCTTGGCGGCGACATTGACGGCGTGCGCAAGGTGCGCGTGTATGGCCGCATTGGCCAAATGGCGCTCGAATATGATGAGCAGTGTCGTGCGGGCGTGCTCGACGCCTTGTGTGCGCTCGATGCCCAGGCCATTGCCGACGCAAAGACGGGTTACGTGATGCAGCTTGAGCCACGCAAGCACAAGCTCGTCATGGATCTTGCCACACTTATCGGCGCCCACTACGCGCGCCGCTGGTTCTTGCCGACGCCTCTGCGTGCGGTGTTTGTCGTGGCCGGTTACATGGCATTTTTGCGCGCTGCTCTTCATGAGCTGGCGCAGCCGCGCCTGACCGTTCCTGTGCTCGACGCTTCGGCCATCGGCATTTCGTTTGTCAAACGTGATGTCGATACCGCGGGCCAGACGATGTTCCTGCTCAATGTGGGCGAGCTGCTCGAGGACTACACCCGCGCCATGAGCGAAAACGAGCTCATCAACTCGCTGCTCGATGTGCCCGACAAGGCGCAAAAGGTCGTCGGCGACACCGAGGTGAGCGTTGCCGCCACCGAGCTTGAGCCCGGCGACTTGGTAGCCGTGCGCACTGGCATGTCCATTTGCATCGACGGTGTTGTCGAGCAGGGGAGCGCTATGGTCAACCAAGCGACCCTGACCGGCGAGCCGCTGGCCGTCGAGCGCAGCGTGGGCGACGACGTTTTCGCCGGCACCGTCGTGGAAGACGGCAGCATCTTGGTGCGTGTGCGCGCCAATACGGCGCAGACCAAGCTGCGCTCGATCGTCTCGCTCGTGCAGGCGGCCGATTCGCTCAAGTCCGAGGGTCAGTCGCACATGGAGGACCTCGCCAACAAGATCGTCCCGTGGAACTTCCTGCTTGCGGGCCTGGTCGCGCTCACCACGCGCAGCCTTATCAAGACCTCGGCGGCGTTGATGGTCGACTACTCGTGCGCGCTCAAGCTCACGGGTTCCGTTGCCGTCATGACCGCTATGAGCGATGCCGCCAAGATGGGCGTGATGGTCAAGGGCGCCAAGTACTTTGAGTCGTTTGCCAAGGCCGATACCATCGTGTTTGATAAGACCGGCACGCTCACCGAGGCGCAGCCGCGTCTTGCCTGCGTGCTCACCACCGATGGCTGGAGCGAGGATGAGATTCTGCGCCTTTCCGCTTGCTTGGAGGAGCATTTCCCGCATCCGGTGGCACGCGCCGTGGTCAATGCGGCACGCGAGCGCGAGCTCGAGCACCGCGAGCGCCATGCCGCCGTCGAGTACATCGTGGCGCACGGCATCGCTTCGTCCATTGAAGGGCGTCGCGCCATCATCGGTTCCGCACACTTTGTATTTGAGGACGAGGGTGCGCAGCTTGAGTCCGACATCAAGGAGCAAATCGAGCTCCAGATGCAGGGCCTGTCGCCGCTGTATCTGGCGGTCGATGGCAAGGTCGTCGGCGTGCTCGGTATCGAGGATCCGCTCAAGCCCGGGGTCCGTGAGGCCATCGCCGACCTGCATGCGCTGGGCGTCAAGCATGTCGTTATGCTCACGGGCGATTCCGAGCGCACGGCCGAGCGCATCGCGCGCGAGGCGGGGGTCGACGAGTTTAAGGCCGAGCTGCTGCCCGAGGACAAGTACGCCTATGTGGAGCGCATTAAGAGCGAGGGGCGCCACGTTGCCATGGTGGGCGACGGCGTCAACGATTCGCCGGCGCTCGGCTTGGCCGACGTGGGCCTGGCGATGGGTGGCGGAAGCGACATCGCCAAGGAGGTCGCCGATATCATCCTGACCGACACGGATCTCGCCGCGATCGTGCGCCTGCGCCGCATGAGCCAGGGGCTTATCGACCGTCTGACGAGTTCGTATTCCAAGGTGATGCTCACCAACTCGGCGCTGTTGGCATTGGGTATTACCGGCATGATTACTCCGCAGGCGTCGTCACTGCTGCACAACGGCTCAACGATCGCCTACAGCCTGGGCAACGCAAAGGCTTACCTGCGTTAGCAGACGTGTTCGCCCACGTTATCTGGCCTGCGCCCAGACGGCATCGGTGTCGTCCGGACGCAGGCCTTTTGCATTTGACCATTTGCTAGCTTCTCTATATAGTGTTGCTAGCGGTGCTAGCATTTGAAGGGAGCGGGATCGACGTGGGTGCTGTTGGCGGCATGGCGCAGGTGAACGTTCGCGTGGATCGCCAGGTCAAGAACCGTGCCGAGGAGGCACTGCGGCTTTCGGGCGGGTCACTGCCCGAGCTCATCAAAAAGGTGGTGGCCAAGGTCGCGCAGGGTGGCGGGCAGTGCGAGGAAGTGCTTGCGGCCGTCGACGACCGGCAGCAGACCGTCGCGCCCGATACTCCGTTCGCCGCATCATGGGCAGCGGCAGACCGGCTTTATGCAGACTTGGGCATCGCTCCGTCACCCGTATCCGACGATCGCGGTTGGGACGCAATCTATTCCGAAGCCATGGATGAGCATTATCGCCAAAAGGGGATGATCCAGTGAGTGGGGCTCCCCTCAAAATAATGGTGGACGCCAACGTATGGGTCGATTCGTTTTGCGCCGACCATGCCGAGTCGCTCGCTGCCCGTGCCTTTATCGGACAGGCGGCGGAGGCGGGGGCATTGCTGTTCTTTCCGGTGCATATCGCCAAGGACGTGCTGTACGTTGTCCAACACGAACTGAGGCGTAGCGTTCTTGCCAGCGGGGGAGCGCTCGACGAGGCATCTGCCCGTGCAATTGGCGATGCGGCGTTGGCGTTTGTTCGGAACATGACCGAAAACGCCACGGCCGTGGGTGCAGATGCGTCGGACCTTTGGCTGGCCGACAAATACTTAGCGCTCCATCGCGATTACGAGGACAACTTGGTACTCGCCGCATGCAAACGCGCCCAGGTTGATTACTTGGTGACCAACGATCGCAAACTGCTCGAACATGCCGATCTTGCAGCAAAGACGCCTCGTCAAATGATGCCGATTCTTGCTTTGGCCGAACGCGGCGGCGCGGCTATCGGTTGACGCGAACTGTTTGCGGGCCTCTTGGACGACGATGCGCCAAGGGACCCGCGTCTGCTATTTACAAAAGCTCGGCCTTAATGGCGGGACTTTCTGCGAGCTGCTCGGCTACCTTTTCGTCGGAGCTGTCGAGTGCTGCCAGGCTGCGGTAGACCCACTCGTTGACCTGGGTGTTCTTGACGCCTGCGGTCTGCATAAGAGCGCCTACCTCGCGGATTGCTGCGAGCAGATCGGCTTTGGGGCCCGCGAGCTCGACCTCGATGCCGTGGTATGCGGTCACGCCGCGGTTCTCGCTCACGTGGTCGATAAAGCCCTCGACGGTCTCAAGCTGCTGGGCGAGAGCTGCATCATCGTCAGCGTCCAGCGCGACGAGTGCGTTCGATACCGTGAGGGCGGGATGTCCGCAGGGGACAAAGCCTTCGATGACATCCATAGCTTCGGTAATGGTTGAGCCCAGGCCTGCGAGGGCATTGACGAGTTGCTGCTTGGTATTCATGGCGGTCCTTTCGACGGGTCAATTTTGCTTGGCGAAAATATACGTGACACGTTCGGTGGCAAAAGTGCGAAGTATGGTGCACATTGGGGTCTTCACAGCTCGTGCATAGAGCAGCTGTCTGCCTTTAGAACGTGGTAAGATAGCTATCCACGAGCGGGGTTCGCCCCGCGTGTTCCTTGAAAAGTCGAGGGTTATCGGGTGTTTGCAGGCCCGATACCATCCAGACTTTCCCGACATTCGGGGGCGACTGGTTTCGACACGATAGCTCTGAGAGAGGAAGCAAGCCGAGGTCTCCTCGCCTCGTTAAACAGGGGTACCGTCAAATTGAATTGACAACAACTCTTCTTTTGAGCCTATGGCTCTCGCTGCTTAGTTTATAGCGGCGCGTCAACCCGGTGATTTCCCCGACACCGGCGCGACGTCATGTTAGGGGAATGCTCCCGCGCACGTAATCGGTATGGCGCGGGCTAAGACCGAACCGGTTAGGACGCCGCGAGCGTGTCGCTGCGCGCAAAGCGCCCGAGACTAAACCAGCGACTGAGCTTGGAGATGCCAATCAGGGGGCTTTCGTGGACCGGAGTTCGATTCTCCGCGCCTCCACCATAAGTAACAGGCAGGTAGAGAAGTGTCTCTACCTGCCTTTTTATTGCTTACAGATACCGCGAAGAATCGAACTCTAAGCAGGGCGCGAGCGTTAAGCAAACGCGGAGCGTTTGTAGCGAGCGGGCGAGGACGCCGGCAGGCGGCCGAAGCCGGCGCGGATTTGCGAAGCAAATACGCGGATTCTCCGCGCAAACTATCAGCCCAATATGGATGCGATGTTTATCGAATCTCAGCCCGCCGTGCCCCACATCAGTGAATCCCCCCGTACCGCGGAGAATCGAACTCCATGCAGGGCGCGGGCGTAAAGAAAACGCCTTGGCAACGCAGGCCGGGACACGCTTTCCCAATGGCAGCCCAGGCGGAAAGCGCGTCCCGGAATCCGCGCTCAGACTGGGACGTAGTTTCCGGATGACGCCTCTAGCGGAAACTGCGACCCGGAATCTAAGCTCGGAATGGGAT
>URIK01000051.1 GCA_900547855.1 uncultured Collinsella sp. | reverse complement strand
ATCTACACTCGACTAGTCGTCGGCAGCGTCAGATGTGTATAAGAGACAGGCCGTCGTCCTGGACAAAGAAATCGATATAGTCGTCGGCAAAGGTCAGGTAGCGCTGCTCACCCGTGATCTCGTACAGCTCGATGAGCGCCTTGATCATGCAGCCGTCGATATAGTTCCAGGTGTTCTCCTTGCCGGCGCGAATCTTTTCGATATTCCAAGCCGGCGCCTGCGGCGTAGAGGTTTCGATCAACTGCTCGATATAACGGTCCAGGATTTGATTGCAACCCATTGCTGTCCCCTCTGACATAAACGATAGGTGAACGTTACCCCTAGTGTAACGCGAACGAGGAATATAGGGTGAACGTTAACCCTATATTCCTCGCGAACGGCAGACTTTTAGCGGCAAACGGCGGTGAGACCCGCGGCGATGCGATGCGCCAGGCGCTCATAGCCAGCCGGGCTGTAGTGCAGACCGTCCGGCATATAGAGCTCGCGGTGCTCCGGCAAAAACGGGCTGATACCGCTTTGCGCATACAGGTCAATCACCGGCACGGAGTAGCGGTCACAGACCTCGAGCATCGCTCGCACGTAGGCGACCTGCGTCAGGCCCAGGTGGTTGAGCTCGTCGCTTGCCGGGATATCCTTCTCGTGCTTGCCGCTCGTCTTGCACGGCGTCATAAACACGAGCTTTGCCCGAGGCGAGCGCGCCGTGATGGTACGGATCAGGTAATCGAGTGCACCATAGAACTCATGCACGTCCGTGCTGCCGAGCTCTCCAAGCGGCACGTTGCGGCTAAAGTCGTTGACGCCGCCAAAGACGATGTAGATATCGGCCGCATCGTCGATACCGTCAAGGCGCTCGACAAACGAATCGGTACGGTCGGCCTTGATGGCGATACGCGAACCCTTGATGCCAAAGTTCTCGACGACCGCGCCTCCCAGCAACGCGCCCAGATGCGAAGTCCAAGAGATGTCGTTGCCGCCTGCGCCGCATCCGTTATCGCCCCATGTGGTCGAATCGCCAAAGCAGCAAATGGTCGATTCACTCAAACTCTTCGTTTCCATAATCTTCTCCTCATCCGCCCATCGGCGGTCATACAGGAACGTACCGTTTATTCGCAGCATGCCGAGGGGCTATGCACGGGCGCATTCCGCAACGTGCGAATCGAGCCATTCGATATCCTCGACAAGATGTGCCACGCCCAGATGGTGTTCACCCGGACACACCTCGTGCCGCAGGCCATCTCTGCGACCCAGCAACTTGTAGGCATCGCGCACGATCTCGAGCTGCTCGTCAACATTTTTCAGCCCGCGCGAACCGTTCAGATGATCCTCTTCGCAGCTTTGCACTAACAACGGGCGCGGCGCAATAAGCGAGGCAATATCGCCCATGTCGAGCAAGCGCCAAAGTCCGGGTGTGTAGTTGCAGCTGCAATTGCCGTTGAGGTGCAGCAGCGAATCATCGACACCGTACAGGTAGCCCGAGACAAACGTCTTGCATACGCGTGGGTCGAGCGCCGCCAGATACAGCGTCATGTATCCGCCGCCCGAAAAGCCAAAACAGCCCAGGTCGTCCATGGCAATGTCGCCGCGCGCCTCTAGGTAATCGATCAGACGCATGTTATCCCAGGCGTTGAGGCCCGCAACGGTAAGTCCCAGCGGCTCGGCCATGCGCGCCTGGTTTAGGCACGTGCCGCGCAGAAAGCTGTTCTCGTCATCGCCCTGACCCTTCCAGTCACGACGGTATCCCCAACCGCGTGCGTCGGGGCAGACGGTCACGTAACCCATGCGTGCCAAACGCAGACCGTAGTCGTAATTGAACTTACGCACGGCATCATCGACAGCCGGCACGCCCGCAACACCGGCTACGCTTGCAGCACCCGCTCCCTGATGGCCATGCGGGCAGATATAACAGCGTTTGAGTCCCCGCTCATCAAGCTTAGGATGAGACGGTTCCAACAGGTAGAACGGCATCCAAACATCGCGCTCGACCTGCAACATCGCATGGGTGCGCACGATGCCGCCGGCAACCCGCACGCGGCTGAGCTCACGAATCTCAATCGGGACGCGGTCCATAAGCGAAAGGCCCAAAACATCGTACAGACGAGTCCTGGTCGCAATCTTCCATGCCTCAAAATCTGCAGGAGTCTTGCCCGTAAAAGCAGCCGAACGCCCCTCGCGCTTCAGCCGGGCACGCAGCGCAGGTTCGTCTTCGCAGTACGTCTCGATGTGCACGGTGCGGCCGTTGGCAGACAGTTCAGCCGTCTCAACCGCATCACCGTCGCCGCCCTCGGGATCCCAGCCATCCCCACCGGCAAGCACCTGCTCGCGAGCGTACCCGGCGGCAGCCATCACATCGAGTTCATTCGCCCACGGCACCCAGCCGGTAGTATCACCCGCCGGCCCATGCAGAATCGCGCCAGCATACTGCACGCAGTTGTGTGCCGCCGGCTTATTCCAATCCCACCAGCCTTCGCGCTTGATATGTCGCCCCAGCCAGCAATCGATCAGCACAGTTTGCGCCCATTCGCGCCAAGGACGACCCAGGTAGACCGAATCCGGCGCCACGCCATCCGGAGCTGTAAACGAACAGCCGTGGAACACAAAGCCGTGCGGCTCGCCTTCGGGCGTCGACGCCGCCGTCACGTAGCCGTTCACGTCCATATCGCGGTTGAGCGAGCGAATCTCGCACCCCTCAAAGTAGGCACGCGCGCCGCCAAAGATAAAGTCGACATCGCCCTCGATCCGGCAACGTCGAAAATACTGGCGCCCCACCCGGCGCGGCGCATACTGTTTGGGTCCTATAAACCCGCCCGGTTTGGCCTCATGCGGCGGCAGCGGACCCAAAAACAGCGTGTCTTGGTGTCCCTTAATGCAGCAGGCATCGACAACCAGACGGTCGCCATCGGCATACAGGGCAATCGCTTGACCGACCTCGCGCCCATCGCCCGCATCGTTTTCGATCGTGAGGTTCTCGAGCCGTACGTCGTCGGCATCGACCAAAACGGTATAGGTCCTAAACGTGCCGAGCGTGCCGTCGACGCCCGAGCCGTCCTCCGAAGGCATCTTGGCACCCAAGCTGCCCACGATACGCACGCTGTCGGCCGTCTCTCCCTCAATCGTCACATGCGAGCGATGAATCTCGACCCGCTCGCAATACTCGCCCGGATCGACGCGAATCATCACCGGTTGCTCGGCATCCGGATAGAGCTGATCGGCTGCCGCCAAGGCATCGGAAATCGTTGGATACGCTCCTGCCGCAGCCCTCGAAACGCGCAGCGTATAGATACTTTCGCTCATCGTCCATCACGCTCCCATGCAACGAACTGTTCAGGCCAGCCCTGAACCTGTGGCTGAATATGCTCGGCGCAGCCCTTAAATGCCGTTTGGGCCGTGGCGAGCGATGCCCCATGCTTTCCATGCGGAAAGACATGTAGGCTAAAGCCAATCCCGTGGTCGGCAAGAGCCTGCGCAAGAAGGAGGCTATTTTGAACTGGTACCGATGCATCCTCGGCGGTATGCCACAAGAACGTACGGGGGAAGCCATCGCCCACCATATTCTCGATCGACAACTTTTGAGCCAAAGCGCCGTCGGCACCCGTTAGGTGTTCAAACGAACCACGATGAGCATAGGCCCCCGAGCTTACGACCGGATAGCCCAAGCAAAGTGTGTCAGGCCGAATCGACTCAGGCGATGCCGAAATCGACTCTGCAAGCCAGGGTTGGTCCCAAAGCGCCCCGAGCAAGCCAACTAGATGCCCACCGGCCGAAAAACCCATGACCGTAATCCGATCAGGATCGACACAGTACTCTGCCGCATGGCTTCGGACGGTATCGACCGCCCGCGCGAGTTCTTGCAATGCCAGCGGATAGACAGCCGGAGCAACCGAGTAGTTCAGCACAAACGCTTGGTAGCCCATCGCCAACAAACGGAGCGCTACCGGCTCGCCTTCGCGCGGCGAAACGTGATCGTAGCCGCCTCCCGGCACGACCACAACTGCAGGCAGCGGTTTTAAAGCATAAGCATCTTCGGTCGGGGCAAAAACATAAGACGTAATCGTGGCAGACGAGCCATCGACCCCGACAGGAATCGTTTTATTGAGCATGTATTCCCTTTCACCATGATGCGTAGCGCAGCGCACACGGCCGTATCGCACAAGGGCTGCATTGCCGATTTATCCGACAATGCAGCCCTGGTCATCAACCCGAGTTAGGAACGGACAACCTTGTCGACGTTCTGGAGCTGCAGCTCCTCGCCGTCCTGGCCCTCGATCACCACATTTTGCAGGTCGAGTACCTTGACGTTTTGCGCAATGATGCCCTGACGCACCATGGGCTCAACGCCGCAGGCCATGGCCGGAACAAAGGGCTCGGCATCCGGCGCGAAGGTCACGTGGACATCCTGGAACGTCAGGCGCGTCACTTTGCTCTCGGGCAGGCCCGTGATGTAAGCAGCAGCCGCGTGGCAGTTAGTAGCCTCGATATCACAAAACGTCGTGGCACCAAAGCCAGGTGTGCGGTCGTCGACGGGCAGTGCCTCGCGAGACTGCACGTAGTCGGTCTTGCCGTCCTTGTCGCAGAAGTAGAACGAGTTGACCACGAAGGGCGTAAGCACCTCGTCCATACGAATGTGCTCGAAGGCGATGCCCTCGTTAACGGCGTCCTTGCCGCGACCGCGGCGGGTCTTGACGCGCAGGCCGCGGTCGGTGCGCTCAAAGAGGCACTTGCTCACGGTAAGGTCCTTGATGCCGCCGGCAGCCTCGGACCCCAGGACCACGGCGCCGTGACCATCGTGCATGTAGCAGTGAGAGATCAGCACGTCGTGCGTGGCGGGACGAAGCTCGGGCTCAATGCCCAGTTTGCCGCTCTTGATGGCGATGCAGTCGTCACCCACTGAGAACTGACAACCAAGGATGCGAACAAAACCGCAGCTCTCGGGATCGAAGCCGTCGGTGTTGTGGGAGTTCTTGGGACCCTCGATGGACAGGCAGAGCGCATCGACGTGCTCGCACAGGATGGGGTGGATGTTCCACGCCGGGCTGTTGCGGACGGTGAAGCCGGCCAAGCTCACGTTTTGGCACTCGGACAGGAAGATCATGCGCGGACGGGCGACCTCGCGGCCCTCCTCGGGACGGAAGATGTTCTTAAAGTCCTTGTTCCACCAGTTGTCCTCGGCAAAATCGGTCTGACCGTCGATGGCACCACGACCATAGATGCACACGTCGTGCACGCCCAGACCCGTAAAGGTAGAACAGTAGGCCGAGAAGCTCTCGCCCTCCCAGCGGCCCAGGGGCAGCATATCGGTACCGGCATACCCGGCGCCCTCATTGCCCGTGACCGTGCCCGGAATGTAGGCAAGCGCGGCACGATCGTGGCGGGCCAGCAGCACTGCCCCGTCGACGAGCTCGATGTTGATATTGCTCTTAAGGAAGAGGGACTTGATGCGATAACTGCCGGCGGGGATCAGCACGCGCCCGCCCTTGGGGCAGGCCATGATGGCAGCCTGGATGTTGGTGGTATCGTCGTGCTCGGCATCGCCCTTGGCGCCACAGTCGCGAACGTTGATGGTAAAGGGCTCAGCCGGCGTGGTGACACCTACGCTCAGCTCACGCTCGCCACAAACAAAACGAACCAGGTTGCGCTTGCCGGGGGTCAGGCCGTCGACATAGGTCTCGACCGTATTCGTGGTACCAGCGGGCTCGTCGTTGACAAAGATCTCCCACGTATCGGCACAGGTAAAGTAGCCGCCGTCGTCAAGCTCGATCACGGCCGCGCGGGCGTTGCGCCAGATAACGTTCGTCTCCATGGATTTCTCCCTCAAAAAGATGCTCTAAAGGCAAATTGTACGCTGTTAAAAAAGGGCCGTGCCTGCCGGCGGAATTCCGGTGGCACGGCCCTGTGATTTGGACGATGCGCCTGCCCTACTCGGCGGGGATTACGCTGCCGTCCTGGAAGCCAACGTTGTTGTGAGCGAAGCAGTCCTCGTACTTAAAGCCGGAGAGCTCCTCGCAAAGAGCCTTGACCTCGGGCTGGACGTCGGCCATCTTGCCACCCTCCTTGACACGGCGGATCTCGTCGCAAAGGATGTCGCACTGCTCCTTGTCGATCTTGATGCCGCGGGCAAGGACAGCCGCGAGCAGGAAGAAGCCGGCGCAGCCGATGAGCATGTAGCCGCAGATGTACAGAGGCACGGTGGCGGGCTGGGTTACGGCGTCGCTGTTGCCGGCGGTCTGAATGAAGCCGGAGGCAGCAAGGACGATAGCCCATGCGTTGACGGCGATAGCCTGGGCGATCTGCTGGCAGAGCTGCTGAGCGGAGCTGTAGATGCCCTCGCGACGACGCAGGGTGATGAGCTCATCGACATCGGGGATGTAGTTGAGCAGAACATCGGGCAGGTACTGGAAACCAACGTAGAAGAACTTCCAGATGGCGAAGATGATGGGGTAGGCAATCATGGCGATGGCGACCGTGGAGGTGCCGTTAATCTGACCAAAGGCGAAGTAGTTGTAGGCGATGATGCACGCAGCGCAACCGACGTTGGCCAGGTACCAAGACTTGTGGAAGCCCTTCTTGGCCATGAGGGCAACCCAGATGGCGGTGCAGACGATAGCGACGACCTTGCCGGGCATCTCCATCACGGACTCATAGGACTTAGGAATCTGCAGGCAGTAGACGATGAAGAAGGACAGGCAGGCAGACCAGCAGGCAGCAGCGAGCTTCGTGGAGACCTGTGCATACAGGACCTTGCGGAAGGACTTATTGCGGAAGGTAGAGACAACGTCGATGAAGAACTTCTTGATACCCTCGCCGACGCTCTCGATCTTCTCCTGAGCCACCTCCTCGGGGGTGTGCTCCCACGTGGACAGGTACACGCACAGCAGCGAGATTGCCATGACCGAAGCGTTGACCGTAGCGATGATGAAGTAGCTGAACGGGTTGGTCTCGCCGAAGGTGCCAAAGCCAAAGCCGACGAGTGCTGCCATCAGGAAGCCGGCGGCGTTACCAAAGAGGTGCTTGTAGCCGGTGAGGTACGTACGCTCCTTGAAGTCGTCGGTCATCTCGATGGTAAGCGGCGACAGGTTGGCAGTGCAGAACGTATACGCGACGTTGTAGATCAGGTACAGCACAAAGTAGTACGGGAAACCAAACGGCGTAGCCACAAAGATGAGCGGCTCGGCGACCATCATCGGGATTGCCAGCAAGATCCAGAAACGGCGGCGGCCAAAGATACGGCCGATCTTGGTAGCGTAAAAGTTATCGGCCACAAAGCCCATGAGCGGGCACAGAATGGCGTTGAGATAGATGGCGAACGAGCTGATCAACGCAGCCTCGCCTGCGGACAGACCGCACTCCGTGGACAGGAACAGCACCATGTAGCTGTGCGTAAAGGTCAGGGCACCAGAGTTGAGCATGCCGCCCATACCAAAGCCCAAGCGCGTCCAGAATGTGATCTTGCGCTTTTTACCGATCTTGTTAGTCATCGAGCTCCCTCTCTTTTCTCGATTGTCTTGGAACAAGACATTGGAGTCCATACCGACGTCTGTCTGCATGCCGTTCAGGGTGAACGTTTAGCTAGATTATGCGCGATTTGCTTATAATAGGTGAACGTTCACTTGTATATTATCCTTGAACGGTCGTTTTTTGCCGTTGAACGGACCTGAAAATGAAAATATCCCTGCATTTTTGATTATTAAGTCGATTCAGCACCACGCAACCACTAGGTGAACGTTCATTGTTCTCTGGAGATGAGGGAGGTGCCGGGCACCCTTCCCCAAAAAAGCCGTGCACGACAACGCAACGAGAAACGAAAAAACGACCCCGCCGAGAATGTCCTCAGCGGGGTCGTCCGGTCTTTGCAACAGCTTGCCCGATCACGCGCTCAACGTGTCATCGCTACAGGCAGACGCCGTCCTTCCAGATGCTGATCTCGTGACAGCCGCGACGCTCGGCGCTGGTAAGCTTGCCGCTCGCCGTGTCCAGCACCAGCTGGTACAGGTCATGGGCAGCCTCGTCGAGCGTGCGCTCGCCGGTGGCGACCACACCGGCGTTAAAGTCCATCCAGTTGGCCTTGTGGTCGCACAGACGCTGGTTGGTGAACACCTTGAGCGTAGGCGCCGGCGCACCAAACGGCGTGCCGCGGCCGGTCGAGAACAGGATCACGTGGCAGCCGGCAGCCGTCAGGGCCGTGGTGGATACCATGTCGTTGCCCGGACCGCACAACATGTTCAGACCATGCTTGGTAGCCTGACCGGCGTACGGCAGCACGTCGACGATGGGGGCAGATCCGCCCTTTTGCACGCAGCCGCAGCTCTTGTCCTCGAGCGTGGTAATGCCGCCGTCCTTGTTGCCGGGGCTCGGGTTCTCATAGACGACCTCGCCGTGGCTGATAAAGTAGTCCTTAAAGCCGTTGAGCATGTCGGCCGCCGCGTTAAAGACGTCTTGGCTCTCGCAACGATCGAGCAGAATGCTCTCCGCGCCAAACATCTCGGGCACCTCGGTGAGCACCGACGTGCCACCGCGGGCTACGACCATATCGCTCACGCGACCGATCGTGGGGTTGGCGGTAATGCCCGAAAGACCGTCAGATCCACCGCACTTAAGGCCAATGACCAGCTCGGAGGCGGGAATGGGCTCACGCTTGGCCTGCTTGGCCAGGTCGGCCAGCTCAGACAGAATCTTGTGGCCCTCGACCTGCTCGTCGGCTACATCCTGGCAGGTGAGGAAGCGAACGCGCTCGTGATCGAAGTCACCGAGCTCGTCGAGCACCTGCTGGTGCGTGCAGTTTTCGCAACCAAGGGACAGGAACAGCACACCCGCAGCGTTTGCGTGACGCGAGAGCGCCACCAGCAGACGGCGTGTCTGAGCGTGGTCGGCGCCGGTCTGGGAGCAGCCAAAGGGATGCGGGAAATAGTAAACGCCCTCCAGCGAACCCTCGACCAGATCCTGTGCCTGCTCGCACATGGCACGTGCGACCTCGTTGACGCAGCCGACCGTGGGGATGATCCACAGCTCGTTGCGCGTGGCGGCGCGGCCGTCGGCACGACGGAAGCCCATAAAGGTCTCGGGCTCAACCGGCTCAACGACCGGATGCGTCGGGTTGTAAGCGTACTCGACCTCGCCCGAAAGGTTGGTCTTGACGTTATGCGTATGAAGCCACTGACCGGGCTGGATGTCGCCCGTCACGTGGCCGATAGGAAGACCGTACTTGACGACGTCCTCCCCCGCCGCAATGGCACGCACGGCCATCTTGTGGCCCTGCGGAATATTCTCCGCGGCAACGACCTCGCCCACCCCGGGAACCGCGACGGCGGCA
Source organism: uncultured Collinsella sp. (assembly GCA_900547855.1). Lineage (GTDB taxonomy): Bacteria > Actinomycetota > Coriobacteriia > Coriobacteriales > Coriobacteriaceae > Collinsella. The sequence continues at coordinate 2,516 of URIK01000051.1, read as the reverse complement.
CCCTTGGCAAGCGGCGACAGCGCGACGATCACGTTATCGGCCGGATTGATCTGGATAGTGTTCATTACAAATGGTCCTAACCCTACAGGTTGAGCAGAAGTCGAGGCGCGGGCAAGCCGCCTGGCGCCCGCACCGGGAATTTACGCCTGAGCGTTGGCGAAGGCCTGCTTGGCGCCCTCGACACGCACGACGGCGAGTGTGCTGACGACAAACTCCTCAAGACCGGCGATCTTCGTAAGGTCCTCGCCCCACATTTGCTCATTGGTGAGCACGTCGTGCACCAGCTCGGCATCGTCTGTACCGGCGTGGGCGGCGTAGAAGTCGAGCACGAAGGCGTCGTCCTGAGCGGTGTACTCGGTGCCGTCGGCACGGCGCAGGTGCAGGCCATCGCCCTCGCGGGACACAAGCTCCTGCGTGTAGAAGGCGATGAGCGTAGCTAGGCTCGTGGCCAGGCACTTGGGCAGGCTGCCGGTCTCGGCAACATAGTCCTTGAGCGTGGGCAGGTCGCGAGCGCGCCACTTGGCCGTGGAGTTGAGGCAAATGGAGAGCAGCGCGTGGTCGATAAACGGGTTGTCGAATCGGTTCTCGACGGCGGCGGCAAAGGCCTTGCAGTCTTCGACATCCAAATCGGCGGCAAGCGTCGGGATGACCTCGTGGTAGAGCATGGTGTTCATGAAGCCGCGGACGGTCTCGTCGTGCATGCAATCGCGCACGATGTCAAAGCCGGCAACCCAGGAGCCCGGAACAAAGGCAGTGTGGGCGCCGTTGAGGATGCGGACCTTGCGCTTCTTGTACGGGGTGACATCGGGGGTCACAAAGACGCCCGGCAGGCCGGCCTTCACGAAGGGGAGCTTCTCGGCAAGCGACTCATCGCCCTGGATGCCCCACATCTGGAAGGGCTCGCGCACGGCCAGGAAGGGATCCTCGTAGCCCAGGCGCTCGGCCACGGCAGCGGCCTCCTTGGGGTCGCGGATGCGGCCGGGGACGATAGTGTCGACGAGCGTGGTGCAGACGGTGCAGTCGTTGGCCATCCACTGCGCAAACTCGTCCTCCCAGCCCCAGTCGCTCACGTACTGGTTCATGATGCGCAGCAGCTCCTCGCCGTTGTGATCGATGAGCTCGCAGGCGAGCACAATGACGCCCGGCTTGCCGGCGGCCCAGCGGGCGTGAAGGACCTGAGCAAGCTTGGCGGGGAAACTCGCGGGCGGCATGTCGTCGGCCTTGCAGGACGGGTCGTAGGCGATACCGGCCTCGGTGGTGTTGGAGACGATAATCTCCAGGTCGTCAGAGACGGCGACCTCCATCATGGCGCGGTAGTCGTCCTCGCGGTACGGGTTGATGCAGCGGCTGCAAGCGCTAATCACGCGGGACTCGTCGACCGTGTTGCCGTCCTCCTTGCCGCGCACCAGCACGGTATACAGGTCGTCCTGGGCATTGATACCGTCGGCAAAGCCAAAGGCGCCGCTGATGGGCTGGACCATGACGAGCTTGCCATTCCAGCCGGTCGCCTCGTTACCCATGTCAAAGAAGCGGTCAACGAAAGCGCGTAGGAAGTTGCCCTCGCCAAACTGCAGAACCTTCTCCGGCGCGTCCTTGGGCAGCAGGTAGCCCTCGTAGCCGATCTTCTCGAGCGTATCGTAGCTGATGTTCTCCATCTATGTGTCTCCTTAGATAGCCGTTAGCGTGTAAGCAAAACGGGGGCACCGCGTGTGGCGACGGCGCTCCCGGAACCAGGTTTGGATTTAGGCCTCGTCGGTGTCCAGGTCAAAGCCAAAGTAGCGGACCGCATTGTTGTAGCTGATGTCGCGCACGATACTGCCCAGCAGCTCCATGTCGGCCGGGTACTTGCCCTGCTCGACCCACTCGCCGATCACGCTGCACAGCACGCGACGGAAGTACTCGTGGCGCGGATAGGACAGGAAAGAGCGGGAGTCGGTAAGCATGCCCACAAAGTTGCCCAGGACGCCCTCGTTAGCCAGAGCCGTGAGTTGCTCGCGCATGCCGACCTCGTTGTCGTTGAACCACCAGGCGGAGCCGTTCTGGATCTTACCGGCGGTCGGAGCCTCCTGGAAGCAGCCCATGACGGTATCGATCATGGTGTTATCGATGGGGTTCAGGCTGTACAGAATGGTCTTGGGCAGGCCGCAGGTCTCCTGAATGGAGTTGAGGAAATCGGCAAGCTGGTCGGACGGCGTGTAGTTGGAGATGCAATCGTAGCCGGTATCGGGACCGAGCTTGGCAAACATGGCGCGGTTGTTGTCGCGCTTGCAGCCAAAGTGCAGCTGCATGGCCCAGCCCAGACGGACATACTCGCCGGCAACGAACTGCATAAAGGCAGTCTTGTACTTGAGGACCTCTTCCTCGGTAAGCGGCTCGGCAGCCAGACCCTTGGCAAAGATAGCCTCGATCTCGTCGGCGGTAGCCGGGACGTACATAACGTAGTCGAGTGCGTGGTCGGAGGCGCGGCTGTCTCTTATACACATCTGACGCTGCCGACGACTAGTCGAGTGTAGATC
>URIK01000050.1 GCA_900547855.1 uncultured Collinsella sp. | reverse complement strand
GGCGGGCAGACCATCGGTGACGAGGTTAATCCACAGCAGCTGCATGGGCATCAGCGGGCTTTCCCGCCACAGCATCATGGCCCCGAACACCGTAAGAATTTCTCCCAGATTGCAGGAGAGCAGGAAGTGCACCGCCTTGCGGATGTTGTCGAAGATCACGCGACCCTCGCGTACGGCGGCCACAATGGTGGAGAAGTTGTCGTCCGCCAGAATCATCTTGGCGCTCTGCTTGGTCACTTCGGTGCCGGTGATGCCCATGCCAACGCCGATGTCGGCGCGCTTGATGGACGGGGCATCGTTGACGCCGTCGCCCGTCATGGCCACGATCTGGTCGCGCGACTTCCAGGCCTCGACGATGCGGGTCTTGTGCTCGGGCTGGACGCGAGCGTACACGCCGTAGTCCTCGATGTGCGCGTCGAGCTCCTCGTCGCTCATGCGATCGAGATCGGCACCGGTGATGGCATGGCTGCAATCGGTGACGATTCCCAGCTGCTTGGCAATGGCCACGGCGGTGTCGATATGGTCGCCCGTGATCATGACGGTGCGAATACCGGCGTCATGGGCCTCGCGGATGGCGTCGGCGACCTCGGGGCGGACAGGGTCAATCATGCCGGACAGGCCGCAGAAGACCAGGTCGTGCTCGAGCGCAGCGGGGCTGCAGTCTGCCGGAACCTCGGTGTAGGTGCGGCTTGCCAGCGCCAGCACGCGCAGGGCCTCGTCGGCCATGGCCTTGTTGGCGGCCACGAGCTCGGCACGACGCTCCTCGGTCAGGGGGACGACCTTATCGCCCTCGTAGATGTGGGTGCACAGGCCGATCACCACGTCGGGCGCGCCCTTGGTGTACTGCTCGTACTCGCCGTCCAGGGTCTCGACGACCACGGACATCATCTTGCGGCCCGAGTCGAACGGGGCCTCGCCCACGCGCGGGTGCTCGGCAGTCAGGCCAGTGAGACCAGCCTTGCCGGCATCGTTGACGAGCGCGCACTCAGTCGGCTCGCCCACGGCCTCGCCCAACTCCTCGTCCCACTGGGCGTCGGAGCAAAGGGCCATACCGGCCAGGAACTTCTCCTTAGGCGCAGCGAGCTCGTGCTTGACGACGGTCATCTTATTTTGGGTAAGGGTACCGGTCTTGTCGGAGCAGATGGTCTGCGTGCAGCCGAGGGTCTCGACGGCAGAGAGCTTACGGATAATCGCCTGGCGCTTGGCCATCTTGGTCACGCCGAGAGATAGCACGATGGTCACGACGGCGACCAGGCCCTCGGGGATGGCAGCAACGGCGAGCGAGACGGCGACCATAAAGGTGTCGAGCAAGGCAGTCGGGTCGGTAAGGACGTTGCCCACGCCGTGGCGGAGGATATCAACGCCAAAGATCACGACGCAAATGATAATCACCATGATGGTGAGGATGCGGCTGAGCTCGGCGAGCTTCACCTGCAGCGGCGTGAGCTCTTCCTTGGCCTCGGCCAGGGCGCCGGCAATCTTGCCCATCTCGGTATCCATGCCGGTACCGACCACGACGGCGCGACCGCGACCGTACACCACGGTGGAGCCCATGTAGCACATGTTCTTGCGGTCGCCGAGCGGCACGTCATTGGTGCCCGCGGCAAGCTCGATCACGTTGGCGTGCTTCTCTACGGGCACGGACTCGCCGGTGAGTGCGGCCTCTTCGATCTTCATCGTAGCGCTCTCGAGCACGCGGCAGTCGGCCGGGACGGAGTCGCCCGCCTCGAGCATGATTACGTCGCCGGGCACGAGCTCGGCGCTCGGCAGGTGCACGAGCTTGCCGTCGCGCAGCACCTTGGACTGCGCCGCGCTCATCTCCTGCAGGGCCTCGAGGGCCTCTTCGCTCTTGGCTTCCTGGACCACGCCCAGCACCGAGTTGACGATAACGACGAACATGATAATGACGACATCGGCAAAGTCGGGCTCGCCCTTGACCATACCCGTGAGCGCGCTGATGACGGCGGCAACGATCAGCATGATGACCATGGGGTCGGCCATCTGCTCAAAGAAACGCTTCCACAGCGGCGTCTTCTCGGCTTCCTCGAGCTTGTTAGGGCCTGTCTTGGCGAGGCGCGACGACGCCTCGTCGTTGCTCAGGCCGAGGTTCTCATCGACACCTTGGTCGCTGAGCACCTCCGCCGCGGCGGACAGGTATTCCTTTTGCATATAGAGTCCCCTCCTGGGATTCGGGCCACTCAGCAGATTGATGCCCGATCATAATTCCCAGGAGAAGGGCAAGGGCTCATCAAGGCTGCCGTGCTGAGCGGCAGTTGATAGTGGGGCTATGGTACCCCAAAGCGACACGTCTAGCCAAAACAATCCATTTGGAAATATGGTCCACAAGCAACGGTGCAGACCGTGTGATGCTCAACATTGATAAAACGTTTTTTCTTCGGCGCATCATCAAACTGAAATATCGCCCAGATAGCAGCGGTTAGAACGGTTGGTAAAGTTTTTGCATATACCGTTTTTCCGCAAAAAATGAACTTCTAATTCGGCATACGGTCGATTTTTTGGGGTATTCGGTCGTCATTTCGTTATAATCATCTCAGTTTTATTTCTTATGGTTTATCTATCAGCGCAAGACGATGTCAGATGGAGGTCTGAATGTACAAGCGCACTAAGATTGTATGCACCATGGGTCCCGCCTGCGATAGCGACGAGACCATCCGCGAGATGATCAAGGCGGGCATGAACGTCGCCCGTTTTAACTTCTCGCACGGCTCCTACGACGAGCACCACGGTCGCATCGAGCGCGTCCGTCGTATTTCCAAGGAGCTCGGTATGCCCGTCGGCATCCTGCTCGACACCAAGGGCCCCGAGGTCCGCACCGGCCTTCTGGTCGACGGCAAGAAGGTTGCCGTCAAGACCGGCGACAAGATCGTCGTTACTGCTCAGCCCACGACCGAGGATTTCCACGGCACCGCTGAGCACATCTCCCTCGACTACCTGGCTCTGCCCTCCGAGGTCGAGAAGGGCTCCCTCATCCTGATCGATGACGGCCTGGTTGCCCTTGAGGTCGAGTCCGTCAGCGGCCAGGACATGACCTGCGTCGTCAAGAACGACGGCCTGATTGGCGAGCGCAAGGGCGTCAACATGCCTAATGTCAACATCTCGCTGCCCGCCATCACCGAGCGCGATCGTCAGGACATCCTCTTTGGCCTGACCGAGAACATCGACTACATCGCCGCTTCCTTCATCCGTGACGGCGAGTCCGTCCGCGGCATCCGCGAGCTTTGCCGCGAGAACGGTGGCGAGCACGTGACGATCTTCCCGAAGATCGAGTGCGCCCTGGGCGTCGAGAACTTCGACGAGATTCTCGAGGCTTCCGACGGCATCATGGTCGCCCGTGGCGACCTGGGCATCGAGATCAAGCCCGAGCTCGTTCCGCACATCCAGAAGGAGATCATCGCCAAGTGCAACGCGACCTACAAGCCCGTTATCACCGCTACGCAGATGCTCGACTCCATGCAGCAGAACCCGCGCCCAACGCGCGCCGAGGTTGCCGACGTTGCTAACGCCATCTACGACGGCACCGACGCCGTTATGCTCTCTGGCGAGTCCGCTGCCGGTAAGTACCCGGTCGAGGCCGTCAAGATGCAGGCCAGCATCGCTCTCGAGACCGAGAAGTACCTCCCGGCTCACGCTCCGCTCGAGGTTCCGGCTGACGCTCACGGCACCCGCGTCGTCAACAACGTTGTGGGTATGTCCGCTGTGAACATGGCCACCACCGTTGGCGCCAAGTGCATCACCGTGCCGACGACCACCGGTCGTACCGCTCGCCTGATCTCGCACTTCCGTCCCAACATGCCGATCTGCGCGTTCTCCCGCCACGAGTGGGCCGTCCAGCAGATGATCATGTACTGGGGCGTCATCCCGCACCAGGCCGAGATTACCCAGGGCACCGTCAACGGCACGATCGTCAAGGCGATCGAGACCGCTAAGGAGCTCGGCTACGTCAAGACTGGCGATTTGACCGTCGCTACCGCCGGCGATCCCCGCATGAGCGTCCAGCTCGAGGACAAGGTCTCCTCGACCAACGTCGCTTACGTCGCTCAGGTGCGCTAAATCGCACTTGCAAGCAGATTTGCATTGCAAAGGGTCCGGAAGGCTTCGCCTTCCGGACCCTTTTTCTGTGCCAATGCCGGCGCACGGCAAAACACGCACTCATTTCTTTACCAAAAGCGCGAAATCCACCCTTCGAGGCCCAAAAAATATAGCTCAGGCGCTAGAAGTGTTCACCCGGTGGCAAGACCACACCTCACGCAGGGCTGATAAATCGTTTTAGCAAGAACCAAATCGACCTGGTTTTCGGAAGTATGCGGCAAAATCTGGAACCTCCGAGCACACCCTGTTTTTTCGCAACAAAATGCCTGATAAACTAGCCTCAAAAGCCAGGTCTGCTCATAGGGTTCAGATTTTGCCGCATACCTCCGGATTGACGCTGGCATCACTCGCTTCAAAGAGATGATTTCGGCCAGGAGGGCATTATGGACCTGACGCTTTGTGGGCAATCCGCCTTTAACTACTACCGCATCCCGCCGCAGGTATTAGGCCTTTACCCCGCCATTAGCCTTGGTAATATGGATCGCAGATGTTGCGGCCTCGGAAGTCATGCAGTTGTAAAAGACCTGCTTCACGCACCGCTTCACAGGCTTGTATTCACTCGGGCACAATCCGGGTCGCGAAGCCTGTTTAAATCGCACCTCCTGACCCAAGAACCACCTCCCGGGTCGTTTAGGCAGACTGAACATGGATTTGATGTCACGTCGCCCGAGTTTACGCTGCTCAGCCTTGCTACGCAGGTCTCACGCAACCAGTTACTCATGGCTTGCTACGAGATGTGCAGCTCCTTTGCAGTATTTAAGCCCTGCGAGCGAACACAACAACAACTCGATGAAGCTATTTCGCTTAAGCTCATTCCACCCAACTGCGGCTGGGAGCGTGTTGTCGACACCAAGGGCAATGGCACTAACCTGTGGAAGCGCACGCCGCTTCTTTCCGCAGCGGATATCGCCACGTTCGCCAAGCAGGCCGCAGGCCTGCGCGGCGTTAAACAACTGCGCTGGACAGCCGAGCACATGACGGGGCAAACTGCCTCGCCCTTCGAAGTACAGACCTCCATGCTTGTCTCGCTCCCCCGCGACGAGGGCGGCATGGGCATCAACATCGCAAACAACGTGCGCATCCTACTCAGCGACGCCGCGCGCTCACTGTATTACAAAACCTGCTGCTACGCCGATATCCTCATCGAAAGTGCCACCAACAGCATGGGCGTCATTCTGGAATGCCAAGGCCGCTCCGCCCATGACAACGAAGCCGCAAGCCTCTCCGATGCCGAGCGCACCACCGCCCTCACAAGCATGGGCTATGACGTTATCCAGATAACCTATGAGCAAATCAAGGACAGGAAGAGCTTTGATAGCATCGCCGAGCTCATTCATAAAAAGGCGGGGCTCCCCTACATCCCAAAGACCGATCAGGAACGCACCACCGAAGATGCCCTGCGGCGGGAGCTGTTGGTCAATTGGGATGAACTGTTCTCCGTTAAGCCGGCCGGCTAGCAGCTAGCGATCAGAGGGACTGCGGGAACGTCAGAAGCAGCAACGCGAGCCGCAAAGCCCGCCTCGGTCAGCTCGACGACCTCGGTAAACGTTGCGTCAAAGAACTCCTCGGTCAGCAGGCGGTACGGCGGATGATCGGGCTCGCCGGGGTTTTCGCGCACGATCTCGTGCATGACGCCGATGGTCTTGAGCACATACTCCTTATGGATGGGATACTGCCCAAAACGCGTCGCAGCGGTATACAGGCGATCGGTCGCACGCGGGATGGAAACAATGCCCAGCGTCTTGCCAAACCAGTCAAAGTCGCCTTGCTTTTTAATGCGGAACTCCTCGCACGGCTTGCCGCCGTGCGCCTCCAGGTACTGATTCACGCGCGTATTCCATACGGTATCGGCCACCAGATGCGACCAGACACCCAGTGTCAAATCGAGCAACGACTGCGCCACATCTTCGGACGCAAGCGAGAACTCACGAGCGCCGGGACCGACAACCGGCTCAGCATCCCTGTAGCGCTGGGGATAGTGCACGCGATTCAGTCGCTCGCGCTCCTCGATAATCGAGGTCGCCGCGGCTGGCGCACCGGTGGGCGAACTTTTAAGCAACGGTGCCACATAGGTATCCCAGAACTCGTGCTCACGCGGCTTAGGGATAGGCTCGGGCTTGGCAAAGTGCGTAATGCGGTACGGGATGGGATCGGCGATGCCAGGGACCATATAGCCCACGAAAATATCCGGAACCACGCAGCCAAACAAAAAGGCATTGCGGTCGCGCACGCTATTGGCAAGTGCACCGGTGCGCTCCAGCAAACGCTCCGTCTGAGCGATATGAATGTTCCAACTTGGCATAGCCACCCCCATAAAAAACCTGGATAACTATACCATCACGGCAAAGCCGCGCGGGCGGCTACGCACGCTCTACGCAGCAACTATTCCGCAGCGCCGCTCTCGGTTCCATACGACGACACCGGCGCCTCGACCACATGGTGATATCGATCGATATAGATGGCGCGGGCACCCAGGCGCCGCACCAAATCCTGATGATGTGTGCTCATCAAGACCGTCTTACCCGCCGCGACGTAGGCCAGCAAGAAGTTGACCACGATGTCGCATGAATCCTCGTCGAGCCCATTGGTAGGCTCGTCAAGGACCAAGATATCCGGGTTCATCGACACCACCGCAGCCAGCGCAACGCGCTTCTTTTGCCCGCCCGAGAGCTGATAGGGAGAGGCGTCGGCAAGGTCGGCAACCTGGAACAACCCCATGGCATCGCTCACGCGGCGCTCGAGCTCGTCTGCCGGCAGCCCCATCTGCGCGGGACCAAAAGCAACTTCCTCGCCCACCGTGGCGCAGAACAGCTGGGCATCGGCGTTTTGGAACACAAAGCCCACGCGCTGATGGAACCGCTGGGCCGTCGCGGAATCCTTGAGATATGCCGCATCGACCGCATGCCCGTCAAACAGATACGTGCCCGCGTCCGCGAGCTCAAGGCCGTTAATAAGGCGCATGATCGTCGTCTTGCCGCAGCCGTTAGGACCAAGCAGAGCAACGAGCTCCCCACGGTTCACCCGCAATGAAACGCCGTCGATCACCGTATGACCCGCATAGGAAAACACCACGTCGCGAAACTCGATGAGCGGCGTGACCTCGGCGCCGGCAGCACCGCTCGCGCCCATCGCGTCATTTGTATCGTTTGCCAAAACGTCGCCCTTCCCTATTCATATCGACGGTTCGACCGCCCGCGTTACAGCACGGCGCACAACACTGTCAGCAGCGCCACGCCGGCCGCATAGGCCGCATCGCGCCAGCCAAACCTGGCGCGCGCGGGAGCCGGATACGCACCGGCAAAGCCGCGGCAAAGCATAGCCTCGTCCATCGCGCGACTGCATTTCATCGCCTTGATAAAGGTCATGCCCATGATACCCGCGATCGAATCGGTACGCGAAAATCCCTCGGGCGCACGGCCAACGCTGCGCAGCATGACCGATTCGCACAGATCGTGCGCCGTACGACCCAGCACCTCGATGTGCTTGAGCGCCATATCAAACGTAAAGATAACTTCGTCGGGTAGGTGCAGCATCTTGAGCGCCGCCGACATGCGGCTCCACGTGAGGGTCCACGAAACGCCCAGCACCAGCGACACATTAATGAAGGTCTTGAGCGCAATCTTGAGCATGGCGCCCGTAGCGGAAGCACCCAGCAGCAGGGCAGGCAGCGCCAAAACCACTGCGAGCCCCGCGGCGCCAAGCGCCGGCACAAAGGTCGCGCGCAGCCCGCGTACGGGACGCACGGCAACGAGCACCAGCGCAATGGCCGCCATCAACATGAGGTACAGTGGGCTTTGTGTCAGGCACACGCACAGGACGCAAACGAATATCCCCACCAGGCGCACCGGAGCCGAAACGCAAGAAAGGGCGCGGTCGACCATCGACCCGCCCTCGTGCGCGCCTCCACCCAGGCGAACCCGCTCAAGCAGGCTCGCCAGGTGCAGGACGTTCTTTTGCATCACGCGATGACGAGCGCCCGTAGGCTCGTATCGCTGCTCGACCGCAAGCCAGCTAGGCAGCTCGACCATCGCCATGGGCTCCGCTTTCCTTGACCGTCAGCGAGATCAGACGGAATGCGATGGTGAGCACCGCCACGCCAATCACGCCGGACAGGATATACATGGCAGCCTGACCGGCAAAGCCGAGACCCTGCTCCTCGGAATAGGCCTGCAGGTAATCACCCGTAGGCAGAGCGTCGGCAAAGGTCGGGGTGTCGAGACCGACCGAAGCCTGCAGGCTGTCGTCGCCAACCTCCTGAACGGCGGTCGCGGCGCCCTCGGCGTCCCACTCACCCCAGGCGTCACCGGTGGCAAGCAAGCCGAGCGGCGTAGCCACGACAAGCACGGCGACCAGGATAAGCGTGGGGATCAGCGACGTCTTCTTGGCAGCAGCGCCCTCGGCGGCAAGCTGGCCATCGGCGGCTTCGGGGCCGACGATAATGCCCGGCGCCGTCTTCTTGATAAAGCCGTAGATGGCGGCCGTCGCCACGCCCTCGACCACGCCGGCAACCAGCATATGCGGGATCAACATGGCCGGAATGGCCACGGACAGCGGGAAGGGGCAGTACAGCGGAGCACCCGAGGCGTTGGTGAAGAGCATCGGCTGAATGCCGAACTCGATGGCAGCGCACAGGGCAGCCACGCACAAGCCGATCCAACCGCTCACGATGGCAGAAACCGAGGTGCCCCAGCTCTTGTCGTGCAGGCGGCCGTTGAGCGCACGGAACACGATGGCTGCCACAAACGGCAGCACAAATGCCATGTTAAAGCAGTTGGCTCCAAAGGACAGGATGCCGCCGTCGCCAAACAGCAGCGCCTGCAGTGCCAGTGCGACCGAAACCGCAATGGCCGCGGCCTCGGGGCCTAGCAGCAGTGCAATGAGCGCGCCGCCGACGGCGTGACCTGTGGTGCCGCCGGGCAGCGGCACATTGAACATCATAAGCAGGAAGGAGAACGCGGCGCAGATGCCCAGGAAAGCCATGTGCTCGCGATCGAGCGTGGCGCGCACTTTCTTGATGCAGTGGATCCAAACGGGCACCATCGCCACTGCCATGACGGCATCGGTCTGCGGGGACAGATAATTATCTGGAATGTGCATGTACGCCTCCCGGTTATCGGCGCACGGAATTGCAACGCCGCTTGAATCACCTTTCCAGTGTTACGTAATGTCAGATTCGTAACACGCCGCGGGCTATCATAGCAAAACGGCGCACTGCCGACAAAGCAGCACGCCGTTATGTAATGCGCGTGTCATATATGCAGGCTCAACGGTGCCTTATACCGGGCATAGCAGTCACGTAGGACTCGGCAGCAGCCACCGCTGGCCTATACCCAGCGCAAATCCTAGCCGCGGACCTCGCCGTTTACGCCCTTGCACACCTTGGTGACGATCTTCTGGTGCGCCTTTTCGACCTCTTCGCTGGTGAGCGTGTGGTCGTCGGAGCGATACGTAAGCGCAAAGGCCATGGACTTCTTGCCTGCTCCGATGCGGATGGGATCGCGGTAGACGTCGAACAGGCGCACGCCCTCGAGCAGCTTGCCGCCGGCGCTGGTAATGCGGCGCTCAAGATCCTCGCAGGTCACGGTGTTGTCGACCACGATAGCCAGATCGTGCTCAACGGCAGGGTACTGCGAGAACTCGCGGTAGTTTTCCTGGTTGCGGGCGCCCTTGATCAGCTTGTCCAGATCGAGCTCAAAGGCAACGACGACCTCGTCAATGCCCATAGCCTCGCGCGCCTCGGGGTGGATCTCGCCAACCCAGCCCAGCACGGTACCGCCCGAGAGCACCTCGGCAGCACGACCCGGCTGCAGGAAGGCATAGCCCTCGCCCTCGACGGGACGAAAGCGAACCTTCTCGATGCGCAGCTGGGCGAGCAACTCCTCGACGATGCCCTTGCCAAAGAAGAAGCGCAACTTGCGGTACTTCATGTTCCAGGACCGCTCGCTCCACTGGCCCGAGAGCACACCCGCCACGGACTTGGTCTCCTTGGGCAGGCTGGCATTCTCGCGACCGTGGAACAGGCTGCCGACCTCGTACAGGTGTACGTTGGGCGTACCGTGCGCCTCGTTGTAGGCCACGGACTGCAGCAGGCCCGGCAGCAGCGAACGACGCATCTCGGTCTGCTCGGCTACCAGCGGGTTCATGAGAACCACGGGGCAGCCGCGGCCCTCGGTGGACATGCCAATCTTCTCCAGGTCGCCCGGGGCGGCAAAGCCAAAGGTCGTGGTCTCGTTGAGGCCACAGGCGCGCAGGATCTCGCCAACCTTGCGGGTAAGCTTCTGCTCGCGCGTCAGACCGCCGATGTGGTTCTTGGCAGCCGGAATGGTCGCCGTGACGCGACCCATGCCCCACAGGCGCAGGACCTCCTCGATCAGGTCGATCTCACGCGGCAGGTCGGGACGGAAGCTCGGCGGCGTGACCATAAAGTCCTCGCCGTCGCGCTCGACGGTGCAGCCCAGGCGGGTGAGCGAGCGCTCGATAAAGTCGGGCTCGATGTCGGCACCGCAGATGGCGTGCACGCGGGCCAGGCGCAGCTTAATGCTGTCGATGGTCTTGGGCGCGGGGAAAACGTCGACATAGCCGGGAGCAACCTCGCCGCCGGCGATCTCCTCGATGAGCGCGCACGTCACATTGGCGACGTCCACGCAGCCGGTCTCGTCGACCTGGCGCTCAAAGCGGATGGAGGCGTCGGAGATCAGCGAAAGGTCGCGGCTGGTGTGCGAGGTGCGGCCGGCGTTGAAGCAGGCACTCTCGACCATCACGTCAACGGTATCGTCCTCGATCTCGGAATCCATGCCACCCATAACGCCGGCCAACGCCACGGGGCGCTCGCCGTCGGTGATGAGGCCCATGCCGGCGTCGAGCACGCGCTCCTCGCCGTCGAGCGTCGTGAACTTCTCGTCCTGCTGGGCGGCACGAACCACCACACGACGGTGGCCATCGCGCTCGGCAAAGGTGTCCAGGTCAAAGGCGTGCAGCGGCTGACCGGTGAGCATCATCACGTAGTTGGTGATGTCGACGATGTTGTTGTGCGGGCGCACGCCCAGGGCGTTGAGGCGCTTGGCCATCCAGTCTGGCGACGGGCCGACCTTGACGTTGCGCACGATGCGGGCAACGTAGCGGTCGCACAGGCCCTCGTCGGCGATCTCGACGGAAAGCTCGTCGTCGGTCGCGCGGCCGGTCTCGACCTTGATGGCGGGCAGCTCAACGTGGAAATCGCGGTCGAAGATGGCGCCGGTCTCGCGGGCCATGCCGATCATGGACAGGCAGTCGGGACGGTTGGGCGTGATCTCACAGTCGAGCACGGTGTCGCTCGAGCCCACGTACTCGGCAAACGGCATGCCGCAGGGCGTATCCTCGGGCAGGATCATGATGCCGGAGTGGTCGCCACCCAGGCCGAGCTCGCGCGCGGAGCAGTTCATGCCCATGGACACGACGCCGCGAAGCTTGCTCTTCTTGATCTTAACGTCGCCGGGAAGCACGGCGCCAATCATGGCCGTGACGATGTGGTCGCCGGCCTCGAAGTTCTGCGCGCCGCAGACGATCTGCAGCGGAGCGGGATTGCCGTCGGCGTCGAGATTCTTGTCGCCCACATCGACCGAGCACACATACATGTGGTCGCTATCGGGGTGCGGGATCTTGGTGAGCACCTTGGCGGTCACCACGTGGTCGAAGGACTCGCCCACGGTGTCGATCGCCTCGACCTCGGTGCCGGTACGGATATATTCGTCCGAAAGGGTCTTGGGATCCTCCGGAATATCGATCATGGTCTTGAGCCAGTCGTAAGAAACGCGCATGTAGCTCTCCTAGTTCTTAATCTCCGCAAAGGGAGGAATATCAAATGAAGACGTTCGCCTTAGGGTTGTCCAGGTGCCCCAGGTTGGCGTGAAAGAGGAGCGACGCGTACTAAAGGTACGCGAGCGACGGTTTGAACGCCAAGATGGGGTGCCTGGGCAAGCCTAAAATTGGTTCAGGAAGCGCATATCGCCAGTCATCAACGTGCGCAGGTCGGGCAGGTCGTAGCGCAGTGCCGCGACGCGCTCGGCGCCAATACCAAAGGCGAAGCCGGTGTACTTCTCGGGGTCGATGCCGCAGTTGATCAGGACGTTGGGGTCGACCATGCCGCAGCCCAGGATCTCGATCCAGCCGCTGTGCTTGCAGAAGTTGCAGCCCTTGCCGCCGCACACATGGCAGCTCACGTCCACCTCGCAGGAAGGCTCGGTGAAGGGGCTGTCTCTTATACACATCTGACGCTGCCGACGACTAGTCGAGTGTAGA